>JBAVWI010000021.1:0-18149 GCA_049697735.1 Solirubrobacteraceae bacterium
GGCCACGACGCTGCCGGCGGGCGCCCTAGCCCGGGCCGCGCCGGCTGACCACCGGCGTGGTGGGAGGCCGCGCCTTGGCGCGCTCTCTCCCAACCTTGCCTCTGTACCGCGACTCCCACGGTCCACAGGGGTCATCGCAGCCACCCCCAGCCAATCACGCGCCCTGGCGGTGGCCGTCGCCCCAGGGTCGCCTCGACCCGGCGCGTTCGCCTCGCCGGCGCACCCGCCACGTCGGCGTTCGATCTCCGGGGCCCAGCACCTAGCCCGCGCCGCCCGCGACCCTGCGGTGGGAATCGCTGACTTCCACTTCACGCCGGCCCCGGTCACCATCCACGTCGGCGACACCGTCACCTGGACGAACTCCGGCCCAAGTGGCCATACCGCGACCGCTCGCGACGGAAGCTTCGACACCGGCCTGTTGAGCCGCGGTCACAGCGCCTCACACAGGTTCACCGCCCCCGGCACCTACGCCTACTTCTGCTCGATCCACCCCTTCATGCACGGAACGGTCACGGTCTTGGCCGCTACGACGGCGCGTCCGGTACCCGCAGCCGCAAGCCCGAGCAGCACCGTACAGACCACCCCGACCAACTCGACCAACCAGCCGACCACCCCGACCAACTCGACCAACCAGCCGACCACCCCGACCACCTCGACCAACCAGCCGACCACCCCGACCAACCGGGCGACAACGGCCACCGCCGCGCCCAGCCTGCCTAACACCGGTCTCCCGGTGAACCAGGAAGTCGGCGCCGGCCTTGCCCTTGTTACCCTCGGGCTCCTCGCACGATGGGCGGTGCTGGCCCGGCGGACATGATCGGGGTGCGGCCGCCCGACCGGCCGGGCGCACTCGGGCATGCATGCGGTGACAATCTTGCTCGCGCCCGGCGAGATCGGCGCAAAATTGGGGCTCAGCCTGCGTGTGGTGACAAACTCGGGCGGCAGGTCCAGGCTTTGTCACCTTTTGCAGGTCACCGCCGCCGGTGGGGCCACCGCCCTCTGTCACCGGTGGGGGCCACCGCCCTCTGCCGCTGGTGGGGCCACCGCCCTCTGCCGCCGGTGGGGCCATCCGCCCTCTGCCGCCGGTGGGGCCATCCGTCCTCGCCGCAGCCAATCGGCTCCCTCCCCCCCTCGCCTCGTCGCCCCGGCGCCCCTCAGAAGACTTGCAGCGAGAGCCAGAGCAGGCCGGCCGCTGCCACCAACGCTGGTGGCACGGTCACAAGTCCCAGGCGCACGAACTCCCCCGCCTCATACCCGACCCCCTCGGCCCGGAGCACCCGCCGCCACAACAGCGTGGCCAAGGAGCCGACCTGGGCCAGGTTGGGTCCGACGTTGACCCCGACCAGGACGGCCAGGACCGGCCCTGTGCCAAAGCCGGCCGCGACCGGGATCAGGATCAGGGTCGCCGGCAGGTTGTTGACCAGGTTGGCCAGCACGGCGCTGATCCCCGCCACCAGGATCAGGTCAGCGAGCGTGGCACCCGACGGCAGCACGTCGCGGACGGCACTCGTGAGCCCGTGCTCACCGGCGGTGGCCACGATCACCCCGAGCCCGAACACGAAGATGAGAAAGCCCGGCTCGGCGGCGCGCACGAGCCCGGTCACCGTTTCCACGCCCGGCCCGGCCCCAGCCCACAGAACCGGCAGGTTGATGGCCAGCGCCCCGGCCACGGCCACCCAGACGGGGGCAACGCCGAGCGGTGAGCTGAGCGCAAAGCCAACCAGGGTGAGTCCGAGCACGGCGACGGCAAAGCGGGGCAGCGGCCGCTCGGTCTCGGCGCTTGTCCCGGCGGGCGCCCCCACCCGGGCCCCCGCCTCGACCCCGACCCCGCGTGCATCAGCCCGCAGCCCCTCGCCATCTTGGCTCGCCGCGTCCGGCGGCCAGCGCGAGATGACCAGCCATTCGACCGCCACCGCGCCGATCGTTGGCAGCGCCATCAGGACGGCGAAGTGCGCGAAGGACAGGCCGCTGGCCCGGAAGGCCAAGAGGTTGGTGAGGTTGGAGACCGGCAGCAGCAACGACGCGGAGTTGGCCAGGTGGGCGCAGGCGTAGAGCGGGCGCTTGGGATCGGTGCTCAGGCGGGCGGTGGTGGCGAGCACGATCGGCGGCAGGAGCACGACGGTGGCATCGAGCCCGAGAACGATCGTCACCGCTGAGGCGACCACGAACACGAAGGCCAGCAGCCGGCGAGGGTCACGCCCCGAGCGCCGGGCGATGAGGTTGCCGATGGCTCTGAACAGACCCTCGCGCCGGCATCCTTCGGCGATCAGGAGCAGGGCGGCCAGGAAGCCGACCGTCGGCCCCAGCGACCGCAGCGAGGCTTCGGCCCGGGAGAGGCTGATTGCTCCCACGGCCAGCAGCACGACGGCGCCGGCCAACGCCGCGGCGGCCTCGGACGCGTGCCGGGGCCTGACCAGCGCGATGGCCAGCGTAGCCGTCAGCGCGAGGAGCGCGAGCGGCAGAGCAATCGCGTCAGCCAAGCCGATCCCCGGGCGCTGACCAGGTAGCCGCCACCGCCACAGCCAGCCAAGCTGGCGCCGCCGGGGCGGCGAGCCGCCCCCGGTGGCCGGCTACGCGCCTGAGCGTGCCGCTCGCCAGACCGACAGGCCGAGCACGCCCAAAGTGGCCACGGGCAGGATCCACCAGGCCGCCGCGCCGGCTCCAGCCACGATCGCCGTCACCGCCAGGCCCACGATCACCACCAGCGCGATCCGCCAGTCGTCGCCGACCACGAAATCCCAGACGAAGCGAGCGAGTGCCTCCAGCCGGCTCATGCGTGCACCGCGGTCTCATCGCGCGGCGCCGGCGACGACGTGGGCTCGCCGGGACGGCGGCGCGTGACAGCGACCATGGCCAGGGCGAGGATCAGTGTACCGGGAATCAGGCCGAGCAGGGCCGCGTCGGTGCCGGGCCAGTGGGCTCCGGCCCCCTCCGCCGCCCAGAACATCCCGAATGAGGTCAGCATCACTCCGACCCCGAACTTCATCGTGTTCTCGGGTACGCGCGACAGCGGCGCGTGGACCACGAGCCCGACGAGAATGACCATGGCCACCGCGACGCCCGCGGCAATCGCGGCCAGGTCGACCCGATGCTGGTTGGCGCCGAAGGTGAGCACGATGAAGATCACCTCGAGCCCCTCGAGGAAAACACCCTTGAAAGCCACGGTGAACGAGTAGCCGTCCAAGCCACTGGCCACCGATCCAGCGCCGCTGGCCGCCGCGCGCTGCTCCACGAAGATCCCCGCCTCGTCGTGCAGGGCCTTGTGGCCGGAGGCTCTGAGAATCGCCTTGCGCAGCCATTGCAGTCCGAATACCAGCAGGAGACCGCCGACGACCACGCGCAGGACATTGATGGGCAGCGAGGTCAGCGCCGGCCCCAGCGCTCCTGTGACCACGGCCAGCAGCACGACGGCGGCACCGACGCCGGTGAAGGTCGAGCGCCAGCTGCGGGTGAAGCCCACCGCCAGAACGATCGTCAGGGCCTCCACCGCCTCCACCATGCAGGCGAGGAACACCGACAGGGCGAGACCAAATTCGGCGCCGCTCATGGGTGGGCGATCGGAGTCATTTTGAGATTGGCGAGCATGAGTTTCCTCGAAAGGTTAGAGGCCAACGGTGAACACGGACGTCTGGCTGGCAGGACTCTTGAAGGGGGGTTGGCCCCCAGAAACGAGCGCCTGGGCCGCCAGCGGCCGGAGAGTGACCGACTTGTGGTCTGAGGGTTAGCGGGCCGTGAGCACAGGTAGGCAGCTACAGGCTCGGCGCTCAGGCCGTCTTGATGGATGCCGACGCGTCAAGCTCGAGCTCCCTTACCGCCAGTTCGCGCAGCTTGAACTTCTGCACCTTGCCGGTGACGGTCATCGGGAAGGCGTCGACCAGCTTCACGTACCGAGGGATCTTGTGATGGGCGATCTTGCCTCGACAGTACGTATCGATCTGCTCGCGGTCCAGCGATGCTCCCTCGCGGGCAATGATCCAGGCCATCAGCTCCTCCCCGTAGCGCTGATCCGGCACCCCGATGACCTGGACATCGGCGACATCTGGATGCCCGTAGAGAAACTCCTCGATTTCCCTGGGATAGACGTTCTCGCCACCGCGGATGACCATGTCCTTGATCCGGCCCACGATGTTGACGTAGCCCTCGGCGTCCATCTCGGCCAGATCTCCAGTGTGCATCCAGCCGTCCTCGTCGATCGCCTCCCGGGTGCGCTCGGAGTCGTTCCAATAGCCGAGCATGACGCTGTAGCCGCGGGTGCAAAGCTCGCCGCTTTCGCCGCGCGGCACGGTCTCGCCGCTGGCATCCTCGCGCCCACTATCCACGATCTTGATCTCGACGTGGGGCACCACCCGGCCGACGGTACCCACCCGCTTCTCCAGGGGGTCGTCGAACGCGGTCTGGGTCGACACAGGGGAAGTTTCAGTCATGCCGTAACAGATACCGACCTCGCTCATGTGCATGCGCTCGATCACGCGGCGCATGACCTCGACCGGGCACGGCGACCCGGCCATGATTCCCGTCCGCAGCGATTGCAGGTCGTAGCGGCCGAAGTCAGGATGCCCGAGCATGGCGATGAACATTGTCGGCACGCCGTAGAGCGATGTGCAACGCTCGGCGGCGACGGCGGCCAGGGTCGCCTCCGGCTCGAAGGCGGGAGCGGGGATGACCATCGCCGCCCCGTGTGAGGTGCAGGCGAGATTTCCAATCACCATGCCGAAGCAGTGGTAGAAGGGCACGGGGATGCAGACCCGGTCAGCCTCGGTGTAGCGGCAGCCCTCGCCGACCATGAAGCCGTTGTTGAGCAGGTTGCGGTGGGTGAGCGTCGCTCCCTTGGGAAATCCGGTCGTGCCGCTCGTGTACTGGATGTTGATCGCGTCGTCGGGAGCCAGCTGGGCACTGCGGGCGGAGAGCTCCTCGGCCGGCACCTCCGAGGCCGACGCCACAAGCTCATCCCACTCGGACCCGTCGAGGAACACCACCCGCTCGAGCTCGGATAGCCCCGGAAGGACCTCGGCCACCATGTGGCGGTAGTCGGAGGTCTTGAAGACCGGCGCGGCGATCAGCATCCGGCAGCCAGACTGGCGCAGGACGTACTCGAGCTCGGAGGTCCGGTAGGCGGGATTGATGTTGACCAGGATCACGCCTAGCTTGGCGGTCGCATATTGAACGAGCGTCCACTCGACCCGGTTGGGGCTCCAGATGGCCAGCCGATCTCCCCGCGTCAGCCCAGCGGCGATCAGTCCGCGGGCGAGCTTGTCGACCTCGGCGCCTAGCTGCGCGTAAGTCAGTCGCGTCCCTTGGTGACAGGAGATCAACGCCTCGCGGTCCCCATGACGCATGATCGCCTGATCCAGGTTGGCGCCGATTGTTTCCTCGTGCAGGGCCGGGGTGGCGGCTCCTCGCGCGTAGGACAGCTCGCTCTGTGGGTCAACTTTCACGGCCGTCTCCTCGCTCAGTCGTTGACCGGGGGGATGTTACGGCGGGGCCGGGTCAGCGAGTTTGCACTTCGTCCCCGCGCTGAGTCGGCGGCTCGGCGGCAGCGTCCAGGGCGCGGCCGATCGCCGCCACCACAGCGGGGTCGAATTGCGTGCCGGCGTGGCGGCGCAGCTCGGCAAGGGCGTCCTCCTGGTTGCGAGCATGCTGATAGCAGCGGTCGCACGTCATCGCCTCGAACGCGTCGCAGACCGCGACGATCCGCGCGCCGAGGGGGATCTTGTCGCCGGCCAATCCGTCCGGGTAGCCCCCGCCGTCCCAGCGCTCGTGGCTTGCCCTGACCAGCCGGGCCACCGGTCGCAGGGCGGGCGCCGCATTTAGGATCCGCTCGCCGATCGCCGGATGCTCACGCATGAAGCGCCATTCGGGTTCTGAGAGCGGTCCCGGCTTGTCGAGGATCTGGTCGGGAACTGCGAGCTTGCCGATGTCGTGCAGCTCCGCGGCTCGCAGCAGCTCATCGATCTGCTCGGAGTCCAGCCCGAGGTCGGTTCCGACCATGCTGGCCAGAGACCGGACGCTGGTCACGTGATGGTGGAGGCCGGGCGTGCGCTCGGAGAGCAGTTGCATGAGGACGTCGCGGGCCTGGGCCCGAGCGGCACCGGGTTCCCCTGCCTTGTCCGCGTACATCCGCTCGTTGGCGAGCTGGAGGGCGGCCGAGGCGGTGGCGGCATCGTCGGGCAGCACGGCCATGCCGAGCGAAGCGCTCACCGTAAAGGCCCTGCCCTGCTCGAGGAGGGCGGCCGCCGCGGCGGTCACCACCGGGTCATGACGTTGGAAGCGGCCGTGCAGGAGCACGCAGAACTCGTCGCCGCCGAGCCGGTAGGCCCGGCCGTGCTCCTCCACGGCGTGAGTCAGGGCGGTCGCGAGCCGGCCCAGGAGCACATCTCCGGCCGCGTGCCCAAAGGAGTCGTTGTAGCGCTTGAATCCGTTGAGATCGAAGAACAGCAGGGTGGCGACCGGGCGCGTAGCCGCGACCTGTTGCAACTCGTTCATGAGCGCGGGCCGGTTTCCGAGACCGCTGAGTGGGTCAGTGAGGGCGTCGCGGGCGCTGCGACGGAGCATGCGGAGATTGGCGAGGTAGGTGAGCGCGGCCCGCAGGCTGGCCAGCACGAGCGCGGCCGCCGCCAAGCCGATGGCCACCGGCGTGACGTGGGCAAAGGCGGCCCAGACCAGCATGGCCAGCGCGCAGATCGCCGCCCCGAGGGTGATCAGGATCGTGTGGAGCGCCTCGGACGCGGGCTCGAGCGGCTGATACCGGGCCGGGACCCAGGCGGCGAGCGCAAACAGGCACATCGACGCCGGCCACATCACGTCGAGCAGCGTCCCCACCTGGTAGGCGCCGCTGGCGGTCTGATAGGCGAAGACGAGGTCGGCGGTAGCCGCGAGGATGACCGCCATCCCGAGCGTGAGCCAGCCGCGACCGGGGCGCCAGCCCGACAGCGAACAGGCGACAGCGACGAAGATCAGGAGCACGAAATCGCCCACCGGGTAGATCAGGTTGACCGCGTCGGCCAGCCAGCGGCTCGAGCCGCTGCGCACCACCGAGTCGAGGACCAGGGCGGCAGCGCCGGCGGCGGCGGTCAGGCCGACAACCCCGCCGTCGAGCCACTGGGCGGCCCCAGCCCGGCGCAGGCGGGCGCGGATCAACAGCGCCAGGGCGACGGAGGCGAGCGGGAACATGGCCAGATAGAAGACGTCGGCGAGCGACGGATACGGTGGATTGGCGACCCCGTCGAGCCACAGCGTCCAGATCAGGTCACCCGCCGTCCAGGCCAACAGGCCCGCGGCCATGAGTCCCCAGGCAAGACGGTCGGCGCCACCCCGCAGCACCCGGGCAACGAGTACTGCGACGGCGAGAAACTCCAAGCCGGTGTAAACGTCCTTGTCGGCCACGCTTTGCAGGCTCGTACCACCGATCCCGGTGATCGCCTGCGCGGCTTCGAAGGCCAACCCGATCGCCATCGCGGCAATCGCGGTCGTGAGGATCGGATTGGCTCGGAGTCGTGGCAAAACGTGGAGGCGAGCGCGATCGGGTCTGCCCGGTTTCCTCGCGCCGCTCCTACTTATCGGCCCGATCCGGCGGTTTCTGTAGCGTGTCGGAGCCCCCACCCCGCGGTCAGGCCGGCTCGATCCCCCAGGCTGCCCGGTGGGTCTCCCCGGGCTCCAGCGAGATCAGACCCGCGCCCGAGGCCAGCGCATTGGCCGCGCAGGTCATCGGCTCGACGGCGAGACCACGGCGCCGAGCGGCCGGGGCCAGGGTGTCGCCGGTGAACAGCATCAGATACGGATAAGCACTATCCAGCCACAGGTTGAGCCCGGCCTGACCGTCCTCGGTCCGCAGCCGAACCCGAGCTAGTCCGTCCTCATCACGGGCCAGGTCGGTGTAGCCAGTATCCAGGCGCGCCGCGCCGATCGGTCGCGCCGCCGTGTAGTCAAAAGGGGTTCCGGCCGTGGCGTGGTCACTGATCGGGATGCCGTGCGCGTCGCTCTCCAGATACCGGCGTCCCGGGGCCTGGAGGATGAGCTCATCGATCGTGTCCGTGCCGAGAGTCAAATATGGGTGAAAGCCGGCTCCGTACGGGCAGGCATCGGCGCCAATGTTGGTCGCCACGGTCGTGACCGAGAGCCCGCCGGGGCCCAGGGCGTATTCGATCCGCAGATCCAGAACGCCGGGCCAGCCAGGTTGGGGATGGAGACGATGCTCGATTGCCAGGCGACCGGCCTGGTGATCGCCCGGACGCCAACTGACCCAGCGAACCAGGCCGTGGATCGCGTTTGCCGCCTCCGGCTCGCTCAGGGCGAGACGGAACGAGCGCCCGCCATAGTCGTAGCGCCCCTCACGGACACGGTTGGGCCAGGGGATGAGCGGCTGGCCGCGGCCACCGCTGCACATCTCATCACGTCGGTAGCCATCGAGGCGGGCGCCGTCAGCGGTCTCGTAGCAGCGCAGTCCGCCACCGACCTCGACGATCACCGCCCGCTGGTTCCCGTGGCGGATCTCGTGCTGGCGGCCGGAGGGCGGCTCGGGGGCGGACACGGCCCGGACACTACGCGCTCACCGCGTTGGATCGTGCGCCGCCATCCGAGCTCGCAGAACTCCATACTCCTTCGGTGCCTTCATTGGTCAGGACGAACGAGAGCCCGTGTCAGGTCCTGCGCGAGGATGCCGAGCTGGGCGAGGCGATCAGCGCCGAACACCGCGAGCAGGCGATCGCCGAATGCGTGGCGGACACCGTCGGGTTGGCTCGTGGCCGCTGGCGCGCCGGAGGCGAGCCGATGCTGAATGACGGGATCGGCCTCCTGATCCTCGACGGTCTCCTCCTGCGGCGGGTTGGGATCGACGGCCGCTTCGGCGCCGAGCTGCTCGGCGAGGGTGACCTGCTTCGCCCTTGGCAGGACCCCACCTCGGTCCTTTCCCACACGACGGGCTGGCGGGTGCTGGAGACGACCCGCCTGGCGCTGCTCGACGGTCCGGCCGCGCAGCGGATGGCGGCCTATCCAGCGTTGACCGGCAAGCTCGTGGGCCGGGCGCTGGAGCGCTCGCGAAACCTGGCCGTGAACATGGCCATCGTTCAGCAGGCCCGGGTGACGACCCGCCTGCACATGCTTCTCTGGCATATGGCCAACCGCTGGGGCCGAGTCCGCAGCGAAGACGTGCTCCTGCCGCTGCACCTGACCCACTCCGTGCTCGGCGATCTTGTCGCCGCTCGCCGGCCCACCGTGACCAGCGCGCTGTCCGAGCTGGCCCGCAGGGAACTCGTGCGGACATCCGGCCGCGGCTGGCTGCTCTTCGGTGAGCCCCCCGGAGAGCTGCTCGAACTCCAGGATGTGGTTCCCCGAGGGCCGGTGAGCCCTGCTTGACGATCACCGTCGCGCGTCGGCCGGCGCTGGGAAGGCTGCCTGGCCTCCGCTGGCGCGCATGACGGCGTGGAACTGGCAAGCCCGTGAAGGTGCCGATCGAGTGATCCGGCCCGTCGAGAGGGGCGTATACGTAGGTGCCGATCGAGTGATCCGGTCCGTCGAGAGGGCCGCATGCGGGTAGACAAAGAACGCCGTCACATCGTTCGGAGCCCTTCAATCCGTTGGCATCCGTGTTCACCAGATCACCGCGAAATCCACGCCCCGAGCTCCTTACCCTCGCCGACGAGGACCTGATGCAACGCGTCCACGACGGCGATCAGCGCGCGTTCGAGATCATCTTCGATCGCCACAGCACTGTCGCTTTCTCGCTCGCCTACCGGATGTGCGGACGGCGCACGATGGCCGAGGACATCGTCCAGGAGGCCTTCCTCTCTCTGTGGCGAAGCGGCGCCCGCTATGACCGAGGACGCGGCAGCGTCCGGTCCTGGGTCCTCGGGGTCGTCCACAACCGGACGATCGATGCCTTCCGGCGCGATACCGTCCGGACGGGACGCGATGTGGCCGATGACGGAGCCCTGGAGCGCATGCCGGGCAAGGAGCGCACCGACGCCGAGGCCGAGCGGCGCGATGAAGCTCTTCAGGTACGAAGTGCACTGGGCGACCTGCCCGCCGACCAGCGCCAGGTGATCGAACTCGCCTATTTCGGCGGCTTCAGTCACAGCCAGATTGCCGACATGCTCAAGCTGCCGGCCGGAACTGTGAAGGGACGGATGCGGCTCGGTCTGTCCAAGCTGAGAATCGCCCTCGGTGGCCCCGCCGGGGTGACACCATGACTAACGGCATGAACTCGGAGCACGTCGATACCGACGGCCACGATTGGGGCGGGGACCTGGCCGCCTACGCGCTGGGCGCCCTCGACGCTCACGAGACCGAGACCTTTGAGGCTCACCTCGTGGGGTGCGCCCGCTGCCGCGACGAGCTCGTGGCTTTTCAAGAGGTCGTCGACGCGTTGCCGGCCAGCGTCCCGGCCTATCCAGCCCCCAAAAACCTGCGCTCGGAGCTCATGGCTGCCGTGGCGGCTGAACCCAAGGGCGCCGCGGCCAAGGCCGTCCGAGCCCAGCCGCGCCCACGCCGGCGGGCGTGGCCCTGGGCCGGGCTAAGTCCCCGTCTGGGCCCGGCCATGGCCGCCGCGGCGGCCGTGGTAGTGGTGGTGGCCGGTGCGCTCACGCTGGGCGGCGGGAGCGCCCATACGCGGGTCATCACCGCGCAGGTGATCGGCTCCCCGGGCACAGCACAGGTGCGGCTTACCGCGGGACACGCCGAACTCGTGGTCAGGCATTTCGCTGCACCTCCCGCGGGCCGCGTCTATGAGATCTGGCTGCAGCGGTCGGCTGGTAAGCCAGTGCCGGCCGGCGCTCTCCTCAGCGTGACCCGCCACGGTGAGGGCGATGTCGCTGTTCCCGGCCGCCTGCAGGGGGTCAAGCAGATGATGGTCACCTCGGAACCGGGTGGGGGCAGCCGTGTGCCGACCGAAGCGCCGGTTATCCGTGCCGTCTTGAGCTAGTCCCCCGCCACTGAGCCTCGCTCCCGACGGGCCGACGGCGGGCCCGGTGATCCGATCCAGGCCGGCCAGCGTAGGACCGGTGGTCATGAGAATTGCGATCGTAGGCGCCGGGGTGTCCGGTCTCGTAGCCGCCCACCTGCTCGAGGCTGAGCACGAGGTGACGTTGTTCGAGGCGGCCGGTTACATCGGCGGCCACACCAATACGGTCAGGGTCGACACGCCTTACGAGACGCATGCCGTCGACACCGGTTTCATCGTCTTCAACGACCGCAACTACCCGAACTTCGAGCGGCTGCTGGGCCGCCTCGGGGTCGCCTCACAGCCCTCGACGATGAGCTTCAGCGTCAGCGACGAGCGCGGTGACTTCGAGTACAACGGCAGCTCGCCCAACGGCCTGTTCGCCAAGCGCGCCCACCTCGTCACGCCCTGGTTTCACCGCATGGTGGCCGACCTGGTGCGCTTCAACCGATCCGCGCGTGCGCTTCTCCACGGCGTCGACGAGGGACCCTCGCTCGGCCACTGGTTGGAGCAACAGCGCTTCTCGCGTCCCTTCATCGATCGGCTGATCGTCCCCCAGGCTTCAGCTGTGTGGTCCGCCGATCCGCGGCAGATGTGGAGCTTTCCCGCCCGCTTCATGCTCGAGTTCTTCGACAACCACGGCATGCTCGCGATCCGCAATCGTCCCCGCTGGAGAACCGTCTCGGGGGGGTCGGCCCGCTACGTCGAGGCTCTCATCAACCGCTTCTCGGGCCGCGTGCGAGTCAGCACCCCGGTGCAGAGCGTCACCCGTCGCGATGACGCCGTGCTCGTCACGCCGCGCGGCGGCGAGGCCGAACGCTACGACGAAGTGGTGCTCGCCACCCACTCCGATCAGGCGCTGCGCCTGCTCGCCGACGCCAGCGACCGCGAGCACGAGATCCTCGGGGCGATCCCCTACCAGGCCAACGAGGCCGTCCTCCACACCGACGTGCGCATGCTCCCGCGCCGGCGCCGTGCCTGGGCGAGCTGGAACTATCACCTCCGGCCGCCCGAGGATGGCCTGGCGACTGTCACCTACCACATGAACCGTTTGCAATCGCTGCGGACCGAGCATCAATTCTGCGTGACGCTCAACCGCACGGCTGAGATCGATCCCGAGCACGTGATCCGCCGCATCCCCTACGCGCATCCGGTCTTCACCGGCGCCGGGATCCGGGCCCAGGAGCGGGTGGCCGAGATCAGCGCCCGCACCCGCACCCACTTCTGCGGGGCCTACTGGGGCTGGGGCTTTCACGAGGACGGCGTGGCCAGCGCCCTGCGGGTGGCCAAGCACTTCGGAGCCGGGCTGTGACTGCCAACAGCTGCCTGTACGCCGGGACGATCCGCCACCGCCGGCACGAGCCGCACACCGAGTTCAGCCACCGGCTGACCCTCGCCTACATCGACCTCGACGAGCTCGATGGGCTGCTGGGCGGGCGGCTGCTCTCCCGGCGCCCGGGGCTGCTGCGCTTCCGCCGCCGCGACTACCTGGGCGACCCGGCGCTGCCACTGGCCGCGGCCGTCCGTGACCGGGTGCAGGAGCTCTCCGGCCTGCGGCCCGAGGGTCCCATCCGGGTGCTCACCCAGCTGCGCTCATGGGGGTTGTGCTTCAACCCGGTGAGCTTCTACTACTGCCTCGACGCGGCGGGGAACAAGGTCGCCGCCGTGCTCGCCGAGGTCACCAATACCCCCTGGGGCGAGCGTCACTCCTACCTGCTGCGCGGCGGCGCCGGTGCGCAGGCGGTGCTGCGCGGCAGCTTCGCCAAGCAACTTCACGTCTCGCCGTTCATGGGCATGGACCATGTGTACGAGGCGCGCGCGAGCGTGCCCGATCGCTCCCTGTCGGTCCACATCGAGAGCCGGCGCGAGGGCAAGGCCGTGTTCGACGCCACGCTGGCTCTGCGGCGGGTGGCGCTGACCCGGGCCAGCGCGGCGCGCCTGGCTGCCCGCTACCCCGTGGCCAGCGCCCGGGTGCTGGCCCTGATCTACGGACACGCTCTGGGGCTCAAGCTGGCCGGTGCCCGTCTGCACGCCCATCCGCCAGCGCGAGAAGCCCGATGAGGCCTGGCTCGGTTGGGCTGTGGCGCCGGGCGGCGTCGCGGCTGCTCGATCAGATCCGGGTCGGCAGCCTCACGGTCGTCGAGGGCGGCGGACGCCGCACGTTCGGCACCGGTCCCCCGGCGGCCGCCATCAACCTCCACTCGCCCGAGTTCTGGCGGATGCTGATGAAGGGCAGCCGCGGGCTCGCCGAGTCCTACCGCGATGGACTCTGGGACTCACCCGATCTGGTCGCGGTGATCCGGCTGGCCGCCCGCAACGCCGTCCTGATCGACCGCGTGCGCTCGATCACCGCCCCGTTCTGGGCCCCCGGCCAGCGCGTGCGCGCCACGCTTCACCGCAGCACCCGCCGGCGCAGCCGGCGCGACATAGCCCACCACTACGACATCGGCAATGAGCTCTTCACCCGCATGCTGGACCCGACGATGATGTACTCCTGCGCCCTGTTCGAGGAGGAGGGCATGACGCTCGAGCAGGCCTCCGTGGCCAAGCTCGAGCGGGTCTGCGAGCAGCTCGAACTCGGGCCCGATGACCATGTGCTCGAGATCGGGACCGGCTGGGGTGGGTTCGCCCTCCACGCCGCCGGCACGCGCGGTTGCCAGGTCACCACCACGACGATCTCTCGCGAGCAGCACGACTACGCAGTGGAGCGCGTCCGGCGGGCCGGTCTCAGCCACCGGGTCACCGTGCTCATGCGCGACTACCGCGACTTGACCGGTAGCTACGACAAGCTGGTCTCGATCGAGATGATCGAGGCGGTCGGCTGGCAGCAGATCGGCAGGTTCCTGGCCAAGTGCTCGGAGCTGCTGACCCCGCACGGCGCGATGCTGCTGCAGGCGATCACGATCGACGATCGCGCCTACGAAGTCGAAAAGGCCTCCAAGTCGTTCATCAAGGAGTACATCTTCCCCGGCGGCTGCCTGCCCTCGATGGAGGTGCTCACCCGCCACGTGGCGCGCCGGACCGATCTGCAGGCCGTGGGGCTGCAAGACATCACCGACAGTTACGTCGAGACCCTCCGGCGCTGGCGCGCGAATTTCGCCGCCCACTCCGAGGAGCTGGCGCAGATGGGCTACGACGAGGCCTTTCAGCGTCTCTGGGTCCTGTATCTCGCCTACTGCGAGGGTGGTTTCGCCGAGCGCCGGATCTGCGACGTGCAGCTGCTGCTGGCCAAGCCACAGTGGGCGGTCAAGGGACGCCGGCACCACCGCGCCGCGGTCGCCGCCACGGCCTGACCCTAGGTCTCGGCTGCGATCACGCCGTCGGCGACGGCAAAGGCGGCGTTGGCGGCGGGGATTCCGGCGTAGATTCCGGTGTGAATGAGAATCTCGCGGATTTCCGTGGCGCTGAGCCCATTGCGCAGCGCTCCGCGGACGTGCATCCCGATCTCGTTTTCGCGCCCCAGCGCGGTGAGCACGGCCAGCGTGATAACGCTGCGGGTGCGGCGGTCCAGGCCCTCCCGTGTCCACGCCTCACCCCATGCGACACGGGTAATGAACTCCTGAAACGGGGCGGTGAAGTCCGACGCGCCGTCGGTCGCCCGGTCGACGTGGTCGTCGCCCAGCACCTCGCGGCGGATCTTCAGGCCGGCTTCGTAGGCGTCGTCGCCAACTGTCATGCGCTGCCTCCCAGATGGTCGTTGATCAGCTCGGTGACGGCATCGGCGCGCTCGACGCTGGCCAGGTGGGCGGCGGCCTCGAGCAGCTCGAAGCGCGCACCGGGTACGGCCTGGGCGATGGTGCGCCCGTGTTCGGCCGGGAGGGCGAGATCCTGGGCTCCCGCTATGACCAGCGTCGGCGCCGTGATGCCCGGGATTTCCAGGCGCAGGTCCATTCCCGCGATCGCCTCACAGCAGCCCGCATAGCCCTCGGCCGACGTGGCCGCGATCATGGCCCGGAAGTTGGCCATGAGTTCGCGATGGCCACCGGCGTAGCGAGGCGTGAACCAGCGGGCGAGGACCGCGTCGGCCACCGCCTCCGGCGTTCCCGCCTTCCGGACGGTGGCGGCGCGGTCCCGGTAAGCCTCCGGCATCGGGACCCGCGCCGCCGTACAGATCAGGACCAGAGCTCGCAGCCGCTCGGGGTGGTGCACGGCGAGCCACTGGCCGATCATGCCCCCAATCGAGATCCCGCAGTAGGCCACCCGCTCGAGGCCCAGCCGGTCCAGCAGCGCGACCACGTCGTGACCTAGATCAGCCATCGCGTACGGGCCGGGCGTGACCGGGGAGCCGCCGTGACCTCGATGGTCGATGGCGATGAGGTCAAACTGCTCGCCCAGCGCCGCGAGCTGGGGGTCCCACATAGCGCCGGTCGTTCCCAGGGACGGGGCGAGGACCAGGACCGGAGCGCCGCGGCGCCCCCGCCGCGTGTAGCTGAGCTCCACCGCCGTCAACGAGCGTCCCGGGCCGCGATCATCACCGGTGCTCTGCCCGGTGAGCGGCCAGAGCCCGATCGATCAAGGCCTGAGCGCCCTGGGCGTCCTTGGCGTCACCGCCGGCTGCGGCAAGCCGCCGCGCCCCTTCGAGGTTGCCGGCCATCCGCGCGGGATCGATCTCCAGGCCCTCGAGCAGCTCGCGACACCAGGCGGTAGCCGCGCCGGTCAGGGCCAGCAGCTCGGTGTGGGTTCCCCACTCCGCCTGCCAGGCTCCGGCGGCGCGCTCATGCTCCTGCTCCATCAGCGTGAGCACGGTGGCGACCAGCCCCGGCACGCGCTTGGCGCAGGCCAGCGCCGAGACGGCCGCGACGGGATTGCGCTTGTGCGCCATCGCGGACGAGCCGCCTCGGTCGGGCCCTCCCCCCTCGGCTACCTCGCCGACCTCCTGCTGGGCGAGCAGGGTCACGTCACGTGCGATCTTGGCTGCCACCCCGGTCAGGGTGCCCAGCGCAGCGGCGAGTATCGCGGGCCGGACGCGAATCGCCGCCCAGGGCAGTACCGGCGCGGCCAGGCCGAGCTCGGCAGCCACTCGATCGGCAATGGCCGGCTCGCGAGCGCCGACCGGACCTCCCATCTGCACCGCGAGCTCCTGGCGGCGGACCTGATCGAGCCGTGCGGCGGCCGCGTCGAGCCCCGAGAGCCAGCCGGCCGCGCGTAGCCCGAAGGGAACCTCGAGCGCCGGCTGGAGCAGGGTGCGCCCAAGCATCGCCGTGCCGCGATGGGCCTGAGCGAGCGCGGCCGCGCCGTCGGCGGCCGCCCTGGCGTCGGTCAGGATGGGGGCCAGCGCCCGGCGGGCAACCAGCATCAGCGCGGTGTCGAGAATGTCCTGGCTGGTCGCCCCGAGATGCACTGCCGCGGCGTGGGGCTCGCCGACCGCCTCGCGCAGCGCTCTGACCAGCGGCACCACCGGGGTAGCGTGGCGGGCCGCCTCGACGCCGATGGCGCGAGCGTCGAAGCGCTCGGGCAGGCAGGCGGCGGCGATCGCCTCGGCAGCCTCGGCGGCGATCAGCCCCTCCTGCGCACAGGCCCGCGCGAGCGCCGCCTCGGTCGCCAGCATAGCCGCCAGCCAGGCCGGTCCGGTCACCTGTAGCGCCGCCTCGCCCCGGGCGTAGAGGCCTGAGAACAGGTCAGGCTCAGCCACCGGCGGCCGTCCCTCGGCCGGAGCTCGCCAGCGGCAGTCCAACGTAGTTCTCGGCCAGGCTCGTGGCCGCGGCCGGCGAGGAGGCGACGTACTCGAGCTGGGCGCGCTGCAAGCGGCGGCCATAGTCGTCGTCGCCGGGATCGTTGTGGAGCATTGTCGTCATCCACCAGGAGAAGTGCTGAGCGCGCCAGACCCGGGCCAGGCAGCGCTCGGAGTACTCGTCCAGGCCGGTCTCGCTACCGCTGCCGCGTAGCCGCGCGATGATCGCGTCGGCGAGCACGGTCACGTCGGCCACGGCCAGGTTCAAGCCCTTGGCGCCCGTCGCCGGCACGATGTGGGCGGCATCTCCGGCCAGCAGCAGCGTGCGATAGCGCATCGGTTCGGCGACGAAGCTGCGCAGGGGGGCAATCGACCTGTCGGCGATCGGACCCTCGGTCAGCGACCAGCCGTCACAGTGCAGGCGCTGATGCAGCTCGTCCCAGATCCGGGCGTCCGGCCAGTCGGCGATGTCCTGCTCGGGATCGACCTGGATGTAGAGGCGGCTGATCTCGGGCGAGCGCATGCTGTGCAGCGCGAAGCCGCGCTCGTGCTGGGCGTAGATCAGCTCATCGGTCGAAGGGGCCACCTCGGCGAGAATGCCCAACCAGGCGAAGGGGTACTCGCGCTGCCAGACGCGCAGCACGTCCTCCGGCACGGCCGGTCGGCAGACGCCGTGATATCCGTCGCAGCCGGCGATCAGGTCGCAGCGCAACTCACGCCACTGACCGGCGTGGACATAGCGCACGATCGGTTCGTCGCTATCGAGGCCATCGATGGAAACCTCGCTGGCTTCGAAGTGCAGCGGGGCCGCTGACGCGAGCCGGGCCGCGATCAGGTCCTTCACCACCTCGGTCTGGCCATAGACGGTGACCGTGCGGCCCCCGGTCAGTTCGCTGATCGCCACGTGGTGGCGCCGGCCGTCGAAGTTGAGGTAGATCCCACCGTGGACCAGACCCTCGCGGTCAAGCCGTTCCCCCACGCCTGCCTCGCGCAGCACATCGGTGGTGCCCTGCTCGAGCAGTCCGGCCCGGATCCGAGCCTCGACGTAGTCGCGGTCACGCGCCTCGAGGATGACCGCGTCGACGCCGTGGCGAAATAGCAACTGCCCCAGCAACAGCCCGGCCGGGCCGGCCCCCACGATTGCCACCTGTGTCCGCTCGGAAATCACCGTTTCAAGTCCGCTCAGGCGGGAGGATTGCGGAGTGCCTGGCGCCGCGTCATCCCACCACTCACAGTCATCTGATCCCCTCTCGATCTGGCCTTGCCGGCCCGAGCCTACCGGCCAAGGTTGCCGATAAGCTGCGCCACCGTGAGTGCGAAGGTCTGTTCTCCGCTCACTGGGTAGGGCACGACGAGGGGTCCGTCGCCGCGCGTGTCGAGCTGCCAGAGCGCTAGCGCCCGGGCAGGTGGTAGATGGCGATCGTGCTCGAGCCGCGCTTGTCGAAGTAGCTGCCGGTGGGGAGTATGATCCGCCCGCCGACGACGATGGGGCTGTTCCAGTGACCGACCGGCACGGGCAGCGACCGGATCTGGGCGCCGCTCAGC
>JBAVWI010000022.1:0-10426 GCA_049697735.1 Solirubrobacteraceae bacterium
GCCGGGGCGCGGTCCTGCCCGAGCTGCGCCTGCGCCATCAGGCACCACGCGTGCGAGTTACGGGGCTCATCGGCGATCGCCTGACTGGCGGCCTCGACGGCCGCAGCGAAGCGGCCCAGGTCACACAGTGTCTGCGCGCGTTGTGTCGGTGTGGGCTGGCCAACCTCGCCTTCAGAGGCGACGTCGCCGGAGGCAGGATCGTCGATGACCTGGGGGCTGTTCAGCATTGAGCTCGTCCTTGTCTCTTGGGTTGACCCGGGACGAGCATCATGCCCGCGCGCCGCGGCCCAGCCGGCAGCGCCCCCAGGGATACGTGGTCGAGCTTGCTATCGGCTGCTCACGGGTACTACTTCACCCGATATCCGTCCAACTCGTCAATCGGGGGACGGATGGCCGAAGGCGACCGAAAGGCAAGATGAGCGAGCGGCGGGCGGCACTCGTGACCGGGGCGGCGAGCGGGATCGGCCGCGCCGTCGCCCAGCGCCTCCTCGACGACGGCTACGACGTGCTCGCGGTCGACCTCGAGCCTGATCAGAGCGGGCCCGGTGTCCCCCACCGCGCAGACCTCGTAGTACCCGGCGAGAACGTGGCTGCCGTACACGCCGCCCAGGAGCGCTTCGGCCGGCTCGACCTCGTCGTCCCCAACGCGGGTGTCCAACACGTGGCCCCGATCGACGAGTTCCCGGGCGAGCGCTGGGAGACGATCCTGGCCCTGCTGCTGACAAGTCCGTTCGTGCTCGCCAAACACGCCTGGCCGGCCCTCAAGGCCTCGGGCTCAGGGCGCATTGTTGTCATCGCTTCGGCGCATGGCCTGGTCGCCTCACCGTTCAAGGTCGCCTACGTCTCGGCCAAGCACGGCGTGCTCGGGCTGGTCAAGACGCTCGCCCTGGAGGGCGCCGATCACGGCATCACCGTCACCGCCGTCTGCCCCGGTTACGTCAGAACAGCCCTGGTCGAGACGCAGATCGCCGATCAGGCCCGGGTTCACTCACTATCTGAGGACGAGGTGCTCGAGCAGGTGATCCTCGCCCCGCACGCGGTCAAGTCCCTGATCGAGCCGTCCGAGGTGGCCGAGGTGGTGGCCTTCCTGGCCGGCCCGGCCGGTCGCGCCTTCACCGGGGTCCCGGTGACGATGGATCAGGGCTGGACCGCCAGCTAGCCTCGCTCGCCGCCCAACCTTGCCACAACCATGTCAAGGTTTAGTAGGATCACCATCATGCGAGATTTCATCGCCGCCGCCCACCAGCGCACGATCGTCTTCGACGGCGGCATGGGCGCCACCCTCGAGCAGTTCGACCTCAGCCTCGAACGCGACTACAAGCTCCCCGGCCGCTGCCACGAGGCGCTGATCCTCAACCGGCCCGACGTGATCGCCGGCGTCCACGAGTCAATGCTCGAAGCCGGCGCCGACGTGCTGGAGACCGACACCTTCCAGGCCTCGCGGCTGAAACTGGCCGAATGGGGGCTCGAGGAGCACACGCACGAGATCAACCTCAAGGCGGCCCAGATCGCCCGTCAGGCCGCCGGCGAGCAACGCTTCGTGGCCGGCTCGATCGGCCCCACCGGGTTCCTGCCCGCCAGCGACGATCCCACCCTGGGCCAGATCAGCTTCCGCGAGCTGGTCGACGTCTTCACCCAACAGGCCACCGGTCTACTCCAGGGTGGAGTCGACCTGATCATCATCGAGACTGCTCAGGACATCCTCGAAGTCAAGGCGGCCGTGTTCGGAATCCGCCAGGCCGCCGCCGAAGCCGGCCGCCGCGTACCGATCCAGTGCAGCGTCTCGCTCCTGCCCCAGGGCGGCAAGATGCTCCTCGGCACCGACATCAGCGCGGTGCTGGCCACCTTGGAGGCCCTCGACGTTGACGCGATCGGGCTGAACTGCTCGACCGGGCCCGAGGACATGCGCGACGCGATCCGCTTCCTGGGCGAGTTCAGCCATGTTCCCGTGCACTGCATCCCGAACGCCGGCCTCCCGCTCCAGGGGCCCAACGGCGAGACGATCTTCCCCGAGGAGCCCGAGCCGCTGGCCACCGTGCTGGGGGAATTCGTCGACCGCTTCGGGGTGTCGATCGTCGGGGGCTGCTGCGGAACCACGCCGGACCACATCCGCGCCATCGCCGAGCGGGTCAAGGGGTCAATTCCCGAGCCCCGTCCGCACCGGCGCCCGATTCACGTCAGCTCGATGATCGCCGCCACGCCGCTGGTCCAGGATCCTCGGCCGGCACTGGTCGGCGAGCGGGTCAATTCGCAGGGCTCGCGCAAGGCCAAGGAGATGCTGCTCGCCGACGACTACGACGGTCTGCTCGTGATCGCCGAGGACCAGGTGACGGGCGGCGCGCACGTGCTCGACGTGTGCGTGGCCCTGACCGAGCGCCAGGACGAGGCCGAGCAGATGCGCCGTCTGGTCAAGGGGATCTCGCTGTCGCAGCCGGCGCCGATCCAGGTCGACTCCACCGAGCCTGACGTGATCGAGGCCGCGCTGGAGCAGATTCCCGGACGGGCGATCGTCAACTCGGTCAACCTCGAGGCGGGCCGCGCCAAGCTCGATCGCGTCGTCCCGCTGGCCAAGGCCCACGGCGCCTGCCTGATCGCGCTGACCATCGACGAGGTCGGCATGGCCAAGACCGCCGAGCGCAAGCTCGAGGTGGCGCGGCGCATCACCGAGCTGTGCTGCGACGAGCACGACCTCGAGCGCGAGGCGCTGATCTTCGACTGCCTGACCTTCACCTTGACCACCGGCGACCCGGAATGGCGACCGAGCGCGGTGGCGACGATCGAGGGCATCCGCGAGGTCAAGGCCCAGCTCCCGGGCGTCAAGACCTCGCTGGGGGTCTCCAACGTCAGCTTCGGGGTCGGTGTGCCCGCCCGCTCGGTCCTCAACAGCGTCTTCCTGCACCACTGCGTCGAGGCCGGGTTGGACCTGGCGATGGTCAACCCCAATCACATCACCCCCTACGGGGAGATCCCCGAGTCCGAGCGCGAGCTCGCCGACGACCTCGTCTTCGATCGCCGTGAGGATGCGCTTGAGCGTTTCATCGCCCACTTCGAGTCCAAGGGCCCCGACGAGTCAGACAGCGGCGCCGGGGGCGCGGACCCGACCGAGGGGATGGAGCCCGAGGCGGCGCTGCACTTCCACATCCTGCGGCGCAAGAAGGAGGGCGTCGAAGCCTGGATCGACGCCAGCGTCGAGAAGATCGGCGCCGTCCCGACGCTCAACACGGTGCTGCTCCCGGCCATGAAGGAGGTCGGTGACAAGTTCGGGGCCGGCGAGCTGATCCTCCCCTTCGTCCTCCAGTCAGCCGAGGTCATGAAGCGCGCCGTGGCCCAGCTCGAGCAGTACCTGGACAAGCTCGAGGGTTACACCAAGGGCACGGTGGTGATCGCCACCGTGTTCGGCGACGTCCACGACATCGGCAAGTCACTGGTCAACACGATCCTGACCAACAACGGCTACACGGTCATCGATCTGGGCAAGCAGGTCCCGATTTCGACAATCATCGAAGCCGCCGTCGAACACAACGCGACCGCGATCGGCCTGTCGGCGCTGCTCGTTTCGACCTCCAAGCAGATGCCGGCCTGTATCCAGGAGCTGCACCAGCGTGACCTCCCGTTCCCGGTGCTGATCGGGGGCGCCGCCATCAACCGCAAGTTCGGGCTGCGCATCCTCTACCCGCACGGGACCGAGGACGACGATATCTATACCCCTGGCGTCTTCTACTGCAAGGACGCCTTCGAGGGTCTGGCGAAGATGGATCAGCTGATCGAGGAGGAGTCACGCACGGCGCTCGTCACCGACACCCGCGAAGCCGCCCAGAAGCTGCGCGATCAGCCCGAGGCACCTGCCGATGACTCCCCGTCGGTGACCGACGACACTGTTCGCAGCGGGGCGCGCACCGACCTCCCCGTGCCCACGCCTCCCTTCTGGGGTGCGCGTGAGATCGAGGTGCCGCTGGACGAGGTCTATCCCCACCTCGACACCCACGTCCTGTTCAAGCTCCACTGGGGCGGCCGCGGCGTCAAGGGCGAGGATTGGACGCGGCTGTTGCGTGACGACTTTCAGCCCCGGCTCGAGCGCATGTGGCGCGAGCAGACCTACCTGCACCCGCGCGCCGTGCTCGGCTATTTCCCCTGTAATTCGCAGGGTAACGAGCTGATCGTGTGGGATCCCGAATCGCCGGGCGAGCGCGAGCTGGAGCGGCTCGTGTTCCCGCGTCAGCCCCGGCACGATCGCATCTGCCTGGCCGACTTCTACCGGGAGTACGACCCCGCCAATCCTGAGCCCGATGTCGTCGCCCTGCAGGCCGTCACCGCCGGCCAGGAGATAACCGAGCTGATGGCCTCGCTCGAGACCGAGGGGGAGTTCGCCGAGCAGCTCTTCGTGCACGGTCTCGGCGTCCAGACCGCCGAGGGGATGGCCGAATGGCTGCACGCCAGGGTCCGCTCCGATCTCGGGATTGCTCCCGCCCAGGGCCGTCGCTACTCGTGGGGCTATCCGTCCTGCCCTGAGCAGTCTGAACTGACCAAGGTGTTCGAGCTGCTCGACGCTCCGTCCATCGGCCTCGAGCTGTCTGGCGGCTACGCCGTCGAGCCCGAGCAGTCGACGCTGGCCATCGTCGCCCATCATCCCCAGGCGATCTACTTCGGTATGAAGTCGGGCACCCTGCCGCGGTCCGAGCGCCAGGCCAACGACGAGCTCATCGCCGGCACCGACAAGGACCCCACCCGGTTGGCGCCCCTGCCCGACGAGGATCCGACCGGCGCCTCCGAGGACGAGCCGGCCATGGCCGGCGCCTAGCCTCGATCGAGGCCAGGCGCCGGCGACCGGCGTGACTACGAGCGCTGCACGCAGCCCGAGGCCGCGTTGCTCCACTCCTGCTGCAGCCAGTAGTGGCCGCTGCTGATCGACTCGTTGTACTCAGAGCCGGCCGCACCCCCCAGCGGGGAACCGAAGTTGAAGTTGCACTTATCTCCGATCTCTTGCCCGGTCAGGTCGTACCAGGCATTGCCGAGCGGATCGGTGATCGCCTCGATGTTCTCGTGGCTGGTCACGTTGAGCTCGGAGTCGGCGGCGACGTCGCCGTTGGGATACTGGCCGCTCTCACAGCCTGAGACGCCGTCGTAGGGCATGTTAGCGTACAGCGTGGTTGAGCTGCCGCTGCCCACCGAGCTGTGGTACGCGCAGTACACGTTGCCCGAGCACTGCGAGCCCGTGCTGTCAAAGCAGGTCGTGACACCGGACGGGAAGTAGACGAAGTACAGGTTGCCCGTCCCGCGGGGCAGTCCATGCGAGCTGATCACGTTGTTGAGCTCGGTCTGGAGCTGGGCGTCGGTGATGCAGGGACCAGTGCCCGAGCTGCAGCCACTGGCCGGATACGGGTTGGTGTCAAGGATCCGCCACCCGAACGAGGCTCCGTAGCTGAAGGCGCCCGAGCCATCGGGATACTGCGTGGCCACCGAGTAGTCGTTGCTGGTCGCCCCGTTGGCGCCGGCGACGTTGGTGAAGTAACCGTCGATGATGCTCTTGTAGCTCGCCGGGGTGCTGTAGCCGCTCGGCTCCCAGTAGATGCTGTAGTTGGCGTCGGTGTGCATGACCGGGCCGCCGTTGTAGGTCATGTTGGTGGCAGTCCCGAGGATGCTGTTGGCTGCCCCGGCCCCGTGCAGCTGGGCGCGCAGAGCGCGACCGGCGGCGGTGTGGGCCGTGACGACGCCGCGGAAGTGTCCCGGCGTCTGGGCGGCGGCCGATGCCGACGCGATCAATAAGGCTGCGAACACGGCCACGCTCCCGACGCAGCGCGTGATCGCAACCAACTTTTTGCGCATGATGTCTCCTGTCTGATCGACTACCCGGGCGCACCTGGAGGACGCCCGGAGAGGACACCTTGAGCCTTTCCGGGGCGGAGACGGGCCATGCCTTTTTGTGAAGACTCTAATATTAGGAGTGCTGCACGCACCCCGAGGCCGCGTTGCTCCACTCCTGCTGCAGCCAGTAGTGGCCGCTGCTGATCGACTCGTTGTACTCAGAGCCGGGCGCACCCCCCAGCGGGGAACCGAAGTTGAAGTTGCACTTGTCCCCGATTTCGTTCCCGCTGGCGTCATACCAAGCGTTTCCGAGCGGGTCGGTGATCGCCTCGATGTTCTCGTGGCTGGTCACGTTGAGCACGGAATCGGCGGCTACATCGCCGTTGGGGTACTGGCCGGACTCGCAACCCGACACGCCGGCGTAGGGCATGTTCGCGTACAGCATGGCCGAGGTGCCACTCCCCACCGAGCTGTGGTAGGCGCAGTACACGTTGGTCGAGCATTGCGAGCCCGTGCCGTCAAAGCAGGTCGCCACCCCGGACGGGAAGTAGACGAAGTACATCGTTCCCGTTCCGCGCGGCAGTCCGTGCGCGGCGATCACGTTGTTGACCTCGGTCTGGAGCTGAGCGTCGGTGATGCAGATGCCCGCGCCGGCGTTGGCGTTGCAACCGTTGGCCGGATACGCGCTCGTGTCCGTGATCGCGCCCCCGAAGCTCGCGGAGTAGCTGACGTTCCCGGTCGTGTCGTAGTACTGGCGAGCCACCGAGTAGTCGTTGCTGGTCGCCCCGCTGGCCGCAGCGACATTGGCGAAGAAGGTGTTGACGGTCGCCGTGTAGTTCGAGCTGAAGCTGTGGCCGCTCGGTGCCCAGTAAATCGAGTAGTTGGCGTCGGTGTGCATGACCGGACCGCCGTTGTAGATCAGGTTGTTCGTGCCGGCGCGACGGCGCGCCGCATGGATCTTTGCCTGATACGCCCGTCCCGCGGCGGTGTGGGCCGTGACGACGCCCCGGAAGTGCCCGGGCGTCTGCGCCGCGGCCATCGACGGGGCGGCCATCAGCGCGGCGAGCACTGCAACGCTCCCCACCCCGCGCACGAACGCCGACGATCGTTTCCTCATGCTGCCTCCTGATGATGAGCGGCTCCGCGCGACCTACCGGCCGCCCGGAGAGGACAGTTGCGCAGCCCTCCCGCCGTGCGTCGATCCCAGCGCCTGGCCAACGTTACTTTAGTTTTTGGCTTCGAGCGCCGGTGAGCGCCCGGGAGGCCGTCGGGGCCGGGCGGGCAGCTTGACCGGGGCGGCCTGCATCGCCCGCAGGCGCACCTCGCGCCAGGACATCCCCACCTTGACCAGGGCGGGCGCCCCCATCAGCAGCGCCGTGGTCACCTCGACCGCCTGCAGGATCACCCCGTAGGCGACACCGGTACCCAGCCCGACGTGCCAGCCGGCGTGCAGGACCGCCGCGCAGGCGGCCTGAAAGACACCCAGGTTGGCCGGCGTGGCCGGGAGCACGGCCGTGATGTTGACCGCGAACAGGACCGCCGCTGCCGCTGCGAAGCCCGCCTGGTGGCTGAGGCCCAGCGCGACGAGCAGGAAGTAACAGGACAGCCACTGCAGCCCCCAGGCCGCGAACTGGGCCACGGCGGCGCCGGCGCCGAGCCGCGGCTGGCGAAACACGGCAAGTCCGGCCCGGACGCGTGTCATCGCCCGTCGGGCCTGGACGAGCAGGATGTGCAGACGGCCCAGGCGCGAACCGGGGGCGCCGTGGCGCAGCAAGACGGGCGCCAGGAGGACTACAACCAGCAGCGTGAGCGGTGCGATCGCCGCCACCAGCAGCGCGGTCTGATGGCCGCCGAACAGATTTACCGAGGAGAACATGACCGCCCCGAGAACGGCCAGAGCGGCGATGTTGAGCAGCGTCTGGGAGACGAGCGTGCCCAGCACCACGGGTAGGTTCTCTCGCGGGCGGCCGGTCCGCAAAGCCACCACCAGGGCCCGGGACGGCTCGCCCAGCCGCGCCGGGAGGGTGGAGGACATGAGCACGCCGATGAACGTTCCCTGCATCGCGTCAGAGAGCTTGATCCGAGCGCCGGGCAGAGCTGCCTTGAGGATCGCGTGCCACGAGAAGGCGCGCATCGCCATCGCCGAGCACATGACGCCCAGTCCGATCAAGACGTAGCTGGGACTCGAGCTGAGCAGGGCATTGGCGATGTTCTGCAGACCGATCGAGCGCAGCGCCTGGAAGGCCAGCACGATCCCGGCCAGCGATACGGCGACGAGCGCGGCCCGGCGGGCAAAGCTGGCCAGCCCACTGCTGCGTCCCCCGAGCGCAGGTTGCAGGCTGGGGAGCCGCCGCGGGCGGACGTGGGGCTTGTTATCGGCGGCGCGGAGTCCGACGCGAACCGCATTGCGGCGCCAGCGCCCGGCGGGCTCAGGGGTCGCGATCGCGTCCCGATACGCCTCCATCACCGCCTCGGCTACATGCGGCCAGGCAAATCGCTCGACATCGCGGCTCGCGGCCCTGGCCATGGCGACGCGCCGCTCGGGTTCCTCGTACAAGTCGCGCAGCGCCTCGGCCAGAGCCTGCGGGTTGGCGGGCGGCACGAGCACGCCGTCGAGGCCATCGCGAACGACGTCCCGGTAGCCGGCAATGTCTGAGGCGATCACCGGCGTACCGGCGGCAAACGCCTCGGTCAGCACCATCCCGAAACTCTCGCCGCGCAGCGAGGGCGCGCAGAGTACGTCGGCGCGGGCGAGCTCCTCGCGCTTGCGCTCATCGTCGACCTTGCCGAGCACGCGGATGCCGCTGTCATCGAGCAGCATCGGCGCCAGCTCCTCAGACGTCGGCCCGATCACTGTCAGCTCGGTGGGGATGTGGTCGCGCAGGGCCTCAAACGCGCGCAGCAGCAGGGGCAGGCCCTTGCGCTCGACTGACTGACCCACGAACACGATGCGCAGACGGTCCTCGGCGGCCGGGCCCGCGTGCTCGGTGGCCACGCCGGCCGCGCGCCGGCTCGCCTCGGGGTCCACGTGCACGCCGTTGGGGATCACCCGGTAATGGCCGCCGAAGAAGCGTCGCCCCGTCCACGCCGCCGCCTCGGAAACGGCGATCCTGACGTGCAGGTGGTTCAGGACCCGGCGCGCCCCGAACAGGTTGGCGATCCCGTTGGACACCTTGTTCTCGGAGTAGGAATGGAAGGTGCCGACCAGCGGCAGGCGAGCCCAGTCGGTGGCAACCCAGCCGACCAGCGGGGCGACGGGCTCGTGGACGTGGACGACGTCATATTCGCCGGTTCGCAGCTCCCGGTGCAGGGCCGCCACCCCTTGCGGGGTCACGGAGATGTTGGAAACCGCGCCGTTGGCCTTCAGGCCGACCGTGCGGCCAAGGGAGATCAGGTAGTCCGGGGGCTCCAGTGCCTGCGGGCGGGCGCCGCGATGCGCGATCGCCGCGAGCGTGCCGGGGGGATCGTAGGGCGCTAGGACCCGTACGTGATGGCCGTCGGCGATGAACTGCTCGGCGAGGGCCTCGATATGCCTCGTGACCCCTCCCGGATAAGTCCAGGAGTAGGGCGAGACCAAGGCGATCCTCATCCGGTTCATTTTACCCTCTACCCCGGGCCGGGACCAGGTTTCGGGAGCGTTCTATCATCATGTTTGATGCCCGCTCGGCATTTCGTTAAGTACACGTTCCTCCAGGTCGATCCAGCGTGGCGGCGGCTGGATGCCGAGCAGCGAGCCAATGACAAGCGGGAATTCATCGCTGCTTGCGAGGATTTCGCCGACGGCCATCTGCTGCGCTCGTTCTCGCTGGTCGGCACGCGTGGCGATGCCGACCTGCTGCTGCTCAGTCAGGCCCAGAATCTTGACCGGCTTCACGAGTTTCATGTCGTTCTGGCTCAGAGCGGCTTGATGAAGTGGTGCACGGTCCCCTATTCGCTGCTCGCCATGACCAAGGGATCGGAGTACTCAGACGAGTCACGCCTTGAGGTTCGACCCGGACACAGCAAGTACCTGTTCGTGTATCCGTTCGTCAAGACGCGCGCTTGGTATGCGCTCCCGGCCGATGAGCGCTGGCGGATCATGCAGGAGCACATCAAGGTCGGCCGCGAGTTCCCGTCTGTGGATCTCAACACCAGCTATTCGTTCGGTCTCGACGACCAGGAGTTCGTGCTCGCCTTCGAGACCGACAACCCGGGCGATTTCGTCGATCTCGTCCAGCGCCTGCGCACGACCGAGTCCAGCGCCTACACGCTGCGTGACACGCCGACCTTCACCTGCATCGCATGCTCGGTCGAGCGCGCCCTGGGCGCCCTTGACGGCGCCGCCCTGTCGCTGACGGCTTAGGGCTTAGTGCCGTCCGTCCGCGCTCAGCGCGAATCGCTCGCGGCCGCGGTGGCCGAGCTGCGCGCCGCCGACCCAGTACTGAGGGGGCTGATCGACCGGCTGGGAGTCGAGGCCGTGGGTGATCCACGCCGCGGCCGTCCTCGTGACCACTACGGCGCGCTGGTGCGCTCGATCGTCGGCCAGCAGCTCTCGACCAAGGCCGCCGCGGCAATCTACAACCGGCTCACCGAGCGCTTCGGAGGCCGGCCGCCGACGCCGGAGGAGGTCCTTGCCGACGACCCC
>JBAVWI010000023.1:0-3964 GCA_049697735.1 Solirubrobacteraceae bacterium
GGGCGCAGCTCGCCGCGCAGCAGGTCGCCCACGCGTTCCAGCTCGCGCAGCGCCGCGGAGGCGTCGATCCCGTAACGGCCACGGACCTCGGCGGTGGTGAACGGGCCGTGGGTGGCGGCGTAGCGGCGCAGCAGCCGCGATAGCGCGTCGGGCACGTCCTCGAGGAACACGGCCGGCAGGCCGCCGGGGGGCGCCGCGCCGAGAGCGTCACGGTACAGGCCGGCGTCGGCGGCGTCGATCCAGCGTTCCTCACCGTTGATGCGCACTCGCGCCACCCGCCGCTCGCCTTGCAACTCCCCCAGCATCGTCTCAGGAACCAGACCGTCCAGTACTCGCGCCGAGACCTCCTTGAGTGACAGGTCGCCGACGCGGCGGAGCACATCGAGCAGGCCGTCGCGGCCCGTCGCCTGCGCCATCTCGGACAGGCATTGCAGGTCGGCTTCCACGGAGTCCAGGGCGCCGGGGTCGATCAGGTCGCGCAGCTCCTCCTGGCCGAGGAGCTCGCGCAGCAGGTCGCGATCGAGCGAGAGCGCGGCCGCCCGGCGCTCCGCGTTGGGCGTGTCGCCCTCGTACATGTAGGTGGCGACGTAGTCAAAGAGCAGCGAGGACGCGAACGGCGAGGCGGTCGCGGTCTCGACCTCGACCAGGGTCAGCTCGCGACGGTGCAGCTTGGTCACCAGGTCGATCAGGCCGGGGACGTCGAGGACGTCGCGCAGGCATTCGCGGTAGGTCTCCAGTACGACCGGGAAGTCGCCGTACTTCTTGGCCACCTCGAGCAGAGACTGGGCCTTGAGACGCTGCTGCCAGAGCGGGGTTCGCTGTCCTGGCCGCGCCCGGGGGATCAGCAGGGAGCGGGCGGCGTTCTCGCGAAAGCGAGCGCCGAACAGGGCCGAGGCACCGAGCTCGGCCACCACCAGATCCTCGATTTCGTCGGGCTCGAGCATGAACAGGTCAACCGAGTCCCGCCCCGCCAGGTCGTCGGCATCAGGGAGGTGGACGATGATCCCGTCGTCGGAGTAGATAGCGTCTGATTCGAGACCCAGCTCATCGCGGATCCGCGCGCTCAGAGCGAGCGACCAGGCGGCGTGGACACGCCCCCCGAAGGGACTCAGCAGGCAGACGCGCCAATCGCCGATCTCATCCCGAAACCGCTCGATGACGATCGTCCGATCCGACGGAATGACCCGCGTCGCCTCCTGCTGCTCGCGCAGGAATTCAGTCAGGTTCTTGGCCGCCCGGCGATCGAGGTCATACTCGCGCTCGAGCGTCTCCGGCGACTGGTCCACCGCCCAACGCGAGAAGGCGCCGATCGCCTCGCCGAGCTCGCGGGGACGGCCCATGCTGTCGCCCTTCCAGAACGGGACCGCGCCGGGCAGCCCGGGCGCCGGGGTGACGATCACCCGGTCGCGACCGATTTCCTCGATCCGCCACGTGCTGGCGCCAAGCAGGAAGGTCTGGCCGGGCCGGGCCTCGTAGACCATCTCCTCGTCGAGCTCACCGACGCGGCGACCGTCGGGCAGGGTGACCGCGTACAGCCCGCGATCGGGGATCGTGCCGGCATTGGTGACCGCGAGCTGACGCGCGCCCGGGCGGGCACGGATCGTGCCGGCCACGCGGTCCCAGACGATCCGGGGCCGCAGCTCGGAGAACTCCGATGACGGGTAGCGGCCATCGAGCATGTCAAGCACGTTCTCCAACTGCGTGCGGGGCAGCTCGGCGTAGGTGTAGGTGCGGGTGACGAGCGCGTAGAGATCATCTACGTTGACCGGTTCGTCCTCAGCGGCGGCGGCCACGGCGACGATCTGCTGGGCGAGTACGTCGAGCGCGTTGCGCGGGACCACGGTGGTCTCGATCTGCGCCTCGCGCATCCGCCGGGCCACCACCGCGCACTCGAGCAGGTCACCGCGGAACTTGGGAAAGATGCGTCCCCGGCTGACATCCCCGACGGAATGGCCGGCACGACCGATGCGCTGCAGCCCTCTCGCGACCGATTTGGGCGACTCAACCTGGATCACCAGGTCCACGGCGCCCATGTCGATTCCCAGCTCAAGGCTCGAGGTGGCGACAAGACAGGGCAGCTCCCCGGCCTTCAAGAGCTCCTCGACAACCGTGCGCTCCTCGCGGGCCAGCGAGCCATGATGGCTGCGGGCGATCTCGGTCTCGGCGAGATCGTTCAGGCGCAGGGCGAGGCGCTCGGCGGCACGGCGGTTGTTGACGAACAGGATGGTCGACTTGTGGGCGCGGATCAGCTCGAGCAGCTCTGGGTAAATGGCAGGCCAGATCGAGCGCCGGGTGGCCTCGCCGCCGGCCAGGGGGTCGATGTCGGGCGACGCCGTGTCGTCAGGCTCGACCATCGACTCGACCGGGACGTGGATCTTGAGGTCGAGCTGTTTGCGTACACCGGTGTCGACGATGCGGCACTTCCGGTGCGGGCCAACCATGAAGCGGCCGACCTCCTCGAGCGGATTCTGCGTCGCGGACAGGCCGATGCGCTGCACGTCGCGGCCGGCGGCGACGCTGAGACGCTCGAGGGTCAGGGCGAGATGGGCGCCGCGCTTGGTCGCCGCCACGGCGTGGATCTCGTCGACGATCACCCAGCGCGCGCCGGAGAAGATCTGCTGGGCGCGGCCGGTGAGCATCAAGTACAGCGACTCGGGGGTGGTGATGAGAATGTCAGGCGCCGCGCGGAGCATGCGCTGGCGCTCGCGCTGGGGCGTGTCCCCGGTCCGCACCGCGACCTCGAGGTCGGTGCCGATTCCCCGCAGGGGCGTGCGCAGGTTGCGATCGATGTCGTAGGAAAGCGCCTTCAGGGGAGAGACGTAGACCAGACTGGTGGTGCGCTGCTTGGGGTCCGATGGCCGGCCGGGGTCGTTGGCGAGCTGGTCGATCGCGTACAGAAACGCGGCCAGCGTTTTGCCCGACCCGGTGGGAGCGGAGATGAGCACATGCTCACCCGAGGCGATGGCCGGCCAGGCCTGGGTTTGAGCCGCGGTCGGGGCGGCGAAGGCGCCTTGAAACCAGGCGCGCGTGCCGGGACTGAAGGCATCGAGGTCCATACCCATTGAGGCTACTCGGGCGTCATGAAGGCCACCCGGGTTGACAGTCCCGCCTCGGGTAGGAGAGTGGCGATCTGGCGGCCGGGCTGGACGGCCGGCCGGGCCTGGCCGAGCCGTGCCCCGGCATGCGCGCGCAGGCACTCGAAGTCCGAGACGATCAAGGTCAGCCCCCAGAAGGCCGGCGCCGGGGTGCCCGGAGCCTCTACCACCTCCATGATCGCCGGCCCGAGGCGCCGAAAGCCCTGGCGCCGATCGGGCGTGGCTTGACGGATACGACGAAACGGCAACCCCGCCGCCACCAGAGCGCGAGCGGTGGCGTCGAAGTCAGGGGTGGTGATGACAACGTGGTCGATCCCGGTGGCTCGGTTGCCATGGTCATCCGCCCGAATCGTGTCCGGAAGGCTTGTCGTGGGAACGAGATCGAGACCGTCGGCGTCGGTCACCGCCCAGGCCGTGATGCCCTTGCCGCGGGCGCCGAGCCGCAGTCGACGCCCCCGAGGTGAATGCGGCTCTCAGCATCGACGGTGAACCCGAGCACCCGCCAGGGCTCGGGTGGATCGGCGATGTCGAGTGCGGCCAGCGCCGCTTTGGGCACGCGCTCAGCCCACCAGCAGCACGAGCTTGCCGCGCACGTGACCGTCCTCGCTGACCCGGTGAGCCTCGGCGATCTCCTCGAGTCCGAACGTCTGGGCCACCCGGAGATTGAACCTCCCGGCCTCGATCGGCTCAGCGATTTCCCTCAGGGCGTGGACTGCGCGTGCTGTGCCCATGCCGCCGCTGAAGGGCACGCCGGTCTCCTCGGCGCCCTGGTAATCGGCGATCGTGATCACCCGCTGGGGGTCACCGGTCAGCTCCACGAGCGCGGGCAGGGCACCCCCGCCGGCGGCGTCGAGTGCCGCGTCCACGCC
>JBAVWI010000024.1:0-12574 GCA_049697735.1 Solirubrobacteraceae bacterium
CGGGTTCGGGTCGAGCGAGAGGGTCAGTTGCTCGCAGAAACCGCGGAGCCGTATCTGCTGTTCGAGTCGCTGCTCCCGGTCCGCTATTACCTGCCTGCCCAAGACGTGGTGGCAGGGATCCTTGCACCGAGCGCGACCCGGACAGCGTGCGCATACAAGGGCCAGGCGGTCTATTTATCGCTGGCGAGCGAGGAGGACATCGCCTGGAGCTATCCAGAACCCTTGCGCGAAGCCGCCGAAGTTCGAGATCGGGTGGCTTTCTTCAACGAGCGCGTCGACGTTGTGGTCGACGGCAAGCGGCTGGAGCGGCCGATCACCCCCTGGTCACGGTGAACCACGATCGCCATCGCTTGCCTCCCAGCCCCCAGCCCGAACCCCCGCCCGCCAAGCCGGTCCCCCAGGAGCAAGCCGTTGATCACGCGAGCGACCCTTCTAGGAGTCCCTGAGCCGGACGATCCAGACCGGCACCCCGGCGGCGGGCGCTGGGGTCAGACGAGCTTGAAGGTGATGCTAAGCCGGCGGCCGACGTGGTGGCCCTTGAGCGTGGACACGCGGATGACGATCGTGTATTTCCCGGGTTTGACATTGCCCGTGAGCCTGACATGGAGTGTTCCCCGTCCCCGGTGCCCGAGCCTCAGGCGAGCCGAGGCGACGCGATGCTTGCCGTTCCCGGTCAGGATCGTGGCGACGATGCTCCGCGGGCGCGTTGCCGAGACATTCAGAGGGACGTACCGCGGTTTGCGGCCGGTGATGATGACGGTCTTGTAGATCGTGATCGTCGCGCCGCCGGTGCTGGTCGTGGTGGGATTCAACCCCGCGGACGGCACAGGGGCGGTGCCCGAGATCAAGTTCGCCTGCGCCGTCACAGCCAGAGCGCCACCTTCTCCGCCCACCGCGGCATGCGCGGCGTCGAAAGCGTCCTCGGCTCGCCAGTTCTCCGTCGCCAGCGCGCCGTCGGCTCTTTGCAGGTAGAACTTCGACCCGTCGACGGAGTTGAAGATCTCCCCGCCGCTGCCGGCTGTCACCTCGGTGCCGCCCTGCGAGCTGATGTCGAACAGGCCAACCGACGGGGTGGGGTCGTTGGGGAATGTGGCGTGGGCATCCGTGACCCCGCCGTCGATCGAGAACTGTAGGCAGAGCTCGTCGCACCCGCCGCCACCGGCGGCGTGATCGACGGCCCACACCCGGTTGGGATTGGCGGGGTCCTGGGCCAGACGTGGATTGCCCTGGAAGTTGTTGACCATCTCGGACTTCTTGCTGCCGCTGACGAACCCGTTCGAGGTCGCGTAGAGCGAGCCAAAGTTCTGGCTGATCATGAACCCGTCAAGCGGGTTGGCGGGCAGGAAGGTGGCGTCGGTCAGGTTCGTTGGCGTGGTATCAAGGCCCTGCGCGGCACAGCCGCCCGACCCGGTCTTGTTGATCTCGGTGAAAGTCGGCGTCGGCGTGTTGGCGTTGGTGGCCTTGGCCAGCGTCGAGTTGTTGCCCAGCAGGTAGACGGTCGAAGGGGAGCTCCACACCACCGCGTTCAGCTCGGTCTCAGCGGCGGTAGTGGTGTCGGTGCAGCTCGCTTGGGTGAGCGGCGGCGGGACCGGCGTCCAGCTGAGGCCGCCGTTGTACGTCTGAAAGACGTCTCCGTTGCTCGTCACCGCGTACCCGTACAGCCCCGAGCTCCCAGGGCCACTGACCCCGTCCGGCGGCTGGAAGGCGAGGTCGGTGAAGTTCTCTCCGGCGGTGGTGATGGCGCCCGCCACGAACGAGCTGCCGTTGAAGTATTCGATCTTCCCGTTCGTCGTCGCGTACCAGAAGCGAGTCGGCGACTGGTAGACGATCGCGCTGATCGTGTCGGTCGTACCGCTGTTGATCGGGGTCCAGATCGACGCCGCGTGAGCCGCGGCAACGGGAACGAGCGAGGCAACGAGCGCTAGCACAAGACTGAGCCTACGGACGGTCATAACGGCCCTCTCCAAGTTGACTCGGCCCGCACCCCTGCCCCGGGCTCCGGAGACAGCCTATCGCGAACCGGCGATCGAAAGACGAATTTCTGCCTACGCGCGCAGAATGCGAGCCTTCGTAAAGCCCTCTGACGGACTCGAACCGTCGACCCCTTCCTTACCATGGGCTCGCTGGGGAGCCAAAAGCCCGTGGTTACTGGGGATTAGGTCAGGTTAGGTGAGGCTCGGCGGGGTCATATTTGCCGAGCTCGGGACATTTCCGGGGACACTTTTGCTCTCGCTTCGTTATCGAGCTCCCGTGGGCGGCGGAACATCGAGGTCCTTGCAGATCTTCCGCACGAGCCGGTGATCGATCTCTCGATGGCGGGGCACCACGGACCGAGCGCCCTGCGGTCCGGCCCAGCGAGTGTGGTTCGAACCCTCGTCGAGCAACCGGCACCCGTGAGCGCGCAGATGGCGCTCCAGGTCGCGCCGCTTCACGCGGCGATCGTCAGGTGCAGCTGCTCGCGCTCCCGCGCGTCCTGAGCATCGGGCGGCTGCGGGGAGAGCATCAGCCGCAGGGCATCGATGACGTTCGCCCGGGCCTCGTCGCGTGTGCGGCCTTGGCTGTGGACGCCCTTGACCTCGGGGATCGAAGCGACGACCCAGCCGTCATCGCCGGACTCGTAGACGATCGTCAGATCCAAGGTCTCGCTCATCGCCGTAAACGGTACAGCGCTGTTGGGCGACCGGCGATGCTGCTGCTCTTAGCCCGTTGCGACAGTGGCCAGACCGCGCCGCGCGGAGGTGGCTCAGGTGGTGTTGAATTCGTCTGGACTCTGATGACTGGCCTGCGTGCATTCGTGGCAACTGAAAAGGCGTGATCCGTCATCGCGCATTCAAGACGCCGCCCGTCGGCATGCAATGCATGACGCCAGCGACTCTGGTGCTTGCGCTGCGTTGCGAGCCGACATCAGCGATATCCCCCGCGCCCAGTTGTTGAGCGAGATTGCACGCTGGCATCCGCGAGAGGACTACCTCAATGACCGGGCCTATCGACTACTGGTGGGGGTCCGGGATGAGGGCGTGGTGCCGCCGATCGAGCCAGAACGCGAGGACAACTTGGCCCGAGAGCAGGGGCTAGGGCGTCTCCCTTTGCCGGAGGCATTTGCCCGCCTTGCTGCAACCAAGCCGGCACTGGGCGAAATGGAGCGCCGGGCGCGGGATGGAGAGCGGCCACGAATTAGCCAGCTTCGCCAACTGTCAAAAGAAACGGGACTCGACCCCACCTCGACCCTGGTCGGACGGAGTTCCGAGTCATCACGCAGTATCTGCGGGATTGCGCCAACGGGCGTGTCGATCCCACGCCACTCTTCGACCGGGACGCGATCTTCGAGGCTCACTGACCTGGCGTGTACTCCGCGCGCAGGCAAAGCCAAGCTTGGTGACTGCCGCATTGATCGGGCCGCGCCTGCGCTCGACGCGGAACACGTGGCCGGTGGGGACGCGAAACGAAGCCGCCATGGCCAGCAGATCGTACGCCGATCCGGGGACATTCTGGGGACATTTTTACAAATGGCCCCTCCTTGAAAACAAGAAAACCCCGGATTACCGGGGTATTTCCAAGCCCTCTGACGGACTCGAACCGTCGACCCCTTCCTTACCATGGAAGTGCTCTACCAGCTGAGCTAAGAGGGCGTTCGAGCTCAGGGTATCGGGTCACACCGGGCGGCGACGGCGGCCACCGCGACGCTCCGCGGCCGAGGGGGCAGGCTAGCCGCCGTAAGCGGAATGCAATAGGGAGGCCATCGCGCCGGCGCTTCCCGGCCCGATCGGCGACCCGCTGGAGTCGGCAAAACCGAGCTCAAGGTGCGGACCGGTGGAGATGCCGACGATGCCGGAGCCGACCTCGGAGATGACCTGGCCCTGGCTCACGTGGGTTCCGACCCCGACCCAGTTGCCCGGTCCGGCATGGCCGTAGTAGACGTAGCTATAGCCGGCCAGCGAGCCGTCGCAGTGAATCACGGGAGCCGACGGTCCGAATCCGCCGATGCCATGCAGCACAATGGTGCCCGAGCAGACGGCCAGCAGGGGGGTGCCGCCGGGTGCGGCAATGTCCACACCGTCGTCGAGCGACCAGGATCCGGGGGGAACCGCCGCGCCCTTGGACATCGGGAAGGTGAAGCCACCACTACTCGATGGGGTAATCGGCCCCGACTGGGTCGGGCCGGCACCCGAGCTCGAGGCGCTGGACTGAGCGGCAGCCCGTGCCGCGGCCGCGGCTTGGGCAGCGAGAAGCTTGTTGAGCTGACCGTGCAGAGAGGCGAGCTGGCCATGGACCGAGTTGAGCTGGCCGGCCTTGGCGTCCCGGGAACGAGCGGCGGCAATCTCCTGAGAGACCAGCGTCAGCCGTGTCCGGTCCACCTGGTTGCGCTCGTAGAGAACCTGCGTCGTGAGCCTCTGCTGGCGCACCGAGAGCTTTCCCAGGCGGGTGGCCTCAGCGGCGACCGCGCGGCGGGCGGCCTTCACCTGGCCGACGATCTGCGTGTCCTGGCGGCGAATTCGCTGAGCGAAGGCGAGTCGCTCGAGGAGGTTGTTGAAGCCGGTCGATTCGAGCACCACGCTGACGATGTCGGGGCGGTCGGACTCGTAAGTTCCGACAAGCTGCTGGGAGAGGACCTTCTCCGAGCGCACCTCGGCGGCTTGCAGCTGGGCCAGCCGGATGCGCGCCGCGCTCAGCTCACTGCGCAGCTTTAGGAGCTCGAGGCGCTTGGCGTCCAGGTCGGCCTGCAGCTTGGAAACCTGGGCGGTGAGCGTGGCCACGCTCGCGCCGAGGCGGTGCACCTGACGATTGGCGGCGCTCACTTGACCGGAGAGCGACGAGGCGCGACCCTGCCCGGCGCTGATCTTCTGCTGCAGCTGGCTGGCGCTGGCCGCGCGCGCCGGGGTCATGTTCAAGATCACCAGCAGCCCGGCAGCCACGGCCAGCAGGGCCGCCACAAGGGCGAACCGGGCACGGTGGATTGGCGTTTTGACGCTCATCATCGACGGTCCGCGAGCGGTCGCGGACCCAGGGGCACCGCACTCCTCGCTCAGGCTGGGAACGCGATCAAGGTAACACGGCGGGCTGAGGCGGAGCCCACAGCGCGGGCCGGTGCACGAAAAGCTGCAGCGGCAGGAAGCCGGCCGATTCCGACGACCGAGTCCGGCCTGGTGAAGTCACGCGCGCGAGATCTCCACTACGTGAAGGTCCCGCGGCGCCCCGTCGGCGCGCAGCCGCTTGGCCCGCCCGGTCTTCAGTCCGTCCGGCTCGATGCGCGCCAGGAGTGCATCGGAGATCAGCACCTGGTCGGCTTTGGCGGCGCCACTGACGCGAGCGGCGACGTTGACGTCCACGCCGAGGTAGTCCCCTCCCAGCTTGCGCGGGGAGCCCCAGTGGACGCCCGCCCGCATGCGGGGGATTCCGCCGTTGCCGTCCACCGCGGCCACCCGCTCCTGGGCGTCGAGGGCGGCATCGATGGCCGCCCGGGGAGCGAGGAAGGTGGCCATCACGCCGTCTCCGAGCCGCTTGACGATGCGGCCGCCATGATCGGCCACCGCTCCCTCCACGGCTGCGCCCACGTCGCGCAGCAGCTCGAGGGTCGCCGCGTCACCAGCCTTCAGGGCCCAGCTCGAAAAGCCCACCAGATCGGTGAACAGGATCGCCATCTCCAGCTCGCCGTGGCCACGTCCCGCCGCCTCCGAGAGTGACTGCCACACCTGCAGGCCGGCCAGCCCGAGCTCCTGCACCAGGCTCTTGCGCTCCGGCGGCTGAAGAGCGGAGAGCCCCCGGGCCACGACCTCGACCGGATCGGTGCCGGCGGTGGAAAGAGGGTCGCCGAAGCGCGCGTCACCGGGCAGGCGCCGACGCATGCGATCAGCCGCGGCCAGCAGCGTCGGCTGGGTGTCGACCCGGAGGGCGAAGCGCCGCAGCCGCTCGGCGCGGCGGGAGTCAGTGGACTCCTCGGGAGGACGGTCGAGTCCGCCGTTGGGCTCGGGTTCGCCGGATTGCATGGCTCGGGTTTACGGCCGGGAGGGCCGAATGGCGGGAGCAGGATTCGAACCTGCGAAGGCTGAGCCAACGGATTTACAGTCCGTCCCCTTTGACCGCTCGGGAATCCCGCCGAGGGGCGCTGAGTCTAGCGATGCGCCCCACGCCGGCAGCGGCTGGCTGAGGTCATCTCAGAACCTAGATCCCGGCTCGGCGGCTGTCACAAAGTCTGCTAGGACGCATCGCGCAGGCGCTGGGCCTCGGGTAGCGCCTCGAGCTTCTTCAGGGTGTGGTTCTCGATCTGGCGGATCCGCTCGCGGGTGACGTTGAACGCCCGCCCGACCTCCTCGAGGGTGCGGGGCCGATCGCCGGTCAGCCCGAAGCGCATCTGGATCACCTCGCGTTCGCGCTCGGGCAGGGCAGCCAGGGCGCGGCAAAGGTTCTCCCGACGCAGATGCTCGGAGGCTTGCTCGAACGGCGACTCGGCCGTCTGATCCTCGACGAAGTCGCCCAGCTCAGAGTCGTCCTCCTCCCCCACCGGCCTCTCAAGCGAGATCGGCTGCTGCGCCATCCGCAGCACATCGCGGACCTCACGAGCCGTGGTCTCGAGCTCGGCGGCAATCTCTTCAGGGCTGGGCTCGCGGCCGAGCTGCTGGACGAGCTGGCGCTCGACGTGAACGACCTTGTTGAGCTTCTCGACCATGTGGACCGGGATGCGAATCGTGCGTCCCTTGTCGGCGATCGCCCGCGTCACGGCCTGGCGAATCCACCAGGTCGCGTAGGTGGAGAACTTGTAGCCGCGGCGATAGTCGAACTTCTCCACGGCGCGGATCAGGCCCATCGACCCCTCCTGGATCAGGTCCAGGAAGGTCAGTCCGCGACCGAGGTAGCTCTTGGCGATCGAGACCACAAGTCGGAGGTTGGCCTCGATCATCTGCTGCTTGGCCAGCATGTCGCCCCGCTCGATGCGCCGCGCGAGCAGCACCTCTTGCTCAGCGGTGAGCAGGTTCACCCGCCCGATCGAACGCAGGTAGAGACGCAGCGAGTCAAGGCTCGGCTCGACGGTCAGGTCGACCTCCACCTTCTTGCGCTGCTCTGGATCCGGGGCCGCCGCGCTCTGAGCGCTGGCCTCGACGCTGCCCGCCTCGGACTTGGCGAGACGGCCATCAGACTCCATCACTGCGATACCGTGCTCATCCAGGTAGGCGTGCAGCTCCTGGACCTGCTCCTTGGTCACCTCGACCTCTTCCAGGCAAGCCTGGATTTGGGCGATGGTGAGGAAACCCCGTTCCTGCCCCTCGGCGATCATCGGTCGCAGCTCGTCCAATTCGACGATCGGCGCCTCATCGCTCAACAGAACGATCTCGTCAGCGCTCACAGCCCCTGAGCTCCTCCTCTATTGGTCTCGAGGCCTCCCGGACCGTAGAACCGGGATTCCTCCCTCTCGTAACTCCTGATACGACCGACGAGTCATACCACAATCCAGACGACTTCCGAAGCCTCGCGCCGCCCGACCGGCGCGGCCACCCCTCTACCCTTAGTGACGCCGGCCGCCCGAGCCCCCCTCCGGACCACCCGGCCCGCCGACGCTCAGATCGGAGACCGATGACAGACACTACCCCCGCCCCCACCGAGCTCGTGGACGTCCAGGCGCAGACACCGCCGCTTTCGCTGAGCCTCTCGCGTGTCGGCGTGACCGCCGTCGAGAAGGTCATCCGCCTGGGTCAGGACGGTCACGAGCAGCTCTTCTCGGCGCGCTTTGAATGCGTGATCGAGCTCGGTCCCAACCAGAAGGGCGCCCACATGTCGCGCTTTGAGGAGGTGGTCAACGAAGCGATCGGCGAGGTCGTTCTGGGTGGCTCAACCTTCAAAGCCGAGACGCTCGCCGAGCACATCGCCCAGCTTGTGCGCAGCCGCCAGGGCGCGCGGCGCGCCGAGGTCAGTGTCGAGGCGCGCTTCCCCGAGCACAAGCCGGCCCCGGTCTCGGGCGTCAACACACAGGAGCTCTACACGCTGCATGGCCTCGCCGTAGCCACCGAGCTGGGCACGCGCCGGCTGGTCGGGGTCACCGCCCAGGGCATCACCGCCTGCCCGTGCGCCCAGGAGCTGGTGGCCGGCAACGCCCGCGAGCGACTGGAGGCCGATGGATTTGACGCCGGCGAGATCGAGCGCATTTTTGCCGCGGTGCCCGTGGCCACTCACAACCAGCGCGGTCTCGGCACGCTGCACGTCGGTTGCACCGAGCGCTGCCAGGAGGAGATCGACGCGGCGACCCTACTCGAGATCGTCGAGGGCTCGATGTCCTCGGAGATCTATGAGCTGATGAAGCGCACCGACGAGGCGCATGTCGTCGAGAAGGCCCACCGCCGCCCCCGGTTCGTCGAGGACTGCGTGCGGGAAATGGTCCGCGGCGTGATCGACCGCTTCCCCATGCTCGCCGACGAGACCTTCGTCTCCGCCCGGCAGGTAAACCTGGAGACCATCCATCAGCACAACGTGGTCGCCGAGCGCTTCGGCACCTTAGGGGAGATTCGCCGCGAACTGCGGACCGGCGAGCTCGCCGTAGCTCACACCGGTCTCGCCGACTGGCTGGCGGCGACCGCCTAGGGCTGCCATGGCGGGTTCTCCCGGGTCCGGTCGTCCCGGATCCGGCCGGGCCGGCGGTCAGACTTCGGTGCCGGCCGGCGGGTGCGCGCCCGCGGCGGCCTTCTCGCTCAGGCGCCGACGCAGACCGAAGAAGTAGTCGGCCCCGGAGAGCACGGTCACGATCACGGTCAGGTAGATGAGCGCGGTAGTCCAGACCGAGCGGCCATCGAAGGCGATCAGCGCCATCACCATCAGGACCTGAGTGGCGGTCTTCAGCTTGCCGAACGAGCTGGCCGAGATCACCACGCCCTGCTGGGCGCCGGCGGCCAGCCGCAGAGCGGTGACGGCGAACTCCCGAGAAATGATCACCATCGCCACCCAGGCCTCGAGTCGGCCCAGCGAGACGAGCACCACCAGCGCGGCGATGATCAGCAATTTGTCGGCGATCGGGTCCATCAGCTTCCCGAACGTCGTCACTGAATTGCGCGAGCGCGCCAGGTAACCGTCGATCGCGTCGGTGAGCGACGCCACGGCGAACACGATCGCGGCCAGCAGATCACCGCCACCGGTCTTCTCGAGCAGAGCGACGATCAGCACCGGGACAAGCAGGATTCGTACCACGGTGAGCACGTTGGGAGCATTCACGGGAACCATGATTTTCGTCTCAACGCTAACGGCTGCCCGCTCCTACCTGAAGGGGCGCGATGAACTTCTCACGCGCCTGCGGACGGCTACGCCTCGGAATGCTGATCAGTGCTGCCCAGCGGGGAGTCGTCGTCCTCGGCGGGCGCGAACGGCAGCTTGTGCTTGGACGAGCTCTCAGACGTCTCGTGGGAAGCGTTCTCGTCCGTTTCGGCGTACGACTTGTCGTGCTTCTCGTCATCTTCTGTATAGGTCATGTCTGAAGGCTGCCCCAACCGCGCAGCCATAAACCGAGGATCATGGGGGTGTGTATGCCGCCGTCCTCGAGCAGCAAGGGCAGCCCGTGCGAACGACGAACGTCCCCGACCCCCGGCCCGGGCCCGGTCAGGTTCAGCTCGAGGTCCTGGCCTGCGCTGTCTGTCGCACGGACCTCCATCTGCGCGACGCCGAGATCGAGGCGCCCAAGCTGCCCGTCATCCTCGGCCATCAGATCGTGGGGCGCACCGAGGACGGGCGACGGGTCGGCGTGCCATGGCTGGGCTGGACCGACGGCGACTGTCGTTACTGCCGGGCGGGGCGTGAGAACCTGTGCCAGCACGCTCGCTTCACCGGCCGCGATATCGACGGTGGCTTCGCCGAGCTCACGGTGGCCGACGAGCGCTTCTGTCTGCCCCTCCCCGAGGACCTGTCAGACGAACAGATCGCACCGTTGCTGTGCGGCGGCCTGATCGGCTACCGCGCGCTGCGCTTCGCCGGCGACGCGTCCCGAGTGGGCCTGTACGGCTTTGGCTCCGCGGCCCACATGATCTGCCAGGTGGCGGTTCATCAACAGCGAGAGGTCTATGCCTTCACGCGAGCCGGGGACGACCGGGGGCAGGCCTTCGCTCGGGCCCTCGGTGCCGTGTGGGCGGGGTCAAGCGACGAGTCCCCGCCCGTGCCGCTGGACGCGGCGATCATCTTTGCCTCTGCCGGAGAGCTCGTCCCCGCGGCCCTGCGCGTCCTCGCCCCTGGCGGAAGCGTGATCTGCGCGGGCATCCACATGAGCGAGATTCCGGCTTTTCCCTACGAGAGCCTGTGGCATGAACGGACGATCCGCTCGGTGGCCAACCTGACCCGCGAGGACGGCCGCGAGTTCGTCGCCCTAGCCCACGCGGTACCGGTTCAGACCACGGTCACGAGTTATCGCCTCGCCGAAACCGAACGCGCCCTCGCCGACCTCCGCGACGGGCGTTTTGAGGGCACGGCGGTGGTCATTCCGTGACCGGAGCGGTCTCCCAGCCGGCCGTGCCGTCGCGCATGTTCTAGGGTTGAGGCCATGCCCCTGGTCCCGATGGTCATCGAACGGACCGCGCGCGGCGAGCGCGAGTTCGACATCTACAGCCGGCTGCTCAACGAGCGGATCGTTTTCCTGGGTACGCCGATCGACGACCAAGTGGCCAACCTGATCGTCGCCCAGCTGCTGCATCTCGAGTCCTCGGACCCCGACAAGGACATCTCGCTCTACATCAACTGCCCGGGTGGGTCCGTGTACTCGGGCCTGGCCATCTACGACACGATGCAGTTCATCAAGCCGCCGATCCAGACGATCTGCGTCGGCATAGCGATGTCGATGGGCTCGCTCCTCTTGACCGGCGGCGCCAAGGGCAAGCGCTTCTCACTCCCCAACAGCCGAATCCTCATTCACCAGCCTTCGGCGGGCTTCGAAGGGCAGTCCAGCGACATCGAGATCCACGCGCGGGAGATCCTCAACATTCGCAAGCGCAGCGACGAGATCTACGCCCATCACACGGGCCAGACCGTGGAGCAGGTGCACTCCGACATGGAGCGCGACCGATTTTTCAAGGCCGATGAAGCGGTCGAGTACGGGCTCATCGACCGCGTGATCGAACACCACTGACGAGGAGGAGCCGAGATGGCCATGGCGGAGAGGTCGGCGACGACAGTCTGTGAGGGCAACCTCCCCAAGGGCAAGGGAACGCTCAACGGCGCCAGCGGAGCGCTCTCGGATCTGGGCGTCACGTGGGCATCACGCACTGAGCGCTCGGGCGGCCTGACCAGCCCCGAGGAGTTGATCGCCGCAGCCCATTCCTCATGCTTCTCGATGGCGCTCTCCAATGAGCTCTCCCAGGCCGGCCACGATCCCGAGCAGCTCGAGGTGACCGCCAAGGTGACCCTCGATCAGGTCGGCGGCGCCCCCACGGTAACCACCTCGGAGCTCACGGTGACCGGCAGGGTGCCCGGCATCGATCAGGGCGCTTTCTCGGAGGCGGCGCAGACGGCGGGCAAGAACTGCCCGATCTCCCGCGCGCTGGCCGGGATCGAGATCAGCGTCAACGCGCAGCTTCAGGCCTAGGCCACGGCCCGCCCTTGGCGGCCCGCCCTTAGGTGGCGGGCGCCCTGCGGATCCGACCCGACCCCTCGCCGCGCGTCTCAGGCGGCTCGGGCATGGTGGGCCGCGATAGCGCCCAGAAGACCATCAGCGCGCCGAACACGAGCATGCCGATTCCCGTCCACAGATCGACGTTGATGCCGGCTGCCTTGTTCTTGACCTGGTGGGAGCCGACCAACCCAAGCACGGTCAAGATCACTCCGTAGAGCAGGAACAGCCCGCCGATCAGGCGACGGATGTCGAACCGGTTGGCCACCTTCGTGGCGCGGATCTCCTCCTCATCGGTCGCGCCGGTCGACGGGATTGGTCCCTGGTCGGCGGGCCGGTCGTGACCCCCGAACGGACGCTGATGTTGCTCGGGCATGTTGCCGACCCCCTAGATGAAGATGATGTTGAGGACGATGACCAGGACCATGATCACGCTGCCGAGCAGGATCGGCGAGCGCCACCACAGTTTGTCCCGCGGATCGGCTTCGGAGGTCGGCTCCTCCTTGCGGGTGCTCCCCCAGACCAGGCCGCCCAGCTCCTCCACCGACTTCGGCTTGGTGACCAGGGAGACGAGCACCATCACCAGCGCATCGGCGAGGAAGGCGATGATCGCCTGCCAGAAGCTGGCGCTGAGTGGCGAGCCGAAATGGAAGATGACCTTGTAGGCGGCCAGTCGATTGGTCGCGTAGGCAGCCGCCGTCCCGGCCACGAGACTGAAGAATCCGCCCCATGCCGTGGCCCGTTTCCAGAACATGGCGATGATGAACGTGGCGAACAGGGGCGCGTTGAAGATCGAGAACAGGGTCTGGATGTAGTTCATGATGTTCGAGTAGCCCTTGGCGATCAGCGCCGTGAACACCGAGATCAGGATCCCGCCGATCGTCACCAGGCGCCCGGCGCGCAGATAGAAGGCCGGATCGCGGTCCTTGGCGAAGTAGGACTGGATCAGGTCGTAGGTGACAACGGTGTTGAACGCGGTCACGTTGGCGGCCACCCCGGCCATGAAGG
>JBAVWI010000025.1:0-2185 GCA_049697735.1 Solirubrobacteraceae bacterium
GAGATCTTGGCCACCAGCTCCGCCGTCAGTCCCTTGGGGGCCTTGTAGAGGTAGTTCTCGGCATCGTGGAAGCCGTAGCGCTCGGTGTAGTCGGCATTGATGCCGCGCAGCCGGTCGTTGTCGGTCAGCGGTGCCAGCGGCGTTGCGGGGGTCACGGTGTCGGGAGTAGCCACTACTCCACCTCCAGCTTGATCGTTTCGTCCTCGATCAACACAGCGAAGGTGTCGACGGGGACGTAGGCGGGCAAAGTCTTGGGCTTGCCGGTCGTGAGATCGAACAGCGAGCCATGTCGGGGGCACTCGACCGTGCAGGCCTCGGGATCAAAACCGCCCTCCACGAGCGGTCCGTCGTCGTGCGAGCAGCGGTCCTCGATCGCGTACACAGTCCCTGCGCAGTTGAACACACCGATCTCGAGATCCTCCCACTCGACCAGGCGCTTGCCGCCGGGTGGAAGCTCGTTCAGGGGGCAGACTTCGATCAACTGGGGCACGCTCTCGATAATACCTAGTGCGGGGATCGGATTTAGTCCTCAGAGTCTAGCGATGGCGGTTTACGCAGGTTTACTCGAAGTAAGATACGGTTTAGGGAGGTTTTCCTCGAGGTAAGGTTTACACGCGATCATGTCACGGAAGATTCGCTCCCTCGCAGCAGCAATCTCCGGTCTGCTCGTCTCCGCCCCGGCGGCCGGGGCGGCCGGTAGCGACGCCGTACCGACCGTCACGACGCCGCCGGTACCTACGCCGCCGGTCTCTACACCGCCGGTCCCCGCACCACCGGTCCCGACACCACCGGTCCCGACGTCCCCGGTCCCTGCGCCTGCCCCACCGGCAGTGTCGGGCACCCACGGCGTTCCGTCCTCCCCATCAGTCAAGACACCGTCTCTGCCGGGTGGCCCTGGTCCGGGGGCCAACTCGGGCAGCGCCAACACCGGCTCGAGCTCGAGCTCGAACTCAAGCCCGAGCTCGACGGCGTCGGCACCGGGTCCCGCGTCGGCGCCGGGCGCGGGGTCGGCGACAAGCTCAGCCGGTGCGCCGGGCTCAGCCTCGAGCGCAGTTGCCGCCCCCACGTCGCCTCGGACAGTCGCGATGCTCCGCGCCCGCCGCCAAGCTCGAGCCAACCGCCGGCTCCAGGCCCTTGTCCGTCGCCTGCAGGGCTGCCTGATCGATCTCCCCTCCACATCGGCGCGCGTACTCACCCTCAGGGCCGGGACGGCCGGCCACCCCGGACTCAGCCCGGGCGCCACGGCGGGCGTGCTCGGGGTCAACGCAGGCCGCGAGGCTCAGCTTGAGCGCGTCGCGCTGAACTCGCTGCAAGCCGCCGGACGCGCCGGATGCGCGGCGCCCGCCACGCCCACCGTGCCGGCCGTCGCGGCCACGCATACTCTCGCTTCGTCGCCGGCCTGGGCCACGAGCGTCGGTTCCGGGCCGTCCGGAGCGCAAGGCCCGGCGCCCCGATCGCCTGCCCGGACCGGCGGCGTCACGCGCAGCTCAGCCCACCCCCCCACCAAGCCGGCCGCTACTTCCACGCGGACGGAGCAACGTGCCGCCACCGAAGTGAAGCCGACGCCTGCCTGGGCCGTGGCTCTCGCCCTTGGCTTGCTCGCCCTGGGCGGCGCTGCCGCGGTCGTCCGCCAAGCAGTTCTCGGACGCCGGGTCGGGGTTCCGGCTGGCGGCGCACCTCCGTCTCCGTCTCCGTCTGCTGCCCCGTCTCCGTCTCCGTCTCCGTCTGCTGCCCCGCCTCCGTCTCCGTCTCCGTCTGCTGCCCCGCCTCCGTCTCCGTCTCCGTCTCCGTCTCCGTCTGCGGCTCCGTCTCCGTCTCCGTCTGCGGCTTCGTCTCCGTCTCCGTCTGCGGCCCCGTCTCCGTCTCCGTCTGCGACGCCGTCTCCGTCTGCGATAGCGGCCGTCCCCGCGGTGGTCAAGTCACCGCCAAGTGACCCGGCTCCGGTCTCCTCGCCGCGTGGCAGCGAGCCTTCAGAGCCGGCTGCAACCCCCGCGGCGTCGCCCGCCGCCACGAGGCCTGATCGCCCCGACATTGCCGGAACGGGAGTGGAGCCGGCTCGGTCGACTGCCATCCCGGGCCAGACGGCTGGCAGTCAGCGTGGTCGCGTGGCCGCGGTGGCGGTCCCCGCGCTGGCCGCCGGGGTCGTGCGGCTGCTCAGCCGGCGGCGCCCTGGCCGGCGCTGAGC
>JBAVWI010000026.1:0-2861 GCA_049697735.1 Solirubrobacteraceae bacterium
AGCTTGCCGGTGAACGGCCGGGCCCCGAACAGCGTGTCCGCCACGCCGGCGCCCTCACTGCCCGGCAGCCAGGCGGCGACAATCGCGTTGCTCTCCTGGCGCTGAGCCGGATCGAGGATGAGCGGCCGCCCGGAGACGATCACCATGATGCATCGCTTCGCCGCCGCGCACACCTTGTCGACCGCCGCCTTGTCCGCCGCCGAGAGCTGCATGTCCTTGACCGGCCGCGGCACGCCGTGGTCGCCGGGGTCATACGCCCATTGCGGCCCGTAGACGTCGCCGAAGCCCTCCGCGTACGGGGTCTCGCCAACCACGACGATGCCCGTGGCGTTGTGCGGGATCGGCGCCGAGGCGTCCTGGCTGTACGTGACGTCGCCGTGAGCCAGCTGGCGAATGCCGTCGAGGATCGTCGTGCCAGGGATGACATTGGTCGAGCCGCCCTGCCACGTCAGCGTCCAGCCGCCGGCCTGGTTGCCGATGTTGTCGGCGTTCGAGCCGGCGACGTAGATGTCGCCGTGGCCGCGGTGGCCCCGGATCGGCAGCACGTGGTGGCTGTTCTTGAGCAGCACTTGGGACTCCGCGGCCGCCCGACGCGCCAGCTCGTGGTGCGCCGGTGAGCCGACCTGGTTGATGTAGCGGCGGTCGGTGTAGGGATGTTCGAACAGACCCAGCTGGAACTTCTTGGTCAGGATGCGGCTCACCGCATCGTCGATCCGCGTCATCGGCACCTGGCCCGTGTTGACGAGGTCGGTCAGCGTCGACTCGAACTGCTCGAAGTTCTGCGGCTGCATGAACATGTCGATGCCGGCGTTCACGCCCGCCGCCACCTTCTGGGCGAAGGTGTAGGTCTCCGGATTGATGTGATCGATGCCGTTGTAGTCAGAGATCACGATCCCGCTGAAGTTCATCGCATCCTTCAGCCAGCCCGTGATCAGATCCCGGTTGGCGTGCATGTTGATCCGGTTGCCGAGCCCATAATCGGTCCACTGGACGTCCGAGTAGGACGGCATGACCGCGGCCACCTGGTGCTCGCGCACGGCGGGCACGTACGGCGAGAGAGCCAACTGGTCAAACGTGGCGTGACTGACCTGGTCAACGCCCTGATCGATCGGATAGTTACCGGTCGTGTGCATGTTGGACCCGGTGCCGTACGAGGTCAGGCCGTCGCCGGCGAAGTGCTTGGCGGTGGCCATCACGCGGTCGGGAGCCGAGAGATGCCCGGGAGGGCCCTGGAAGCCGTCGATAGCGGTCTCCATCATCTTCACGAGGCTGGGGTCCTCGCCGAAGGACTCATACGTGCGGCCCCAACGGTCGTCGCGCGCGACGCAGATGCAGGGGGCAAAGACCCACTGGGGTCCCGTCGTCCGCGTCTCTTGCGCGGCGATATGTTCCACGGCCCGCACCAGGGCCGGGTCACGGGAGGCGCCCAGGCCGATGTTGTGCGGGAACACCGTCGCGCCGTACATGTTCCCATCGCCGTGCACGGTGTCGATGCCGTACAGGAGCGGGATGCCCAGCCGTGTCGCGAGCGCCGCCCGCTGGTAGCGGTCGACCATGTCCGCCCACGCTGTCGGGGTGTTGGGCGTCGGCACCGAGCCGCCGCCCGAGAGCAGGCTTCCGAGATTGTCCGTGGTGATCTTCGACGTGTTGGTGTCGACACTGCCGCGCTCGGCCTGGGTCATCTGACCGATCTTCTCGGCCAGGGTCATCCTTGACAGCAGGTCCTGGACCCGCTGACTAACCGGTAGCAGCGGATCCTGGTAAGGCAACGACGGCGCGGCGTGCGGGCGTGCGGCGTTGGTGCTTCGGTGTCCCGTCGCACCGACGGTCGGCGCGGCGAGTACCGCGGCAGCGAGCGCGACCCCCATCACGGCGAGCAACCGGCGCCCGAGCGACCCGGATGAATGCATGTCAACTCCTCCCTCTCCTGGATGGCCTGACGAGGCGTGGGCCCCTTGCCGGCCCTGGCTCGCCCGGCCTGCGGATACCCGGCTCCGACTCGTCTCAAACAGCCCGAAGGCCGGCCGACCCCAGAGAAGCCCCCGCCTTAGCAGGGCCTTTCTGATATCGGGGCGCCCGGATTTGAACCGGGGACCTCACCGACCCGAACGGTGCGCGCTACCAGGCTGCGCCACGCCCCGATGAAGCCAGTATCCCATAGGTGGTTTTGGCCCGCGGCCGCGGGAGCGAGCTCAGCCGGTGGTGGCGTGCTTCAAGACCGACTTGATCGTGTCACCCACGCTGGCAACGCTCGGGTTGGTTGTCGCAGCGGCGACGCTCGAGGCGGTGCTGTTGGCGACGCTCGTAGCCGCCCCCGCGGCTCCTGAGGCGACCGATCCGGCTGCGCTTGCCGCGCTGTTCCCGGCGGCCTGCGCCGTGCCCAGCACCTGGCCGGCGGCGGCGGGGGGCGCTGTGGGGACGGGCAGAGGCACCGACCCGAGCACCTTGTTGACGGGGTTGGTCGCGCCGGTCGGCCCGGCGAGCGTGGCCGGCACTTTGACGGGGACGGGCACGGTCGGGGTTCCCGCAGCCGTGCCGGGGCCCGAGCCGATGGGCACAGACCCGGTCGTGACGGGCTGATGCGGCCGGGTGGCGACCGGGGATGTCGGGGTCGCGGCCCCGCGTTGCGGGCTCGACGGATGCGAAGCGGACGCGGTGCGAAGCGCGCCGGGAGGGGAGATCGGCGTGATGTGAACCCGCGCGTGACCGGTCCGGACGGAGCTGCGTGTCCCGGCCCGCGGGATTGACGGAGCAAGCGTGATCCCCGGCGCCGCCGGGGCCGAGATCGTGGTCGCCCGAGCCGGTGTGCCTGATGATCTGTGAGGCTGGACTGCACGATGGTGACCGGCATGGGCAGGAAG
>JBAVWI010000027.1:0-7725 GCA_049697735.1 Solirubrobacteraceae bacterium
CGCCTGAGTGGCGAGCGGTCCTCGCGCGGGCGCGGCGGCGGGCCCTGGCCGCACCGCCGCGCGCTGCGGAAACTGAAGCTCAGCCCACCTTGGTGGCGGAATTCACGCCGCCCGACAGGCCCTGGAAGGTTTCGGCGACCTTGGCCCAGTTGACGACGTTCCACCAGGCGTCGATGTAGTCAGGACGCTTGTTCTGGTACTTGAGGTAGTAGGCGTGCTCCCAGACGTCGACACCGAGCAGCGGCGTCTTGCCGTCGGTCAGGGGGTTGTTCTGGTTGGGGGTCGAGACGACCGCGAGGCCGCTGCCGTCGTGGACAAGCCAGGACCAGCCGGAGCCGAACTGATTGACGCCCGCATCCTTGAACTTGGTCTTGAAGTCGCCGAAGGAACCGAAGGCGGAATCGATCGCCTCGCGCAGGGCTCCATCGGGTTCGCCGCCGCCGTCCGGGGACATCCAGGTCCAGAACAGCGAGTGGTTGTAGTGGCCGCCGCCGTTGTTGCGCAACGGAGCCTGCTTGTCGGCTGGCAGCGAGCTGAGGTTCTTGATCAGTTCCTCCACCGGCTGGTCGGCGTACTCAGTGCCTTCGAGGGCCGCATTGGCCTTGTCCACATAGGCCTGGTGGTGCTTGTCGTGATGCACGCGCATGGTCGCCTCGTCGATGTGAGGCTCCAGCGCGTCGTAGCCGTAGGGAAGGTCGGGGACCGTATATGCCATGGCTTGCTCTCCTTGGGTCGGACTGCAGATCGTGCGTCGTATCAGACGATAGCCCTCGGCCCGTATGGCCTTCGGGCGGGTACGCTTGCAGCGGCGTGACCCGGCTTTCGACCTACTTCCTACCCACCGAGCGCAAGCCGCCAACCGACGCTGAGGCTATTTCTCACCAGCTGATGGTCCGCGCGGGCCTGATCCGTCAGGTCGGCTCGGGACTGTGGTCCTGGCTGCCGGCCGGGTGGCGCGTGCATCAGCGGATCGTGCAGATCGTGCGCGAGGAGATGGACGCGATCGGGGGCCAGGAGATGCTGATGCCCGTTCTGCATCCGGCCGAGCCGTGGCGCAAGTCGGGCCGCTATGGGATCGAGGAGCTGTTCAAGCTCCAGGACCGTCGCGGCGCCGACATGGTGCTGGCCATGACCCACGAGGAGATCGTCACCGGTCACGTCGCCGCGGCGATCCAGTCCTACCGTGACCTTCCGTTGATCCTCTACCACTTCCAGGTCAAGGAGCGCGATGAGCCGCGGCCCCGGGCCGGGGTCCTGAGGACGCGCGAATTCATCATGAAGGACTCCTATTCGTTTGATCGCGACGCGGCCGCGCTCGACGAGTCCTACGAGCTCCACCGGGCCGCCTATGACCGCATGTTCGACCGCTGCGGCCTGGAGTGGTACCGCTTCGAGGCCGACGTCGGGATGATGGGCGGCTTCGGCGCCCACGAGTACATGGCTCCGTGCGCGGCCGGCGAGAACGAGGTCGTGCTGGCCCCGGGTTACGCGGCCAACCTCGAAGTGGCCAGCGCCGACCCCCAGCCGGTCGCCCTGGGCGCCGGCTTGGCCGCGCCCGAGAGCGTCCCCACCCCGGGCATGCGCACCGTCGAGGCGGTGGCCCGCGAGCTCGACGTGCCGGCTGGGGCGCTGCTCAAGGCCTTCCCGGTCGTGCTCGGCGACGGCGAGATGAAGCTGCTCATGGTGCGGGGCGACCATCGTGTCAACGAGATCAAGCTGGCCAATGCGCTCGGGACGGAGTTCCGTGTCGCAACCCCGGCTGAGGTCGGAGACCGCCTGGGTCCTCCGGGCTACATCGGGCCGGTGGGGGCGCAGCTGCCGATCCTGCTTGACGCCGGCGTGGCGCCCGGGGCCTACGTCACCGGCGCCAACGCGCCAGACGCCCACCTCATCGGAGTCGAGCCGGGCCGTGATTTCTCCTTTGAGCGGGTGGACGTGCGCACGGTGGTGGCCGGCGACACCATCGGCGGCGCCGCGCTGCGGATCGAACCCGCGATCGAGGTTGGCAACATCTTCAAGCTGGGGACCCGCTTCTCCGAGCCACTCGGCGCCACTTACCTCGACGAGGCGGGGCGCAGCCAGCTTATGTGGATGGGCTGCTACGGCTTTGGACCCGCCCGGGTAGCCGCCGCGGCCGTGGAGCAGTACGCCGACGAGCAGGGGATCTCCTGGCCACGTTCGCTAGCTCCGTTCGACGTGGAGCTGGTCGTGCTCGGCAAGCCTGGGACTCCGGAGCGCGAGTTCGCCGACGGCCTCTATCCCGAGCTCCAGGCGGCTGGGCTGCAGACGCTCTATGACGACCGTGACGCGGGCCCGGGCGAGAAATTCACCGACGCCGAGCTGCTCGGCTGCCCGGTACGTCTCACGGTCGGGCGCCGGACCCTCGAGGCGGAGGAGATCGAGGTGCAGATCCGGCGCGGGCGCGAGTCCCGGGCCGTTCCGCTGCAGGGCGCCGCGGCGGCGGTCGCCGAGCTCTGGCGCGGCCTGCCCTGAGCAGGCGCGCGGCGCGGGGCAGAGGCGAGCCATGAGCCCCCCGATAAGCAAACGGCGCCTGTTTGGCATCGATCGCTCCGGCCCCCCGCCGACGGCGACGCGGTCAGACCAACCCCTGAATCCATGGACGGTCCCGAACGCCATCGGCTACGTCCGCTTGGCCGCGATCCCGGTTTTTCTCCTCCTTGCCCTGTCCAGCCGCCACGGGCGGGACACGGTCGCGACGATCCTGTTCGCCGCCATCGGCTGGGCGGATTACCTCGACGGCTTCGCGGCCCGGCTCACGGGCCAGTACAGCCGGCTCGGAGCGCTACTGGATCCGATCGTCGACCGGCTGCTGATCGTCTCCGGCATGGTGGTGGCGTTTGACTTCTCGCTGCTGCCGCGATGGGCGATCGGCGTTGCCATCGCCCGTGAGCTGTTGATGCTCGGCCTCAGCCGCTACGGCCTCAAGCACGGCGTCGAGGTCAAGATCAACTGGCCGGGCCGGATCGGGGTGGCGCCGACCATGGGCGCGCCCTTCTTTGCCATGGCCGGGGTCCATTGGCTCGCGCTGATCATGCTCTACACCGGGCTCATCCTGTCGATCTCGGCCAGCGTGCTTTACGTCCGCCGGGGGCTCGCCGAGGCACGCGAGCTTCGGAGAGCGTAGGGTTTACAACGGCTCAGGGGCTGGAGCCGACCCTAAAGCTCAGCTTGACCCTCTGGGATTCCAAGCTATACTCGGCCATCGCCAAAGACCATTACCCCGCTGAAGCGGGGAGGAGCATCGGTATGGACACGTTTCCGGACCTCGGCTCGCTGACGGATCAGGAGCTGAAGGACCTCATCAAGCAGTTGACCGAAGAGGAGATGGAAATCTCCTACCGCCGGCGCATTCTGCACGGCAAGATCGACATCCTTCGGGCGGAGCTGGTCAACCGGCTGCGCAAGAAGGACGAGACCGGAGATCTGATCATCTCCGGTGCCGACGTCCAGCAGCTCACCGACATCCTGGCTGGGCGGGTGCCAGCCAGCGAGCCTGAGTAAATCCGGGTCAATGGCCCAGCACTGCCCAGAGTGTGGTTTCGCCAACGACGAGGGTGCGAGCTACTGCCAGCGGTGCGGGGCATTTCTGGCGTCGGCCGAGCAGTCGGCCAGCGCCACCACGGCGACTTATCAGGTAGGCGAGACGGGGGAGCTGGAGGCGGTGGAATTGGAAGAGGTTGTGGCGCGCGGAGCCGCGCTGGTTATCCGGGCCGGCGGGGGACGAGCCGGCGAGAGCTTTCCCATCCAGGGTGACCGGATGACAGTCGGACGCCGTCCCGACACCGATGTATTCCTCGATGACGTCACCGTGTCGCGCGATCACGCGCTGATTGTCCGGCGGGGCACCGACTACTTCCTTGACGATTGCGGTTCGCTCAACGGCACCTACGTCAACCGCCGCCGGATTGACTCTCACCGCCTCGCCGACGGTGATGAGCTGCAGATCGGGAAGTACAAGCTCGCGTTCCTGAGCCGCTGATGGCCAGCGCCGAAATCCCCGTCGAGGGGGTCGAATTGCCCGGGCCGCGCGACGATGGTGAGCAACGTCCGCGTCAGAAGTCAGTCACCATCGGGGCTGTCTGCAAGGCGCTGGTTCAGGAGTTCCCGGACATCTCGATCTCCAAGATCCGCTACCTCGAGGACCAAAAGCTGCTCACCCCTCGCCGCACGCAGGGGGGCTACCGCCTCTACAGCCAGAGTGACATCCAGCGTCTGCGCACGATCCTGCGGCTGCAACGGGACGAGTTCCTGCCCCTCCGCGTGATCCGCCGGGAGCTCGCCGGGGGGCGGTCAGACGACGAGGTGACTCCCCCCGCCGGCGAGCGTCGCGGCCTGCGCCGAGCTGTCGTCACCGTCCGTGACCCGGGCTCCCTGTACTCGCTCGAGGACGTGGTGGAGGAGACGGGGGCGACCCAGGAGCTGGTGCGCGAGCTGGTCGATTTCGGCGTCATCAAGGGCGAGGTGCGGGGGGGAAACCGTTACTACGACGAGACCGAGCGCGAAATCGTCCGCGCCGTGTCCGAGCTTGCCCGGTACGGCGTCGGCGGGCGCAACCTGCGCGTTTTTCGGAGTTCTGCCGACCGCGAGGCGCAGCTGCTGCAGAGCATCCTGGCCCCTGCCCTGCGCTCGCGCAACCCCGACCGGCGCAAGGAGGCGATCGAGGCCCTGGAGAACCTCGCCTCGGTCACCACTCACCTCAAGCATCTGCTGCTGATCCGCGATCTGCGCAAGATTGCGACCTAGATCAAGCCGTTTGTGAACCTGCGCGAGTACGTTCGTGAAATTCCGGACTTTCCCACCCCCGGGATTCTGTTCAGGGATATCACCCCGCTTCTGCTGGACGCGAAGGCGCTCGACGCGGCTGTGATCAGCCTCGCGGCGCTGATCCCCGGGGAGCATGTTGACTTCGTGGTCGCCGCCGAGGCTCGGGGCTTCATCCTCGGCGCAGCGCTGGCCCGTGAACTCGAGGCCGGGTTTGTTCCCGCCCGCAAGCCCGGCAAGTTGCCCGGGGAGACGATCAGCGCCGAATACGCGCTCGAGTACGGACTCGACGCCCTCGAGGTCCATGCCGACGCGCTGGCCGGAGGGGCCCAGGTGCTGATCCACGACGATCTCCTGGCCACGGGCGGAACTGCCGGTGCGCTGTGTGATCTTGTCACCACGCTCGGTGGCGTGGTCGTCGGCTGTGCCTTCCTGGTCGAGCTCTCAGAACTCGGTGGTCGTAGCCGCCTCGAGCCCTATCCCGTGCACGCCGTGATCGACTTCCCCGCCTAGTCAAGACCGATGGCAACCGCAAGCCGGACCCGCAACGTCGCCGCCTCCCAGCAGGAGGTCTGGGCGCTGATCGCCGATGCCGACCATATGCCCCGCTGGTGGCCGGGGGTGGCGCGCGTGGAGGGCGTCTCGGAGGATCACTTCACCCAGGTCTTCAAGACCAAGAAGGGACGGTCGGTGCGCCTCGATTTCCAGGTCATCGAATCCGACCCGCCGTGGCGCCGCTCCTGGGAGCAGGAGATCACCGGCACTCCGTTTGAGCGCGTGCTCAATCAGTCGGTCATCAGCGTCGAGCTCAAGCCCGTCGGGACCGGGACCGAGGTCACCCTAAGCCAGGCGCAAAAGCTCCGCGGGTACTCGCGGACCGGGGGCTTCATGCTCACGCGTGCCACGCGGGGGAAGCTCGACGAAGCTCTGGACGGGCTGGAGCGGCTCTTCGGCCCTTAGGTGTGCGCTGCTCGCCTTGGCTGGGCCTGCGCCCGGCGGACCGAGGCCGTCGTCATGGGACTCGGGGCAGCTGGCCGTGGCTACGCGGGCGGTGGGGCGGGGTGCGCGGCCCGAGCCTGGTCGCAATCGTCAGCACCCAGGCAAGCGCTCCGCACCCGCCGCGCGAGGCTCGGACGCGTTGCCCCGGGCCGCCGCCAACGACGCCAACGACGCCTAGACCCCCGTCAGGGTCCCCTGCAGGATGATCTTGGCCGGCGCCGTCGGGCTTGCCTTGGTCTCGAGGCTGATGACGACCTGCTTGTAGTGCGCGGCATTGGTGGGCAGGGCCCCGGCGGTCGAGAGGCGGCCGTTGGCCCCGACGCCGGGGTTGACAAAGCCGAGCAGGTGGGCGTCGGTGGGGGTGTTGTAGAGCCACACCGCGTACGCGTTGGGCGGCTTGGTCGTGTTCGGGATCACATTCTGGGCGACGATCGCGATTCCGTGATTGGCGCCCTCCTTGAGGACCTCGGCGATCCCGGCCGCCTTACTCTTGGCGGCGGGAGGCGTGAGGTTGATCTGCGCGACCACCTTGGCGGGCGTCGTGCCCGAAGCGCTGGCCGATCCGCTGGTCGCGGCCGGGCTCGGCGTGGTGGCAACAGGCGCCGGCTTGGGGTTCGACGAGCCCGAGGAGAGCAGGATGATCGCCACCACGGCCACGATCAGCACAGTCAGGGCGATCAGCACGACGCCACCGCGCCTCGAACTGCGACCGTTACCGTCACCCGCGATCGGAACCCTGGGCTCGGCCGCCAGGGGCCCAGGCGCCGCGGGCGCCGTGGGCTGCTTGGGCTCCCTGGGCTTGCGGTCTCGGCGCGCGCGACGCAGGGAACGCCGCCCCTCCCGGTCGGCCGCGTCAGCTGCGCCAGCCGCGCCAGCCTCGGCTCCTGGTGGCGGGGCAATCGGCTCGGGCGGCGCCGGCGTGGGGTCTGGCGCGCGCGCGGCAGGAGGGGGGGAAGCGGGGATCGGCGGGGATGACAGGGGGACGTCACCGGCCGGCGCTGGCGGTGCCGACGGGGTCGAGGGGATCTCGGGCAGTTGGCCGCCGGCCAGCGGGGTCAGCTCCGAGGCCACCACCCGCGCCCATGCCCGCTCGCTCGGGGATGCGGCGATGCCATTGCGGGCCTCAGCTGCCGCCTCGGGCTCGAGCTGACCCAGGAGGTAGTCCGCGATCACCCCGCGCCGGCCGTCCGGGACGCCGGTCTGGGGGCCCAGGGCGTCGAAGGCGCTGATTGCGCGCTCGCGAACCGCGCCGCGGTCGATCGAGAGCAGGGTCGCGATCTGGTCATAGCTGCGGCCGCGCTGCAAAACCAGCTGCAGGACGGCGCGCTGATCGGCAGGAAGATTGTCCAGGGAAGCCATGCGGAGTGGCAAGGGTAGATGAGAGGTCCCCGGAATGCCGCAGGGCCGCTGCCAGCTATCGTGCCCGTCCGTGCTCGCGGAGATCAAGCGCATCGGCGGGGTCGGCTTCGATCGGCTCTACGGTCTCGAGATAACCGAGGCGCGGGACGGTCTGCTGCGCGGCCAGGTGAGGGTTCGGGATGAGCTCAAGCAGCCGGCTGGACTCGTGCACGGCGGCGTCTACGCGGCGATGGCCGAGAGTCTGGCCAGCACGGGCACGGCGGTCATGGTCAGGGGGGAGGGGAAGGTCGCGATGGGACTCTCCAACCTGACCAGCTTCATGCGCCCGATCACCTCCGGGACCGTCTACGCCGAGGCGAAGGCCAAGCATCGCGGCCGCACAACCTGGGTGTGGGAGGTCGAGATCACCGATGACGCGGGCAAGGTGTGCGTGCTCGTCCGCGTCACCGTGGCCGTCCGGGACGCCCCGCCGGCCTGACCGGGTGGCGGCGGCTCTGGCCGGGTGGCGGCGCTCTGACCGGAGGCTCTGACCGGGTGGCGGCGGCTCTGACCGGAGGCTCTGACCGGGTGGCGGCGGCTCTGACC
>JBAVWI010000028.1:0-2809 GCA_049697735.1 Solirubrobacteraceae bacterium
GTCATCGCCTCGACGTAGTGCTCGAGCGTCGGATGCTCGCGCGGGTGGGGCATCGGCAGGTACCCGGGGAGGATGTCGTACAGCGTCGGAACGTCAGTCGAGCCCTGGATCGAGGCGTGACCGCGCAAGGCCAGGATCCCGCCTCCGGGACGACCCATGTTCCCCAGCAGCAGCTGAACGATGGCGGCGGCGCGGATGTACTGGACGCCGACCGAATGCTGCGTCCAGCCCACCGAGTAGACAAAAGCACTCGTCCGCTCGCGCCCCGAGTTCTCACACAGCGCCTCGGCCACCTGTTCGAACAGGTCCTGCGGCACACCGCAAACCTGCTCGACGAACTCCGCGGTGTAGCGGCGGTAGTGCTTGCGCAGCAGCGCGAACACGCACCGCGGGTGCTCGAGCGTGGGATCTTGGGCGGGCGGCTCCCCCCCTCTCAGTTTGGCGCCGTGCGCCCCGTGCGCCTGCTGACCGAGCGGCGCCCCCTGTCCCGGCTGGCCCGCGGCGGGCGCCGTCTGCGTCCCTTCGTACTGCCAGCTGTCAGCGCTGTAGGAGGAGGTGTCGGCGTCCCAGCCCGAGAACAGCCCGTCGAGGTCCTCGGTGTCGCGATACTCGTCACCGATGATCGTGGACGCGTTGGTGTAGGCCTTGACGTACTCCTCAAACCACCGCCCGCGCTCGAGGATGTAGTTGATCACCCCGCCGAGGAATGCGATGTCGCTGCCGGCGCGAAGCGGGACGTGAAGGTCACACACGGCGCTGGTCCGGCTGAAGCGGGGATCAATGTGGATCAGCTTGGCTCCGCGGCGCTTGGCCTCCATCGCCCACTGGAAGCCGACCGGGTGGTTCTCGGCCATGTTCGAACCCATGATCACGATGCAGTCGGAGTTCTGCAGATCCTGCTGGAAGGTGGTAGCTCCGCCCCGACCGAACGAGGTCCCCAAACTGGGGACCGTAGAGCTGTGTCATATGCGAGCCTGGTTCTCGATCTGGACCGCGCCCATCGCCGAGAAGAACTTCTTGATCAGGTAGTTCTCCTCGTTATCGAGCGTGGCCCCCCCGAGATGAGCAAAGCCGAGGGTGCGGTTCAACAGGCCGCCGCTATCGGGATCCTCGTCCTGCCAGCCGGCCGCGCGAGCGGCGATCACCCGGTCGGCAATCATGTCCATTGCCTGATCGAGCTCAAGGTCGGTCCATTCCGTCGCCCTCGGGGCGCGGTAGCGCACCTTCTGCAGCCGGGTCGGATTCGTGACCAGCTGTAACGACGCCGAGCCCTTCGGGCACAGACGGCCCCGAGAAATGGGGCTGTCGGGATCACCCTCGATCTGGATCACGCGCTCGTCCTTGACGTACACCCGCTGGCCACAGCCGACCGCGCAGTAGGGGCAGATGGAAGCGACCGTGCGGTCGGCGTCGCTGGTCCGCGGCTTGAGCTCCGCCGAGCGCCGCGACTGCGCGGCCCGGCCTAGGCCCAGGGGATCCTCACGAAGCTGACGTAGTACAGGGAACCGTGGCGACACGTCGATCGCCGCTGAACCTACCCCGCCCCCGACTGAAAAACACGCGGCCGGACCGCGAATGTTCTCCGAGCTACACCTGATCGCGCTGCGTCCGGTGGGCTCGAGCCCGCAGCTCTCGGCGGGCAGGACAATCGCTGTCTCTGCGAACGACGGCCGAGTGCGCTCAGAAGCGCGCTCGGCCTGAGCTCTCCGGGGTTTGAGTTCACTCAACGCCGCGGTTGGTGGAACGGACCGTGTGTGGGGTCTCGTTGGGGAGTCACAGGCGATTCCGCCGGCCATCCGGCGGTGGGATCGCGGGGATGGCGGGGCTCGCCTACCTCGTCGACCTGACGGGCGCGATCGCCAGCACCACGGGCCGCCAACCGCCGGTTCTCCGTGTCGGAGCGCCCCATCGGGTCAAGCTCGGCGTTTAAGGGGGTGCCAGCTGAACGTCCGGCTGTGAGGTCTTGTGGAGACATGGTGCTCCGCTCCTTAGGGGGTTGATCACTTCCACCTATCCGCTCTGCGACCCGGCCGACCAAAGGTCGTCATCCGGCGAACGCTTGCTGTTCTCTCGTGAACGGGCGCCTGTGCCTGCCGATAAGGTGAGTTCATGCTTGGCGAGCGCTCTGCGCACAAGCGCCCGGCCGTGGCCCTCCTGGACGCAGACCCCGACCTCGCGGCCGGTCTCGACGAACCTGAGCTTCAGGCCGCCCGGCGCCTGGCCGTGGCCCCGACTATTGACTTGGAAACCTCCGGCTGGGACCTGGACGAGGTGCGCAGGACGGCCACTAATGGCTGGCTGGGCCTGTTCGTAGTCCATGGTCTGATGATCCGGCGCGTAACGGTGGGCAAGCGCTCCGCCTGTGAGCTGTTCGGGCCGGGAGACCTGATTCGCCCCTGGGATACGGACGGCGAGTATGCGCCCCTCCCCATCTCCGTCGACTGGCATGTGCTCAGGCCGACGCGGCTGGCGCTCCTCGATACCGCCTTTGCGTTGCGCATCGCCCGCTGGCCGAGCATCACCAGCCAAATCGTCAGCCGGGTGGCTCATCGCGCTCGCTATCTGGCGCTGACTCAAGCCGTGACCCATTTGCCACGGGTCTATGCCCGGCTGCTTATCCTCTTCTGGCTGCTGGCGGAGCGCTGGGGCAAGGTGAGCCCTGAGGGCGTTTACATCACGCTGCCCCTCACGCACGAAATTCTGGCCATGCTCGTGGGCGCTCATCGCCCCCCGGTGACCATCGCGCTCCAGCGCTTGTCGCGAGCCGGGCTGCTCACGCGGGCTCGCTCAGATCGGTGGCTACTCACCA
>JBAVWI010000029.1:0-10119 GCA_049697735.1 Solirubrobacteraceae bacterium
GCCCGCGAGACGGCGTGGTCCGGCGCCGGTGCGGCCGCCTGGGCGGCGGCGCGCCTGGCGGTCGGCGAATCGGCCGGGGATCGAGCCCGAGCGCTGGCCCAGAGGGTCGCCGGCGATGCCGCGGCAGCAGCAGCCCGAGCGGAGCTGAGCCGCTCCCCCGTGACCGGCGGTCGCAGCGCCCACCGCGCGGCAGCCCGAACCGTCCTGGCCCCCACGCTCTCGGCTCTGCGGGTTTCGGCCTTGGAGCTCCTCGAGCGGATGCTTCCGCTCGAGACGGTGGAGATCCCAGCCGCCGCGCTGGTCTTCACAACATCTTGATGCCGCAGGGCTGATTCTGCATGCCCCCTTGACGGGGCGCCATCCAAGATGACGGCATGGACATCGTCGCCATCGCCCTGGGGGTCCTCTCCTTCGCCATCCTGCTGGCTCTGATCACCGGGATCGACCGGATATGAGCAGCGGTGATCTGTTCGGCCTGATCGTCTCGGTGCTGGTCTGCGCCTATCTCCTCTATGCGCTCTTGCGTGGGGAGCGTTTCTAGGGCCCGGCCATGACCTTCGCGGGCTGGCTCACCATCGTCCTCTTCGTTGTCGTGCTGACCGTGCTCGCGCTCGGGCTCGGGCGCTACATGGCCGCCGTGTACACGGGCGGGCGGACCTGGCTCGACCCCGTCCTGCGGGGCCCCGAGCGGTTGCTTTACCGGGTCATGCGCGTCGATTCCGGGCGTGGCCAGGATTGGAAGGCCTACGCGCGCAGCGTGATCGTCTTCTCCCTCGGCGGCTGGCTGCTGCTCTACGTGATCCTGCGTACCCAGACGCTGTGGAGCTTCACGGGCCTGAACCCGACCGGCTTTCACTCCGCCACCTGGGACGTGACCTTCAACACGACTTCGTCGTTCGTCACCAACACCAACTGGCAGTACTACGGCGGCGAGACGACGATGAGCTACTTCAGCCAGATGGCCGGGCTGACGGTGCAGAACTTCCTCTCCGCCGCAGTGGGGATGACGGTGGCCGTGGCTCTGATCCGCGGGGTACTCGGCCGCAGCGGCAAGAGCCTGGGCAACTTCTGGTCTGACCTCATTCGCACGCTGCTGTGGATCATGCTGCCGATCTCGATCGTGATCGCCCTGGTCCTGGTCTCCCAGGGCGCGATCCAGAACCTCTCTCACTACCTGACGGTCAGCGGCATCACCGGGCTGACCCAGCACATCGGCATGGGGCCGGTCGCCTCCCAGGAGGCGATCAAGCTGCTCGGCACCAACGGTGGCGGCTTCTTCAACGTCAACTCCGCGCATCCGTTCGAGAACCCGAACGGGTTCACGAACTTCGTCGAGATGCTCGTCGTGCTGGTAATCCCGGCGGCGCTGGTCTTCGCCTACGGCCGCATGGCCGGCAACCGCCGCCAGGGCTACGCCATCTACTCGACGATGATGGTGATGTTCCTTGGCGCCGTGATCGTCGCCTACCTCGCCGAGGCACACGGCTCACCGGCTCAGCACGCCGCCGGGCTGCACACCGCCGCGACCACCGGTTCAGGCGGTGGCAACCTGGAGGGCAAGGAGCAGCGCTTCGGGATCGCGGGCTCGGCCCTGTTCGACGTCGTCACCACCGTGACGTCGTGCGGCGCGGTGAACAGCGCGATCGAGTCCTTCACTGGCATCGGTGGCGCCGTCCCGTTCGCCAACCTGAGCGCCAGCGAGGTCATCTTCGGCGGCGTCGGCACGGGGTTGTACTCGATGCTGCTCTACGTACTGCTGGCCGTCTTCATTGGCGGGCTGATGGTCGGCCGGACCCCCGAGTACCTGGGCAAGAAGATCCAAGCCCGAGAGATCAAGCTCGTCGTCCTCGGTCTCCTCATCACCCCGCTGGCCGCCCTCTTCGCGACCGCGCTGGCCACCGCCAGTCACGCCGGACGGGCCTCGATCTCGACCGTGGCGCAAGGGCCCCAGCAGTTCTCCGAATCCTTCTACGCCTATCTCAGCCAGGCCAACAACAACGGCTCGGCGCTGGCCGGTTACACGGGCTATGTCCAGCCCAGCCCCGGCAACCTCGGGGCCCACGGGATCGTCTTCGCCGATCTCGTCGGCGGCTTCACGATGCTGTTCGCCCGCTTCGCTCCGATCCTCTTCGCTCTCGCCGTGGCCGGCTCGCTGGCCGGCAAGCGGGTCAGCCCGCCCGGCCTGGGAACGATGCGGACCGACAACCCAACCTTCGTTGTCCTGCTGATCGGCGTGATCGTGCTCGTCGGAGCGCTGACCTTCTTCCCCGCCCTGCTCCTGGGACCGATCGTCCAGGGCCTGACCCCCCACCTGTACCGATGAAACGCGATCTCATCACCACCGCGATTGGCATCCTCGTCTTGACCCTCGTCCTCGGCATCATTTATCCGCTGGTCATCACCGGTGTCAGCCAGGTCGCGTTCCCCGGCAACGCCAACGGTCAGCAGGTCCGCGTGGCCGGCAAGCTGGTCGGCTCAAAGATCATCGGGCAGTCGTTCGCCGATGTGGTGGTGACAGGTGCCGGAGGGCGCAAAGTCAAGCTCGATGCCACCGGCAACCCGGTGACAACCCCCGACCCGCGCTACTTCCAGAGCCGCCCGTCGGGGACAGTTCCCGCCGATAACGCAGCCGGGTCGAGCTTCGCCAACTACGGCCCCAACAGCCTCCTCACCGAGCAGACCCTGGCCAGCAATATCTCGGCCTACCTGACCCTGGAGCGGCCGTATGACCCCGGCCTGACGGTGGCCAAAATTCCCGTCGACGCAGTCGACACCTCGGCTTCCGGCATCGATCCGGACATCTCGCCGGCCAACGCTGCGATCCAAGCCCACCGCATCGCCTCCGTCCGTCGTCTCCCGCTGGCCCGGGTGATGACTCTGGTCGCCACCTTCACCCACGGGCGCGGGCTCGGCTTCTCCGGTCAGCCGGGGGTCAACGTGCTGCAACTCAACCTCGCTCTCGATCGTGTGACGGGAGGCCGTTGATGTCAACCTCAACCCCCGAAACCCCCACTCCCCTGCGGGCCGGCGGCGAGCGCCGCGCCGTGTCGCTGTTCCAGCGCGACCTCGTGCGCCGGGCGCTGGTCGACAGCCTGCTCAAGCTCGACCCCCGGGTACAGGTTCGTAACCCGGTCATGTTCGTAGTCGAGCTCGGCGCCGTCATCACATCGATCACCTGGATCGTGCAGGTCCTGGGCGGAGGCACGATCGGCGGCGGAGGCTCACAACCGGGGTGGTACACGTTCACGATCGCGATCTGGCTGTGGCTGACGGTCGTGTTCGCCAACCTCGCCGAGGCCTTCGCCGAGGGACGCGGCCGCGCCCAGGCCGACAGTTTGCGCGCCACCCGCCAAGAGACAGTCGCCACCCTGCGTGACGGCGGCACCCGTCAGGCCTCCGAGCTGACCAAGGGCGACATGGTCGTGGTCGCGGCCGGCGAGCTGATCCCTGGCGACGGAACCGTGATCGAGGGTATCGCCTCGGTCGACGAGTCGGCGATCACCGGTGAGTCGGCTCCCGTCATCCGCGAGTCCGGTGGCGACCGCAGCGCCGTCACCGGGGGGACCCGGGTCCTCTCTGACCGGATCGTGGTCGAGATCACCCAGGAGCCAGGCCACTCGTTCCTGGACCGCATGATCGCGCTGGTCGAGGGCGCGGCCCGGCGCAAGACCCCGAACGAGATCGCGCTGGGCATCCTGCTCTCCGGGTTGACCCTGATCTTCATGATCGTCGTGGCGACGCTGCGGCCCTTCGGCCTCTTCTCGCACACCTCGATCTCCGACACGACGCTTATTTCCTTGCTGGTGGCGCTGATCCCGACCACGATCGGGGCGCTGCTGTCAGCGATCGGGATCGCGGGCATGGATCGCCTTGTGCGCCGCAACGTACTGGCCCTGTCCGGTCGTGCCGTGGAGGCCTCGGGCGACGTCGATGTTCTCCTGCTCGACAAGACGGGCACGATCACGATCGGCAACCGCCTGGCCTCGGAGTTCATTCCCATGCCGGGGGTCGCCGAGGCCGAGCTGGCTGAGGTCGCTCAACTCGCCTCGCTGGCCGACGAGACTCCGGAGGGACGCTCGATCGTGGTCCTGGCCAAGCAATACGGGATCCGCGAACACGACATGGCCTCCGCGGCGGCCGAGTTCGTGGCCTTCACCGCCCAGACCCGGATGAGCGGGGTCGACCTCGATGGCCGCCAGCTGCGCAAGGGGGCCGGCGACGCGGTGATCAATTTCGTGGCCGCCGAGGGAGGCCGGCCACCGGTCGAGCTACAGGCCGTGCTTGACCGCATCTCGCGCGAGGGCGGAACGCCGCTCGCGGTCGCCCGCGACTCCCAGGTCATGGGCGTCATCTACCTCAAGGACACGATCAAGGACGGCATGCGCCATCGCTTTGATCAGTTGCGTGCCATGGGCATCCGCACGATCATGATCACCGGTGACAACCGGCTCACAGCGGCCAAGATCGCCGAGGAATCGGGCGTCGACGACTTCCTGGCCGAGGCCACGCCCGAGGCCAAGCTGGAGCTGATCAAGGAGCAGCAGGCCTCGGGTCGGCTTGTCGCGATGACCGGCGACGGCACCAACGACGCTCCCGCGCTCGCTCAGGCCGACGTCGGGGTAGCCATGAACACGGGCACCCAGGCCGCGCGGGAAGCCGGAAACATGGTGGACCTCGACTCCAATCCGACCAAGCTCATCGAGATCGTCGAAGTCGGCAAGCAGCTGCTGATCACCCGCGGCGCCCTGACAACTTTCTCGATCGCCAACGACGTCGCCAAGTACTTCGCCATCCTCCCCGCCATCTTCCTCTCCACCTGGGCCACGAGCCGCGGCGGCCAGGGACCTCTGCACGTCCTCAACATCATGAGCCTCGGCACCCCCCGCTCCGCGGTCATCTCGGCGATCGTCTTCAACGCAATCGTGATCCCAGCCCTGATTCCGATCTCGCTCAAGGGCGTCAGCTACCGCCCTGTCGGCGCCAGCGCACTGCTGCGCCGCAACCTCCTCATCTACGGACTCGGCGGCCTGATCGTCCCGTTCATCGGCATCAAGCTGATCGACCTCGTCGTCCACAACCTCCTCGGCGCATGAGTGGCCCGTCAACTTCTCCCCAGCTCGCCCGCAACCGACCGCGGCCGGGGTGAGCTCGTGGCCCTCAGCCGGGGTCGCTACAAGGTCTTCCTCGGGATGGCGGCGGGGGTCGGCAAGACCTATCGGATGCTCCAGGAAGGACAGGCCGAGGCCGAGGCCGGCCGGGACGTAGTGATCGGCTACCTGGAGCCCCACGGGCGCGCCGAAACTGTCGCTCAGGCCGTCGGCCTCGAGCAGGTGCCGCGCCGGCGGCTTGCCTACCGCGAGACCCAGCTTGAGGAGATGGACCTCGCCGGCATCCTCAACCGCGCGCCCGAGCTGTGCCTGATCGACGAGCTCGCCCACACCAACGTACCGGGGGCTGAGCACGAGAAGCGCTGGCAGGACATAGCTGACGTGCTCGCGGCCGGGATCGACGTGTACTCGACCGTCAACGTCCAGCATCTGGAAAGCCTCAACGATCAGGTCGCTGAGCTGACCGGGACGCGCGTGCGCGAAACAGTTCCCGACGCCGCCCTGACCTCGGCCGACGACGTCGTCCTCATCGACATCACCCCGGCCTCACTCGTGGCCCGCCTTCAGGCTGGGCTTGTCTACCCGCCGGAGCGCATTCAGAGCGCGCTGAACAACTTCTTCAAACTCGAGAACCTGTCGGCCCTGCGCGAGGTGGCCCTGCGCCAGGTCGCAGAGGAGATCGAGGCCAAGCGGCTGCCCACCGAGGGGTCGGTCCGGGTTCGCGACGAGCGGCTGGTCGACAGCACCGCCCCGCAGGCGATCGGCGAGCGCCTGCTCGCCTTGGTCACTCTCCAACCCCGGTCCCAGCGGGTCGTGCGGCGGGCGTGGCGATCAGCGCAGCGGCTGGGTGCCGAGCTCGATGTCCTCTGGGTGGCCGACCACGACCCCAGGCCCGAGGAGCAGGAGCAGCTCGACGCCCTGCGGCGGCTGACCAGTGTCCTGGGCGCGCATCTCCTCGTCGAGCCCGGCGACGATGTTGCCGTCGTCGCCCAGCGGGTAGCCCGGGATCGGGGCACGACCTACGTCCTGATCGGGGCGCCCGAGCCTCGCTCGGCGCTGCGCCGGCTGACCACCCCGGCGCTGCCCTTCCGCCTCATGGGCGCACTCCCGGGAGTCGATCTGCGCATCGTTGCCGACCGCACCCAGCGCAGCGGGGAGGAAAAGGCGTGATCATCGGGCTGATCGTCGTCATCGGCGTGCTGGCGGTGTCTCTGCTCGGCCTCGCCGTGCGCCACCGCGCGCTCATCCGCCGCCGCCCTGTCCAGCTGCCGGAAGGAGTAACCCGCCGGATCCTGTTTCCGTTCGTCGCCTCAGCCCTCTCCCAGCGGGCGCTCGACGCGGCCCTGCGCCTCGCCCGCGCCGAGGACGCGGTCCTGGTCCCCGTGTTCCTGGCCCGGGTCCCGCTCCACCTGCCGTTGGATGCCCCGCTACCTCGCCAGGCCGGCCTGGCGATACCGCTACAGGAGGCAATCGAGCACCGAGGCGTCGCCTTCGGAGTCGCTGTCGATTCGCGCCTTGAGCGCGGCCGGGACTATCGCCACGCCCTCCGTCAAACGATCACGCACGAGCGCTTTGACCGGATCGTGATCGCCGCGGCCAGCTCCGACGGGCATGGCTTCGGCCCCGACGACGTCGCCTGGCTGCTCAAGAACGCCTCGGGCGAGATCGTCGTCCTCAGACCCGGCAGCGAGGACCGCCTCGTGCCCGGCCCGCCGCAGCGCCGGCGGCGTCCGCGCAACGGACCCCGGGCCGCCGAGCGCGTTCGCTCGGCGGCCCGGTCCTGAGCACTCAGCGCCGGCGGTCAATCGTGGAGATGGAAGGGCAGAATGGCGACGATCACATCAGTTCGGGACTTGAGTACCGCCGCCAGCAGCCGGCCGCGCTGATTGTGAAGGATCTCGTGGCGGCGCTTGCGGGGCACGATCTCGGGGATCAGGACGGTTACCCAGGCGTCCTCCTCGTGGATCGACTCGACGTAGCGCAGGACGCTGCGAATCAGCGAGCGATGACCGTCGACCAGGACCTCCAGCGGAGCCCCGCATTCCCAGTCCCCCCAGTTGCGAAGGATCTCCTCACGCTCGTCCTCGTCCCCGGCCACGGCCACCCCGACCACTGTGTCGCCAAGCGACAAGGCGACGCTCAGGGCTCGCGCAGTCAGCAGGTTCACGGTTGAGGTGGGCACGATGACAATGCTCGGCCGTTTGGTAGGCAGGGGCGGCGTGCGCCCCAGCTTGAGCTCGCGGGCGACCTCCTCGTAATAGCTCTCGGTCCGCGCGAACAGGAAGATCAAGGCCGGCACGATCAGCACGACCACCCAGGCGCCGGCCAGGAACTTGGTTCCCAGCAGGACGATGACCACGATCCCGGTGATCACGGCGCCGACGCCGTTGACGGCCACCCGCAGTCGCCACCGTTTCGGCCGCTCCGCCCACCAGTGGCGGACCAGGCCGAGCTGACTCAAGGTGAAGCCGATGAACACGCCGATCGCGTACAGCGGGACGAGCTGGGTGGTCTGAGCGCTGACGGCAACCAGCAGCAGCAGCGCGGCGATGGCCAGCGAGATGATCCCGATCCGGTAAACGGGACGCTCGGCCCGGAGATAGAACGCGTGCGGGAGCCGGTGATCCTTGGCCAGCAAGCTCATGAGGACGGGCAGGCCGCCGAAGCTGGTGTTGGCGGCCAGGCCCAGCACCACCGTCACCGCGAGATTGGAGACGTAGAACGGCCAGCCGGAACCGAGCGAGCTGGCGGTCAGCTGCGCGAGCACTGTCACCCCGCCGCGCGGCACGATGTGGTGCATGTGGATGAGGACAGCCAGGCCGACGAGCATGCCCCCGAGCAGGACGCCGAGCGTGACCTCGGTTTTGGCCGCCGTCTGGGACCGGGGCTGCGCAAACGCCGGGACGCTGTTGGCGATCGCCTCGATTCCGGTCACCGCCGAGCACCCGGCTGCGAAGGCCTTGAGGATGAGGATGATGCCGAGCGCCTCGGTGACCTTGAACGGCTCGGGGCGACCAACCACCGCCTCGACCTGGGGTTGCACCAGGCCGATCACGATCACGGCCAGGATGCTGAGGAGGAACACGGCAAAAGGCACGAGCAGCAGCCGCGCCGACTCGGTGATCCCGAACATGTTGACCGCGGTCAGGATGGCCAGGCCGGCCAGAGCCACCAGCACCAGGTGATGCGAGAGCGAGGGAAACACGCTGGCCAGGCTCGCCGCCCCGGCGGCCAGGCTGACGGCAACCGTGAGAACGTAGTCGACCACCAGCGAGGCGGCGGCCAGAAGCGCCGGCCAGCGTCCGAGGTTGCGCTTGGAGACCGCGTAGGCGCCCCCGCCGTCGGGGTGGGCGGAGATCACCTGGGTGTAGGAGATGACCAGGAGCACGAGCATCCCGGTGATGACCAGCGTCAACGGCAGCGTGTAGCTCAGGGCCCCGGTGCCGGCGGCGATGAGGACCAACATCATCGCCTCGGGGCCGTAGGCGACGCTGGACAGGGCGTCCAGGCTCAGGGCGGCGAGGCCGCCGATGACGCCGAGCTCGTGTCCGGTGTCGGCGTGCTTGCCGCTCCGCGGGCGGTGGCCTATTCGGACCGCGCGGCCACGTCCGCGCAGGACTGTGTGGCCGGTGTCAAGCTCCTCCCGCAGGCCCACCTCGGCTGCGCCCGCGGCGTCGGCACCGCGCGCCGAGACGTCTGAGTCAGGGGGCGTGTCGCTGGAGCCGGGCACTGGGGCCGATCGGAGCTGACTGTGTCACTTCACCTGGCACCCGATCATCTTGCCGCACGGCCCCGGGGCCACGCCGGACGGGTCAGCTCTGGTAGGCGCGTTCGATCTGCTGAGCCGTCTCGATCACAGCCCGCCGAACCCGATCCAGCTGGGCGGTGATACGTGGCACGGGGCCGGCCACCGACAGTCCGGCGGCGATCTCCCCCCGGCGGTCGAGAATCGGGGCCGCCACCGCGGCCGCACCGGGGTCAAGCTCTCCAAACGTGAGCGCGAACCCCTCTCGCCGGATCATGGTCAGCTCGGCGGACAGGGCGGGTGAACCGACCGCCGCCAGTAGCCGCTCCTGCTCGGCCGGGTCGAGGTGCGCAGCGAGAATCTTGCCCGAGGCACCCCGGTGCATCGGCGCCCGCCGGTAGAGCGCGTAGGACAGGCGAACGGAATGGCGCTCGGTCTCCACCGCATGCAGCACGATGCCCTCCAGGCCGCAGGGCACGGTCATGATCGCCGTCTCCCCGACCTGCTCGCTCAACCGTGCCATCAGCCGCCGCGCCGGCTCCACGAGCCGCTCGCGCAGGCCGTCCTCGGCGGTGCGACCCAGGGCGACCATCCGAGCGCCCAGCACCACGGTGGCGTCGGGACGCCGCTGGACCAGTCCGTACTGCTCGAGCTCGGCCAGTAGCCGGTAGGCGGTGCTCGTCGGCACCCCGGCCTCGCTGGCCAGCTCAGACACCGTGAGCTCGGCTTGATTCTCTCCCAACCGGTCCAACAGCCGGGCGGCACGCTCGAGGGCGCCGTTGGCCATCAGATCCCCAGGGGCGCGTGCTCAGACAGACCCGGGCGCGAGCCGGCCACGCGGGCCACTCGGCTGGCCAGCTGACCTTCGCCCACGAACAGGGTCAGTCCGTCGATGTCGGCGTTCCACTCGGTTTCGTCGGTCAGCTGGCCCGCGTATTCACGGACCAGGGCGTAGGCGCGCTGGGTACCACCTCCCAGGCGCTCGGCCCCCCCGCGCAGATCGATCGCCTGGGCGGCGACGATCAGCTCGATCGCCACCAGTCGATGGATCAGGCTGACCAGGCGCGAGGTGGTGCTGACGGCCAGGGGCGCCATCGACGCGTGGTCCTCGACCCCTTCGGCCAGCTGGCCCCGATAGTCGAGCGACACCGGGTTGGCGAGAAAGCGCGCCTCCGAGGCCAGCGCCGCGAAGGAGCGGCCCAGCGGCCGCAGGCCGCCGGTCGACCCTTCCCCCGGGGCGAGACCGGTGGGCAGCCCGCTGAAGTG
>JBAVWI010000030.1:0-2437 GCA_049697735.1 Solirubrobacteraceae bacterium
GCTCCAGCCAGGCCGTCGCCCCCAAAGGCCACGGCCGTCTCGCCTGCGGCGGCGGCGGCATGCGCGAGCTCTCGGGCATGCTCCAGGGTGCGCGTGGGCTCGGTGCGGTGCTCGAGGCCAAGACGGGTGAGTTCGTTCTCGACGTCATCGAGCGCGCGACCCGCCCGGCCGCCGCCGGCCGACGGGTTGACGATCAGCACGAGCTTCATGTCAGCACCAGGGCGCGCAGGTTCTCGCCGATCGCCACCGGCGCGGGTGAGACGGCAGCCTCGGCCTGCTCGCGAGTGGTGACGCCGCTGAGCACGATCGCCCCGTCGATCTCGGCGGCGGCCGCGCCGGCGAGATCGGAGTCGAGTCGATCGCCGATCATGAGGGCAAGACCGGGCCCCAGCCGATCCAGGGCGGCGCTGAACATCAGGCGGTCGGGCTTGCCGACGATGCGGGCGGTGCGCTGGGTGGCGTACTCGAGCGCTGCCACCAGCGCCCCGGTGCCAGGCCATTGACCGTCGGCGACAGGGAAGGTTCGATCGCGGCCCGCGGCGATCATCTCGGCGCCCGCCAGCACCGCCTGGGTGGCATCTCGCAGCTCGGCAAAGGTGAACTTGTCGTGACCGGCCACCACAACCACGTCGGCACTGGTCGCGTGGGGCGTGCCGTTGACGATCTGATGGCCGGACTCGCTGACGTGGCGGAAGATGGCGGGCGCGCCGATGACGTAGGCGGTGGCCCCGGGGAGCCGCCCGGCGAGGGCAAACTGGATGGCGGCGCCGACGCTGACGATTTCCTCCAGCGAGGCCTTGAGCCCGAGTGACCACAGCTTGCGCACGTACTCCTCCGGCGAATGGCGAGCGTCATTGGTCAAGAACGAGAGCGTCTTCCCCGCCGCCCGCAGTTCGCTCAGCGCCTCGGGGGTGCCCGCGATGCACGTGTCCTGCACCCACACGCAGCCGTCGAGATCGAGCAGGACGTGGTCATAGCGGGCAAGCAGGGGGGAGAGGGGCATGGCAGGTATGAGGTGGGGCGCCGGTGCGATCCGTAGCTGCTACGGAGCAAAACCAGCAGGGGTTGCGGTCCAGCCGGCGGCCGCGCTGCCGATGCAAGGACACCGGCCACGTGACCACGGAAGGCACATTGCAGCAAATCCAGCCCAGCGGACGGATGTCCCAGCCGGAGCGCGTCGCTCTGTGGCGCCAGTACCGCGACCAGGGAGACACCCGTGCGCGTGATCGGCTTGTCCTCTCGCTGACCCCCTTGGTCAAGTCGATCGTCTACCGCAAGGCCCGCGATATCCCGCCCCACCGGGGGGTGGAGGACTTCATGTCCTGCGGCTTGGAGGCGCTCGTCCGCTCGATCGATCGTTATGACCCGGCCAAGGGAGCGTCACTGGAGCAATTCGTGTGGAAGCGGGTCCACGGCGCCGTGGTCGACGAGCTTCGGGCCTTCGATTGGGCTCCACGCTCCCTGCGACGACTCGAGCGCGAGGTCAACCGTGCCGCTGACCGCTTCATGCGAGGCCACGGCCGACCGCCGACGCCGGAGGAGCTGAGCGCCGCCCTGGCCATCACTGAAGCCGAGCTGGCGAGCCTGCAAGATGACATCGCCCGCACGGAGATCGGTTCGCTCAACGCCTTGGCCGGCAGTGACGACGGCGCCCCGAGCGAGTGGCTCGACCTCCTGGCCAGCTCCGACCCGGCCTGCGATCCCGAGCGGACGGCCCTCCACGAGAGCGCGATGGCGCGCTTCCGATCCGCCTTTGACCGGCTCAACGCGCGCGAGCAGCACGTGGCCATGCTCCTCTACGTGGAAGAGCTGACCCTACGCGAGATCGGTGAGATCCTCGGCGTCTCCGAGAGTCGGGTGTGCCAGATCCACAACCAGCTCAAGCGCAACCTGCGCGCGGAGCTCGGTGTCGACTCGCGTTTGCTGCTCGAAGTCGCTTAAGCGCCGACCGGCCTATCCGTCCACCCAAAGCGTCCGCTTTCGCGGAGGTATGGTGCGGTTTGCAGCGCTTTTTCCTGGCCGGAGAGGCACTCTCCTCGGCAGCGTTGGGCTCGAACTCAAGCCCCGATTCGATATTGCACGGGCTTTTGTCAGAAAACTGACCAGAAAAATAGACGTCGGGCCTAAAGCCCGACGTCATTTCTGCCGATTGGCCCACTGTTACCGGTAGCCGTCCTGCTCACTGGAAGGAGACCATCCATGGGCACACGTAATCACTAGCCGTACCGAGGGGTCCGTTTCCAGACGGGCCCCTCATTTTTTGCTCAGCCAGAGAATCGGCGGGCGGCGGGCAAACCTTTAGCCGTCTGGACGTTTGATCGATCCTCAGGTTTTCGCGCACGTGGTAGTGAAGGTTTGCCGGGGCCGCGCCGATAACACCCGCGATGCCCGCACGCGAACAAGCCGGCACTGGCCAGCTGCCGGCACGACCGGGACG
>JBAVWI010000031.1:0-1881 GCA_049697735.1 Solirubrobacteraceae bacterium
CTCCGGGTGGCTGGAGCAGAAGCAGGCCCGCCTCAAGCAGGAGGAACGTCAGGAGTCCAGCCGTCAGCGCACGATCCAGCAGGAGCTCGAATGGGTGCGCATGAACGCGTCGGCTCGACGCGGCAAGCCCAAAGCGCGCCTCAACGCCTATGAGGCGCTGCTCGCCCAGGACCGCAACGTCAAGCTCGACCAGGTCCAGATCCACATCCCCGCCGGTCCTCGCCTCGGCGGCGTGGTGGTCGAGGCCGAGGGGCTGCGCAAGGCCTACGGAGACCGCGTGCTCATCGAGGAGCTGAACTTCAAGCTGCCGCCGGCGGGGATCGTCGGCGTGATCGGCCCCAACGGCGCCGGCAAGACGACCCTGATGCGGATGATCACCGGCCAGGAGCAGCCCGACGCGGGCGCGCTGCGCATCGGCGACACGGTCAAGCTCGCCTACGTCGACCAGTCCCGCGACGCGCTCAATCCCGACAAGACCGTGTGGGAGGAGATCTCCGGCGGCGACGAGCAGATCATGCTCGGGGAGCGCAGCGTCAACAGTCGCGCCTACACCGCCGGGTTCAACTTCAAGGGCACCGACCAGCAGACCAAGGTGGCCAAGCTCTCCGGCGGGGAGCGCAACCGCCTGCACCTGGCCAAGCTCCTGCGTAGCGGCGGCAATCTGCTGCTGCTCGACGAGCCGACCAACGATCTCGATGTCGACACGCTGCGCGCGCTCGAGGAAGCGCTGCTCGCCTTCGCCGGCTGCGCCGTCGTGGTGTCCCACGATCGCTGGTTCTTAGACCGCATCGCCACCCACGTGCTCGCGTTCGAGGGCGACTCGCAAGTGCGGTGGTTCGAAGGCAACTTCGAGGCGTATGAGAGCTTCCGCCACGAGCAGCTCGGTGCCGAGGCCGACCGGCCCCACCGCCTGACCTACAAGAAGCTCGTCCGCGGGTAAGTGGCCGCCCCTAGCCGCCGCGGGTAGGCTGCCCGCCATGCCAGACCCATCCCGCGCCGTACTGATCACCGGATGCTCATCGGGCATCGGGCACGCCACGGCCCTGCGCCTGGTCAACGACGGCTGGACCGTCTACGCGACCGCGCGCCGTCCCGAGACCCTGAGCGAGCTGGAGCGGGCCGGATGCCGCACGCTCGCCCTCGACGTGTGCGAGGAGGCGTCGATGCAGGCCGCGGTCAGCGCCGTCACCGAGGCCGAGGGCGCGGTCGGCGTACTCATCAACAACGCCGGCTACAGCCAGTCCGGCGCGGTCGAGAGCGTCCCCCTGCCCGACGTCCGCCGCCAGTTTGAGACCAACGTGTTCGGCCTCCTGGCCCTTACCCAGCTGGTGCTCCCCGGGATGCGCGCGCAGCGCTTCGGCAAGGTGGTCAACCTCAGCTCGATGGGTGGCCGGCTCACCTTCCCCGGCGGCGGGCTCTACCACGCGACCAAGTACGCGGTCGAGGCGATCTCCGACGCGCTGCGCTTCGAGGTGCGCGGCTTCGGCGTCGACGTGATCCTGATCGAACCCGGTTTGATCGTCACCCGCTTCGGCGAGACGGCGGCCGGGTCAGTGGCCCAGGCGACGGGGGAACAGGGCCCCTACGCCGAGTTCAACGCCACCGTGGCCAAGCTGACCGAGGGCGCCTACAGCGGACCGATGGCCAAGCTCGGCGGCCCGCCCGAGCGTGTGGCCGACGTGATCGCCAAGGCGCTGGAGGCCAAGAAACCGCGCGCCCGCTACCCGGTCACCCCGAGCGCGCGCCTGCTCATCAACCAGCGCCGGCTGATGCCCGACGGCGCCTGGGACAGGGTCATGCGCTCGCAGTTCCCGACCCCGAGCTAGTGCCCCGGCGCTAGGCCCCCGCGGGGTCAGGCGACCGTCCCGCGCTCTCGTCCGC
>JBAVWI010000032.1:0-4476 GCA_049697735.1 Solirubrobacteraceae bacterium
CCACTCCTTCGATCCCCCCAAGGAGCTGCCCCGCGTGCGGATCGGAGGGCCCGACTGCGCCCGGCCGTATGAGATGGCGCTCCTCAACGTGTCGGCGATGAGCTTCGGCGCCCTCTCCGGCGCGGCCCTGACCGCGCTGAACCAGGGTGCCGCCAAGGGCGGCTTTGCCCATGACACCGGCGAGGGCGGCCTGACCAAGTACCACCTCAACGGGGGTGACGTTGTCTGGGAGCTCGGCACCGGCTACTTCGGCGCCCGCACCAAGGATGGCGGCTTTGACCGCGACCTGTTCCGCGAGAAGGCCGCCCACGAGGCGGTCAAGATGGTGTCGCTCAAGCTCAGCCAGGGCGCCAAACCAGGCATCGGCGGGGTGCTGCCCGGCGCCAAGGTCACCCAGGAGATCGCCGACGCTCGCAGCGTCCCCAAGGGCCAGACGTGCGTCAGCCCACCCGGCCACAAGGTCTTTTCAACCCCGCGCGAGCTGGTCCGGTTCATCGCCGAGATGCGCGAGCTCGCCGGCGGCAAACCGGCCGGCTTCAAGCTCTGCGTCGGCAGCCGGCACGAGCTCCTGGCGATCTGCAAGGCGATGGTGGAAGAAGGCACGGGACCCGACTTCATCACCGTCGATGGGTCCGAGGGCGGCACCGGCGCAGCCCCCGGCGAATACGAGGACCACGTTGGCACGCCGCTGACCGATGGGCTGATGATGCTCCACAACGCCCTGGTCGGCACCGGCCTGCGAGACCGGATTCGAATCGGCGCCTCGGGCAAGGTGGCCACCGGTTCGGACATCGTCAAGCGCATCGCCCAGGGCGCCGACTATTGCAACGCGGCGCGGGCGATGATGATGGCCGTCGGCTGCCTCCAGACTCAGCGCTGCAACACCAACCAGTGCCCGGTGGGGGTTGCAACCCAGGATCCCAAGCGGTCTCGGGCCCTGGACGTGCCCGACAAGACCGAGCGCGTGTACCGCTACCAGCACGCTGCCGTGGCCGAGGCGACGCGACTGATCGCCTCGATGGGCCTGCACTCCCCGGCGGACGTGACGCCTCACCACCTGGTCCGGCGGGTTGACCACGTGAACTCGCGCACCTACGCCGAGCTGTTTGAGTGGCTGAAGCCGGGCGAGCTGTTGACCCAGGCGCCCGAGAGCTGGGCGGCCGACTGGGAGCGCGCTGACCCCGATTCATTTGCTCCCCGGACGCTGAGTCAGACGCCCTCGCTCCCGCTGGGCTGAGAGAGAGCAAAGGAGGCCACCGCATGGCCAACGTGGCCGACACCATCGTCACCGCCCTCGCCGACCTCGGGGTCAAGCAGATCTGGGGGGTGGTGGGTGACGCGCTGAATCCGGTCACCGATGCCATCCGCCGCGAGGACCGGCTGGAGTGGATCGGCGTCCGCCACGAGGAGGTCGCGGCCTTCGCGGCCGGGGCCCAGGCCCAGCTCACCGGAACCCTCGGCGTCTGCATGGGCACGGTCGGCCCGGGTTCTCTGCACCTGCTCAACGGTCTCTACGACGCCAAGAAGTCACACGCGCCGGTCCTGGCCCTGTGCGGCCAGGTGCCGCTGGCCGAGGTTGGCTCCGACTTCTTTCAGGAGGTCAACAATGACGCGGTGTTCAGTGACGTGGCAGTCTTCTGCCGCACCCTGACCACCCCCGGACAGCTGCCTGGTTTGCTCGAGCAGGCGGTGCAACGAGCCTTGGACGCCCCCGGGGTTGCTGTTCTCACTCTGCCCGGTGACGTGGGCGCGATGGATGCCGATGGACCCGCCCCCCACTTCGTCACCGAGCGGCGACCGACGGTGCCCAACCCCGACGCCCTGCGCCAGGCCGCAGAGCAGATCGACGCCGCCGGTGCGGTGACCTTGCTCGTCGGGCACGGGGCCCGCCACGCACGCGACGAGGTGCTGGGCCTGGCCGATCGCCTCGCTGCCCCGATGGTCCTCACACTCAAGGCCAAGGAAGCTCTGGAGCGCGACAACCCGTTCGCCGTCGGACAGAGCGGGCTGATCGGAAATCCGGCCGCCCAGCACGCGTTTGAGCACTGCGACCTGCTGCTCATGCTCGGCACCGACTTTCCCTACACCGACTGGTATCCCAAGGGCAAGCACGTGATCCAGGTCGACGACCGCGGCGCACACATCGGGCGCCGGACGCCGGTCGCCCTGGGCGTGGTGGCCGACAGCCGGCTGGCCGCGGCCGGCCTGCTCGAGCTCGTCACGGCCAAGAGCGACCGCGGGCACCTGGAGAGCTCGACCGAGAAGTACAACCAGTGGTACCAGCGCCAGCGCCAGCTCGCCGACCCTGACTACGACAGCCGGGGGATCGTCGAGAAGGTCCGCTCGGCCTTTGACAACCCGGAGGAGCGCATCCGCCCGGAAGCCGTGGCGGTGGCGATCGACAGCTATGCCGCCGCCGACGCGATCTTCACCTCCGACACAGGCATGTCCACGGTATGGCTGTCGCGCTTTGTCACCATGCGCGGCACCCGGCGGCTGATCGGCTCCTACAACCTTGGCTCGATGGCCAACGCGATGCCGCAGGCGCTCGGCGCCAGCGCGCTTGATCGCTCGCGTGAGGTGGTGGCGTTCTGCGGTGACGGCGGTCTGACCATGCTCCTCGGCGACCTGCTCACTGCCGTGCACCACGACTTGCCTGTGCGCCTGGTCGTGTTCAACAACGGGCGCCTGGGGATGGTCAAGCTCGAGCAGGAGCAGGCCGGGATGCCAGAGTTCGGCACCCGGCTTCAGGACGTGGACCTGGCCGCGATCGCCACCGCGGCCGGGCTGCACGCGATCCGGGTCACCGACCCCGACGCGCTCGACGAGTCCGTGCGGACGGTCTTCGCGCATCCGGGTCCGGCGCTCCTAGACGTCGTCACCAACCCCGAAGAGGTCTCGCTCCCGCCCAAGGTCAAGCCGGGTCAGGCGTGGGGCTTCGCCATCGCCAAGCTGACCGAGACGCTCGAGAGCCGCAGCTAGCGAAGGCGCAGATTCGAGCGCGCCGCAGATTCGAGCGCGCCGCAGATTCGAGCGCGCCGGCGGCACGCCGACCTCGGCGCGGTTAGGATCGTGGACCGTGGACGTGCTCTCGCTAGCCGATCGGTCGTGGGCGGTCCTGGGGCGTCTGACCGGGGCCCACACCAACGTCTACCGACTGACCGGGGGGCTAGTCGGACATCGCGTTCCCGGATTCCCGCCCATTCTGCTGCTCGACCACACGGGCGCCAGGAGCGGGACCCGGCGCACAACCCCGCTGGTGTATGTGGACGACGGCCGCGACCTGGTCCTCGTGGCATCCAAGGGCGGCTTTCCCAAGCACCCGGGCTGGTATCACAACCTCAGGGCCCACCCCGACACGACCGTGCAGGTGGGACGTGACCGCCGTCCGGTCCGCGCCCGGGTGGCCACAGCCGCCGAACGCGAGCGCCTGTGGCCGATGGCGGTCGCCACCTATGACGGCTATCGCGGGTATCAGGAGCGCACGGATCGTGAGATCCCGCTCGTGATCCTCGAGCCTCGCTAGCCGCGACCCTCCTTCCCGGCGGCGAGCCGCGCTAGCCGCCACCCTCCTGGCCGGCGCGAGCTGGAGGCGATGCGCGAAACTGGACTATATGTCCGTTTTTCACACGCGCTCCCCTGCCCGGCGCGGCTACCGAGCGGATGCGGCAAGCTCGGCGAGCCGCCGCTCGAGCAGCCGGCGCTCGGCGTCTCCGGGGACGAGCGCGAGAGCACGGCGAAAGGCGGCGGCCGCCTCATCGCTGCGACCGAGACGCCGCAGCAACTCGCCGCGAGTCGCGTGGACATAGCGGTAGTCGTCCAGCGCCAGCGCTTCGACGATGGCCAGGGCGATCTCTGGTCCCTCCGCTTCCGCGACCGCGACGGCGCGGCTGAGCTCGACCACCGGGGAACCGGTGAGTCGTGACAGCTCGCCATAGAGAGCTGCGATCTGGGGCCAGTCGCGGGGCTCCTCGGCGTGCAGGGAGGCGATCGCCGCCTGCAGCACGTAGGGGCCGCGTCCGCGCAGGGCGAGCGCGCGGTCGAGGGCTCGGCGTCCGGCCGCGATCTGCTCGCGGTTCCACAGCGAGCTGTCCTGGTCAGCCAGCAGAACCAGCTCCCGCTCTCGGAAGCGGGCCTCTCGGCGCGCCTCGTGCAGCAGCATCATCGCCTCCAGACCGTGCACCTCGGGCTCGTCGGGCATCAGCTCGGCGAGCGCACGACCGAGCGCAAGGGCCTCGTCAGCCAGCTCGGGGCGACCGCCATAGCCCTCGTTGAAGATCAGGTAGACGACCGCCAACACCGCGCTGAGGCGGTCCGGCAGCAGGTGGTCGGGGGGTACTCGGAAGGGGATCCCGGCGGCGCTGATCTTGCGCTTGGCGCGCACCAGACGCTGGGCCATGGTCGCCTCCGAGACCAGGAAGGCGCGCGCGATTTCGTCGGTGGTCAGGCCGCCCAGCGTGCGCAGGGTGAGCGCCG
>JBAVWI010000033.1:0-7356 GCA_049697735.1 Solirubrobacteraceae bacterium
CGCTACGGGGGACGAGGCGGGGCTGGTCGAGGCGGTTGGCGCGCTCCTCCGCGAGCCGGGCCGGGGTGAGCGGCTCGCCAGGGCCGGACGGACACGAGTCGAGTTCCTCTACGACGAACGCAGATACGTCGCCGCGACTGTGCGCGCGCTCGATTCGGCTTGAGACTGAGCGCGAGAGGCCCGCTCGGATCGCCTTCTGAGGCTATTGTTGGGACGTGCACGCCCCGGCAATGCGTCGCGTCCGCAGCACGATCTGGCAGACCCGGCAGATCGTGGCCGCCGTGGCTCGGCGGGATCCGTTAGCCCGAGAGTTGCTGGGGCAAAAGGTGCTGAGAGCGCTCCGGCTGGTCACGCCGGTGCTGGCGGTCGATCGTCGGGGCCGCCGGATGTTCGTGCCCACAGCGGACGCAGGAGAGATCACCCGGTCCATCTTCGCCACGGGCGGTTACGAGCAAGATCTGATGCGGTCTGCCATGGCGGTGATCGCGGAGGTTACGGGCCGGACCGTCCCGCTCCTCGACCGCGTGTTCGTGGATGTCGGGGCGAACATCGGCGTCAGCACGGTAGAAGCGGTCCTTACCCACGGGGCTCGCAGCGCTCTCGCCTTCGAGCCCAACCCGGAGGCGTTCAAGCTGTTTCGCCACAACCTCTTGGAGAACGATCTTCTAGAGCGGGTCATCGCGCGCTGTCAGGCTGTTACCGACCACATCGGGGAGGTCGGGTTTGAGCTGTCTTCCGACAACTGGGGGGACCACCGCGTCCGCGAGACGGGACGGTCCGACGCCCCCGCCAGCGCCGAGCCGCCGCCACGCAAGGTCACCGTGGCCGCGACGACGCTCGGATCAGCGATCGCGGAAGCCGGGATCACGTCAGACGAGATCGGCTGCGTGTGGATCGACACGCAAGGCCACGAGGCGAGCGTCCTCACCGATTGTGATGGCCTACTCACGGCAGGCGTGCCGATCGTATGCGAGTACTGGCCGTTCGGCCTTCGTGAGGCTGGGGGCCACGCCTCATTCGGGCGCTGGGTCCGCGCCTGGATCGGAACGGTCGTCGATCTCGCGGAGCCCGAGCGTCACCTCGAGCCGCACGCGGCGCTCGACGCGGCCGATTGCCGACTGGCAGGAAGCATGAGCCACACGAACTTCGTCATGTTCCCGGCGATTCGGGCCTGACGACGACGGAGGACCCAGGATGAGAACGGACGGCCGAGCCGCCGGGACGGAAAGCGACCAGGACTGCCGCCACCGTTGTGGTGCAGACGAGTGTCCGCTCTATCGGGAGACATTCGTGTCGGCTCGTCGCGGGTGCATCCGAGTTCTGTCGCGCCGAAAACGTCGCCATAGGTTACTCCTGACCTAACCGGACCCGTTTGTCGGTCATCACGAGTGAGAGAGTGAGGGATGTGACGCCCGGCAACGTAGTGCTGGGCGCTGGCGGCAGGGCGCCGGTCAACGCGGCGGGGACCGCCATCCCGAGCGACTGTGCGGCCTTCGCTGGTCGTAGTCCTAGCGCCAGTTTTCAACCACCACACGAGCCTCAGCCAGGCAGTGGTCTGCTCCGGCGTATGCCTGCGTCGCTGCACGTGAGGGTTCCTTCCTCGACCCATAATCCTGAACGCCGAACCTCTCACACCCCCCGGACCTAGCCCCCCGGGTTCACCCCCCGGACCTAGCTCCGGGTTCACGTCAGTTCCTTGCGGATCAACCCGATCGTTGCCATTTATCAGTGACGTCCCCCGGCTTTGGTGGACACCAAAGTGGGGGAAGTCCATAGGATGGTTCGTGACATGGGCGACGACGTTTCCATCGCGTGTCAGCCCGGTCCCTCGTGTCCGGTGTGCGGAGCATCTGGTGGGTTCCGACAGTTCCCGATCGAGGGAAACCTTTCGTTGGTCCGATGTCGCTGCGGGCTTCGACGGCTTTGGCCGCAACCGTCGGAGAAGGAGCTCGACGAGTTCTACGGTGCGGGCTACTACAGCTACGCTCGCCGACGCACAGCCCGCAAGCAGATCGTCTGGAATTTGCTGCGCGATGCCGCTTCCGACGCACCACTGCATCCGCTGCTCGCGCCTGCCCGCCCGATGCTTACTACTCTTGCGCGGTATCAGTTCGACGTGATCCTCCCGGTCACCCGGACGTCAGTCTTAGACGTCGGGTGTGGGCACGGCGATCTCTTGATGTACCAGCGGTCTCGTGGCTCCACGGTGGTTGGCATCGAGCGAGGCGGTGTCGCGGCCGCCAGCGGGCGCCAGGAGGGTTTGGAGGTGCACGAGGATCTAGAGCATGCGGTCCTGCCTCCGGAGACCTTCTCAGATGTGGTGATGCAGCACAGCCTCTAGCATCTGGCTTCGCCATCGTCGGTTCTGAGCGAGGTCCGGAGGGTGATCCGCCCGGACGGCAGGCTCCATGTCGCACTGCCTAACGGGGATGCCGCCGGGCTGCGGTGCCAGCGAATCGAGTGGTTCCATCTCTCCTTCCCCGGGCACTTCTGGTTCTTCAACGCCGAGGGTCTGGAGACGATGCTTGCCGCGCACGGATTCGACGTAGTCCAAGTCCGTTACCGCGCCAATTGGTCGATCCATGTGCGCACGGTTGGACAGGCGCTCCGCGCCGGCGAGTTTCGGCGAGCCTATCGAGCGACGCGCACGATCTGGGCGATGCTCAGGCGAGCGAGTCAGCGCGACGTATTGCGCGTTGTAGCCCAGCCCTCGACCCGCCAGGCGTCGTCGGGCTCGGTGACCGGCCAGCAACCGCAAGCTATGGGTGCAGGCGCTAGTGCTCGCATTGTTGGCCCACGCTCGCAACAGTTCCGGGGCCAACGGTGCAGGTTGAACGCGTCGGTAGGTCGATCGAGCTCCGTGTGAGCCTTCCAGTCGATGACTTACGCCAGAAGACCGACGCTTAGCGTCTATTGCCCCGGGTGATTACTAGGTAGCAGCTTGCCGATGACTCCAACGGCATGTGTGTGCGCGGCTTCAGTCGAGCTTCCTCTTGCCCATGGACTCAGGCGCGAGAGCTCTCATACGAGAGGGACTGACGCCCGGGGTCAGGCCGCGTGAGCCACACGAACTCGTCATGTACCCGGAGATTCGGGCCTGACGACGACGGAGGACCCAGGATGAGAACGGACGGCCGAGCCGCCGGGACGGAAGGCTACGAGGGCCGCTGTCACCGTTGTGGCGCAGACGACCACGGCGAGCGTGACAGCCGATCCCGCACCGGCAACATCGCACCCGAGGCGGCTCGCCCCCGCGGCCAGCGTCAGAGGCACCCATGCCTCGAAGACGCTCCGGGCAGCTTCGCCGCGGCTCACCGGGACCTCGAGTCGGCGCGCCAACTCCACGCCACCCAGGCCGATGATTAGCAGTCCCGCGGCCGTTCCGCCGCTCGCGGCGACGGGAGTTTTGAACACCGCCGCGCCGGCGGCGGCCAAGGCCAGCCCGCTGACGGCCCCAGCGGTCATCAACCGCGCCACGACGCCTGGTTGCCCGACGGCGTCGAGCAGCACGTTTCCTACAAAGCCGCAGGCCATCACCCCGAATCCCACCCCGAGGACGGCGAGCGCCGGCCAGGCTTCTCGCGCGAAACCGGTTCCGACCCAGAGGGCGAGGAGGGGCTTCCCGCCGAAGACGCAGTTGACTGCAAGCAGCCCGCTCAACAGCCCGACCACCGCGAACGCGCGTCGCCTCAGCCGGACGAGCTCGTCGCCTGCTCCGCTGGCTAGCGCCTCCACGACCGGCGGGAAGATCGCCGACGACAGGCTCGACGGGACCATCGTGATCCGCGAGGCGAAGGCGAACGGGATCGAGTAGACGGGGAGAACCGAGAGCGGGAGCAGCGCCCCGAGCAGCGGCTTGTCCGCGGTGGTCAAGACCCCCAGCGCGCCCTGCGCGACCGATGTCTTGGTGCCAAAGGAGAGGATCTCGCCGATGCTCGAGCGGCGCGGTCGCGCCATGCCCAGTGCCCAGCCATGGCGTACTTTGATCGTCACTGCTCCGACGCCTATGACAGCGCATCCGATGCCGACCTGCGCGACGGCTAGCAGGACAATGTCGTGCTGGCGCCCAGCTACGGCGATCCATGCCGCATTGAGGGCGATCACCTGGCCGGCGGAGAGAATGCCGGAGAGGGCAAACATCCCAACAGCGCGAGCCAGGCCCGAGAGCACGGCGGACACGAGCATGATCGGGATGAAGGCGGCGGTGATTCGTATCGCGTCTACCGTGTCCGGCCGCGCCGCTGGCGAGAGGTCGAGGATCAAGGTCAGTGGACGCGCGAGGCAGAGCAGGACCGCGGCGAAGGAGCCACCGATGATCAAACAGAGGAGGAGCGCAGACACGACGACACGGCGGCCCGCCACCAGATCCCGCTTGGCGTGATGCCATGGGACGAAGCGCATCACGGTGTACCCGGCCCCGAGGTCGAAGAGGCTCGCGAACCCGGCGGCGGCCGAGAGGACGACGAAGATGCCGTAGCGCTCGCTCCCCATACGGTGGAGCTCAATCGGGGTCGCGACGAACGTGACGACCAGGGCCACGCACTGAGCGCCCAACAGCCACGCCGCGTCGCGCCGGACGCCCTTCGCGAGCAGTCCGCGGAGCGTCCCGATGGAGCGCCGCCAGATGACAGCAGGGAGCCGGGAGCGTGGAGTCTCAGGGGCGGACATATACCGGTGAAGCCGTTCGAGACACTACGCTCGGACCGGCGCCCTGGTCAGGAACCGCGGTCAGGCCAGACTAACATCGGGCGGTGATGCGGCTGGCGGGAATCGGCGCTTGAAGATCCTGCACGTCTACAAGGACGTCTATCCACCCGTGGCGGGCGGCATCGAGCGCCACATCCACTCGATCCGACTCGCGGTGCCGTCCCGAGAGCATGACGTCCTTGTCTGCTCGCGTACGCGTCGAACGACCTACCAATCACCGGGCCCGGAAGTCTCGGGCCAGGAGGTGCTCGTCGGCCAGCTTGGCCGCATCTGGTCGACCCCGATCGCCCCGGCGTTCCCCGGTTGGCTGAGGCGGATGGCGCGCGGAGCACTCGTGCACCTGCACATGCCGAATCCGCTCAGCGAGCTGAGCTCCTTGCTACTAGCACCCGGGACGCCCACCGTCGCCAGCTATCACTGCGACATCTTCCGACAGCGGGCGCTGATGCCCCTCTACCGACCCCTGCTCCTGTGGTGCCTGAGCGGGGCCCACGAGGTCGTCTGCGGCAGCGAGAGCCTGCGGAAGACGTCCCCTGTTCTCGCCGCGGTGAAGCGCGAGATCACCGTCATCCCCTACGGGATCGACACGGACCACTGGGCCGCAGGACGAGTGAACCCTGCGGAGACCGAATCCCTGAGGCGGCGGTATGGAGGGGAGTACGTCGTCGCTGTGGGCCGACTGGTGTCGTACAAGGGCTTCGACGGGCTGATCGATGCTGCGGCGCACTTCTCGCTCCCCCTCGTGATCGTCGGTGACGGTCCCGCCCGTCCAGGGCTCGAGGACCGCATCAACACCCTCGGACTGTCCGGCCGAGTCTTCTTGGCGGGGCCGGTCTCCGACGCCGAGCTCGCCGTCCACCTCGCGGCCGCCCGGCTGTTCGTGATGTCCTCCGTCAATCGCGCGGAGTCATACGGCATCGCGATCCTCGAGGCTCAGGCCGCCGGCCTTCCCGTCGTGGTCACTGACGTCGGGACTGGAACCAGTGAGGCATTCGCTCCGGGGCGGAGCGGGCTGCTCGTCCCGGCCGAGAGCATGCCGGCGCTGATTGGTGCCGTGAACCGTCTGGCCGGGGACCGTGATCTGTCGCGCCGAATGGGCGAGGAGGGCAGTCGCCGCGTGCTGGCCCGCAATAGCCTGTCAGCGCTGGGGAGCCAGATCGGGGCGCTCTACGACCGTGCTGAGGCGGCGGCTGCCGCTGCGGGCGGCCTGCGCGCCGGCTGACCGCGCGCTGCCCCGGGATGAACATGCGCAGACTAGATTCCTCTCTCGCTTGGGACGAACTGGAACGTATCGCCGTGTGGTGACCTAACGTTTGACACGGTGGATCTTCCGCTCTGGGCAAGGCTTGGCATCAGTATTGCGCTCGCTGGCAGCTTGGCCTACGCCGTGACCCCCTTTGCGATCGGCGCCGCGCGCCGGTTTGCATTTTACGATCACCCGCAGGGTTACAAGGGCCACGCTAAGCCAACGCCGTATCTAGGCGGCACAGCGGTCATGCTGGCGTTCGCAGTCGCTGCGATGGTGGCCACACGCCACCCAGGACGGACACTCGCGCTGCTCAGTGCTGTCGCGGTCCTGCTCGTGGTCGGCACCATCGACGATCGCCGCACGGTGTCTCCCCAACTCCGTGTTGTGTGCGAATTCGGACTGGGCGCTTGGCTAGCTGCACTAAACCTAGGCTGGCAGCTGGGATTGGGTGGTGTGCTGGACGCGGTTGTCACCGGCCTCTGGGTGGTCGGGTTGGTCAATGCCTTCAACCTGTTCGACAACATGGACGGCGCATCCAGCACCATGGCCCTGGTCGCGTCGGGCGGGATCTGCGCGCTGGCTCTGGTGACCGGTAACGCCTGGGTTGCGGCGGGTAGTGCCGCGCTCTGCGGGGCCTGCCTGGGCTTCCTCCCGCACAACCTGTGCTCCCCGGCCAAGATCTTCCTGGGGGACGGGGGCAGCATGCCGCTGGGGTTTGCCGTGGCTGTGCTGGCGGCCAATGCGGGTAGGAGCGCCGAGCCGGGGGTTCTAGGACTTCTCGTTGGCTTTCTCCTCGTTGGCGTCCCGGCCTTGGACACCACGCTGGTGATCGTGTCGCGGACCCGACGCGGAATCTCGGTGCTCACCGGGGGCCGCGATCACCTCACCCACCGGACCCGGCTGCGGATGAAGACCGCCCGTCGAGTCGACCTGGTGCTGGGCAGCGTTCAGGCGCTGATCAGCGGGTTGGTGATCTTGGCCAGCCGAGCCGGATCGCCCGCCCTCGTCTACCTTGTGCTCGCCTTCGTGGTCTTGGCCGTGGCTGCCATCGTGGCCCTCGAGGATGCGATCCCGCGGGAGGGAGCGATTACAGCGTCGGTGCCGGACAACGGAGGCGGAGTGTCCCAGGCAGGCCGGAAGTGGATTGGCCTCATTCCGGCGGCGGTCCTGGCGGCGATCGGATTGGGGGCGGGACTCAGCCCGCTCTTCTCCGCGTACTACTCGCCGGGGATCTGGGTTCCGGTCGGCTTGGTCCTCGTGGTAGCGGCTGCGGCGGGGGTGATTGCCAGACCGCCGCGGACGGCCCTGCCGGTTGTCCTCCTGGTGCTAGGCGTGGCCGGCCTCGGCCTGGGGTCGTTGCTCTCGATGAGCTGGGCACAGGCCGTGGAGCAGGCGACGGT
>JBAVWI010000034.1:0-10415 GCA_049697735.1 Solirubrobacteraceae bacterium
CTGGCCGCACGCGGCGGCGATCTCGCGACCCCTGGTGAGGCGGACCGTAGCCGGGATGCCCTGACGCTCAAGCTCGGCGCGAAAGGCCTCGATCGCCTTGGGGCCCGAGCCCTGGTAGGGCGAGTCGGTCGGGTTGTAGGGGATCAGATTGACCTTGAACGTCCGGGGGTCCAAGACTTCGGCGAGGGCCCGCGCCTGCGCGAAGGAATCGTTGACGCCGGCCAGCATCACGTACTCGACGAACACCATCCGTCGCTTGCGCTCGTAGTGGCGCCGGCAAGCGGCGAGCACGTCGGCCAGGGGGTAGCGCAGGTTGACCGGCATCAGCTCTGAGCGCAGCGCATCGTCGGCAGCGTGCAGCGAAAGGGCGAGGCGGATCGGCATCTGCTCCTGGCCCAGGCGGTCAATGCCCGGAATCCAGCCGACGGTCGAGATTGCCGTGTGACGGTGGGAGATCCCCAGGTCGGGCAGGCGCCGACACGCCTCGAGCACGGCGTCGAGGTTCATCATCGGCTCGCCCATGCCCATGAACACGGCGTGATCTACGGGACCCGAGCGTCGGAAGTGCAGCGCCTGGTCGAGGATCTCCGAAGCGGTCAGGTTGCGCCCGAAGCGCATCTGGCCGGTGGCGCAGAAGGTGCAGGTCAAAGGGCAGCCCGACTGCGACGAGAGGCACAGCGAGCGGCGCCCGTCGCGGTAGGTCATCGACACCGCCTCGAGCGGGCGTGCGTCGGCGGTCCGCAGCAGGGCCTTGACGGTTCCGTCCCGAGCGTGGGCTTGGTGCTCGGTGGTGAGGCTCGAGAACGCCACCCGCTCGGCCAGTGCCGCGCGCAGATCGAGCGGCAGATCGGTCATGGCGGCAAAGTCCTCGGCGCCCTGGGCAGCCCAGCGCCAGATCTGGCGGCCGCGGTAGCCGGGCTGGCGCAACTCGGCCAGTGTGCGATCCAGGAGTTCGAGGTCCACGCTCACTATGGTGACAGCGGACATGCGCCTCGCGAAGTTCCTGGCCAACGCCGGTGTCGCCAGCCGCCGTGCCGCCGAGGAGATTGTGCGGGCCGGACGAGTCAGCCTCGACGGGGCGCAGGTGCTCGATCCGGCCCGGGACGTCACCCCCGACAGCGAGGTGACGCTTGATGGAGAGCCGGTCGTGCCCGAGACCAACCTCGCTGTCTACGCGGTCAACAAGCCAGCCGGCGTGGTGTCCACCGCCAGCGACCCCCAAGGGCGTCCGACCGTCGTTTCGTTGATCGAGTCCGAGTTGCGCCTCTACCCGGTCGGGCGCCTGGACATCGACACCACCGGCCTGATCCTGCTCACCAACGACGGCGCCCTCGCCCATCGCATGATGCACCCGAGCTTCGAGGTTCCCAAGACCTACCGAGCCCGGGTGTGGAAGCCACCGGTGGGGGAGGAGGCGCTCGCGGCGTTGCGGCGCGGCGTCGTGCTCGCCGACGGGCCGACCGCCCCCGCCCAGGTCCACCGGCTGCGTGCCGACACGATCGAGATCACGATTCACGAGGGGCGAAAGCGCCAGGTCAAGCGCATGTGCGAACACGTCGGGCACCGAGTGCGCAGCCTGGAGCGCGTCGCCTTCGGACCCTTGACGCTCGCCTCGCTGGAGCCCGGCGCACACCGGCTGCTGAGCAGCGCTGAGGTGCAGGCGCTCACGCGGCTGGAGCGCGACGGGCGGCCCCAGCGCCACCCCTGACGGCAGAACGCCAGCGGACCCCCTAACCGAATCGCAACTTCTCGCCTAGGTCGTATACCGCCGCGGACGGCAGTATCTAGGTCGATGCTTCAGGAGCAAGGACAGGGGGACGCCCCGATCTCGCTGTCGACGGCGCCTGCGGCGGCCGCCGGCGCCACGGCCGGGACCGAGCCCCGCGTGACGCTGGGCGGTCTGCGACCCCGGTGGATGACGTCCGTGCCGTGGCCCCGGTGGCGCTTTGGCGCCATGGCCGGACGCGCCGCGATCGCCGCTCTGATCCTCAGCACGTTCATGGTCGTTCTGGTCGCCGCCTCGGGCCCCTCGGTGCTCGTCCCCCGCAGCACTGTGGTTTACCCCGGCTGGCAGGCCGGCCCGCTGCACACGCTGATCCCGCTCATCACCCACAACCCCAAGGCGATGGGGATCGGCTACAGCGTTGTCCTGGTGGCGATGTTCGGCGCTTACGCGGTCGCGCTGGCCTCGGTGCGCGCGCTGTCTCTGCGGGTGATCGTCGGGGCCGTGATCGCGCTGGAGCTGATTCTGCTGCTCAGCCCGCCGCTGCAGCTCAACGATGTCTTCAACTACCTCGGCTACGCGCGCCTGGGCGGCCTGCATCACCTCAACCCGTACACGCATGTGATCCAGCAGGAGTTCTTCGATCCCGTGTACCGCTTCTCAAGCTGGCACAACCTGCGCAGCCCGTACGGCTCGCTGTTCAGCGCCATCACCTACCCGCTGGCGTTGATGCCGCTCGCGGTCGCCTACTGGACGTTGAAGCTGATAACGGTCGCACTCAGCCTGGCCTTCCTGGCGCTGGTCTACAAATGCGCCCGCCAGCTCGGCCGCGATCCGCGTTTCGCGCTCGTGTTTGTGGCCCTGAACCCCATCTACCTGCTGTACGCCGTGGGCGGCTTTCACAACGACTTCTTCATGCTCGTCCCGTCGATGGGGGCGATCTCCCTCCTGCTGGCTGGCCGCGACCGGGCCGCCGGCGCCGCCATCGTGATCGCCATCGCGGTCAAGTTCACCGCCGTACTACTGCTGCCGTTCCTGCTCGTGGCTGCCTTGACCCGTCCCCGCCGTGTGCGGATGCTGGTCGGGGTGGCGCTCGCCGCGGTGCCGATGATCGCCATCCAGCTGGCGTTGTTCGGTCTCTCGATCCCCAATCTGTCCGATCAGAGTGCGTTGCTCACCGACTTCAGCGTCCCCAACATCGTCGGGCTGATGATCGGAATCGGCGGTGGCACGCCCGGACTCCTGCGGCTGGCCAGCGTGGCCGTGGTGCTGGTGGTCGCCTTCCTGGTCTACCGCCGTCGCGAATGGCTGCCGGCCGCCGGGTGGTCGACGTTCGCGCTCATCGCCAGCCTCGCCTGGCTGGTTCCCTGGTACATCATCTGGCTGCTGCCGCTGGCCGCGCTGGCCACGAGCATCAATCTGCGCCGGGTCGCCCTGGTCATGACCGCGTACCTGATCTTTGCCTTCATGCCCGCCACCGGCTTGTTCCTCTCGGCCCACGGGATCGACCTGCTCGGCAGCTCCGTGGGTCAGGCGTCAAAGTCGCATCAGCATAAGCTCGCCGGTGAGTAGACCCTGCGCAGGACAGGGAAATTGTTAGCTTCGGCCCGTGCGAATTGAATCCCAGCTGCTAGCGGCCGGCCCCGGCCCGGTGCCCGCCGAGACGATCGTCGGGGTCCAGCGGCGGTCGCGGATCGATCGCGTCGAGCTCGCGCTCCTGGTGTTGTTCGCGCTCATGTCGCTGTGGGTGGTCGGGCTCGACCTGTGGCAGGTGGTGGCCCACGGCGCGGTCTGGACGGGCACCGACGGGTTCTTCATCGTCGATCAGATGCAGTACCTGGCCTGGATCCAGTCGGCCTCGCACCACCTTCTGGTCTCCAACCTGTTCGTGCTCCGCAGTACTCCGTCGGACTACTTCCAGCCCGCGGTGGCGATCTCAGGGGCGATTGCCGCGCTCGGCGTGGCGCCCTGGCTGGCGCTGTTGCTGTGGAAGCCGGTGGCGGTGATCGGCACCTTCTTCGCCCTGCGCGCGTACGCCCACCGGACCGTCACCACCACCGGCCAGCGTCGCGCGGTGATCGTCCTCGGTCTCTTCTTCGGGTCCTTCAGCGTCGTCTACGGCTCGTTCGGGATCGTCGGCGACATGATGCCCGGATGGCTCTCCTGGGGCTACCCGTTCGGGCTGATCGCGGTGGCGCTGATCGTTTTCGCGCTCCTCGGCTACGGCCAGGCCCGCGAGCGCGGCGAGTTGGCCTGGGCGCCCGGGCTGCTGGGTGCCGTGGCCAGCACCCTGCATCCCTGGCAGGGCGAGCTGCTGATCCTGATCGTGGTCATGGCCGAGCTGATTCGCTGGCGCGAGCACCGGCGCGGACAAGGGCTATTGCTGCCGGTTGCGACCCTCGTGCTGACCGGGGCGCCGCTGATCTACTACTTGGCCCTCGGACACATCGACTTGTCCTGGGGATTGGCCCGCGAAGCCAGCAAGCACACGTTCTCGTTGGGCACGATCGCGCTCGGGATCGCTCCCCTGGGGCTGGTGGCGGCGCTCGGCTACCGCGGGCGTCCGCGCAACTTCCTCGAGCTCATGACGCGGCTGTGGCCGCTCGCCGCGCTGCTCATCTGGATGCTGTCGGCCTCGGCGCTGAGCGCCACCCCGCTGCATGCCTTCAACGGGATCACGCTGCCTTTGGCCGTGCTCGCCGTCACCGGCGTCACCCGGCGGGGCTGGCACCGCCTGCCGCGCGCACGGATCGCCGGTGCGCTCGCGCTGGCCGCAGGGACGATTCCCGCCAACGCCTACGCGATCGCCGTCGCCCCGACCTACGTCGCGCCGACGCCCGGCAATCCCAACTTCATCACCCGCGACGAGCGCAACGCGCTGGCTTTCCTGCGCCGGGATCCCGACGACGGCGGCGTGCTGACCCAGTTCTACCTCGGTGAGACAGTGCCGGCCCAGACCGGGCGTCACACGTTGGTCGGTGACTGCCTGTGGTCTCAGCCGGCCTGCATGCCGCGCTCACTGGCCGCCGACGCCCTGTTCTCGGGCAAGATGACCCGCGTTCAAGCGCGCGCTTTCGTCGTCTCGAGCGGGGCACGCTTCCTCCTGACCAGCTGCACGCCACACGTCAACCTGCGCCGGATGCTCGGCCCGCTGATCGTTTCGGTGCACCGATTCGGGTGCGCGGCCGTGTTTGACCTCGGTCAGGTGGGTAAGCCCCAGGGTCCTCTGGCAGAATTACCGACTCATGCGGCTGTTCGCGCTACGCGGCGCCAATAGCGTCGAGGCGAATGACGCAAGCGCGATCCTCGGGGCCACCGACCTGCTGATCCGTGAGCTGATGGATCGCAACTCGCTGGCGCCTGAGGCAATGGTGAGCTGCATCTTCACGCTCACCGAGGATCTGGATGCCGAGTTCCCCGCCGTCGCCGCGCGCCGGCTAGGTCTTGATCGCGTGCCGCTGCTGTGCGCGCGCGAGGTCCCCGTCCCGGGCGCACTACCCCGGGTCATCCGCGTCCTGGTCCACTACTACGCCGATCCCGAGCACCAGCCCCGGCACGTCTATCTCGGCGAGGCCCAAGCCCTGCGCCGAGACCTCGAATCGGCACAATGAGCGGCATGGCAATTGAGTTTGGTGAGCGCATCCGGCGGATCCCCGCCTACCCGCTGGCGGCCGGCTATGACCTCGGTGAAGACATGGCGATGCTCGCCTCCAACGAGTGTTGGGCGGCGCCCGGGCCCGACGTGATCGAGGCTGCCGCCGATGCCCTGACCGGCGTTCACCGCTACCCGGACCCGTCCTACGCGGCGCTGCGTACGGCGCTCTCGGAGCGCTACGGGATCGCGCGCCAGCGGATCGCGCTCGGCAACGGCTCCTGTGACCTTCTCCTCGCCGCCGGCGAGGCGCTGCTCGAGCCCGGCGCCGAGATCGTCTACGCATGGCCCGCCTTCAGCGTCTACCCGCACTTGGCCGCCGCCTCCGGCGCCCGCGGGATCCAGGTCCCGCTCGACGGCGAGGACCGCCACGACCTCGACGCGATGGCACAGGAGATAACCGTCGCCACCCGGCTCGTCCTGGTCTGCAACCCCAACAACCCGACTTCGACCGCACTGCCGTTAGAGGCCATCGAGGCGTTCTTGGAGCGCGTTCCGCGCCACGTCTGCGTGATCCTGGACGAGGCATATTGCGAGTACGCGCTCGCCCTCGGGGACACCTACGCGTCGCTCGAGCTGCTGCGCCGGTGGCCCAACCTGGTGCTCCTGCGGACCTTCTCCAAGGTCTACGGCCTGGCCGGTCTGCGGGTCGGCTACGGGCTGTGTGGCTCTGAGGACTTCCGCGCCGCGGTTGACCAGGTGCGCCAGCCCTTCTATCTCAACATGGTCGCTCAGGCGGCCGCCGTCCAGGCCCTCAAGCATCAGGATGAGGTCGAGCGCCGGGTGGCGCGCACGGTCGCCGGCCGCATCGAGCTGACCGAGGGGCTGCGCGGACTAGGCCTGTGGACAGCTGACTCGGACGCCAACTTCGTCTGGACCCACCTGCCCGAGGACGTCGTCGAAGCGGATGTGGTCAACGGCCTCGCGCAGCGTGCGGTCCTGGTCAGAGCCGGAGGCGCTCTGGGCCGCGAGCGCTCGCTGCGTGTCACGGTGGGCACGGATTCCGAGAACGCCCGCTTTCTGAGCGCCCTAGCGGACCTGGTCTGAACCGACCACGCCAGGGCTGGCGGCCGCGTAGTGCCAACCGACACCCGGCAAGCCGGGATGATCGGCCGCCCAGCGCGGTGTAGGGCTCACCGAGGCTTGCTACCTTCTCAGAGGTTGCGTGGGGATTGGACGCGCGCCCGAGGGCAGAATGAACTCACCGGGAAGTGCCCGACGGCTAGGAAGGACGCTTGCGCTGGGCGCGTTGGCGCTGAGCCTGCTTGCGCTGCCCCCGATTCTGATCCTCGCCGGGCGTGCGCAGGGGTCGCTCGCGCTGAGCCACGCTCAGGCTGACGCGCACAGCCAGCCACGGTATGTGCCGGGCGTGGTGCTGGCCGGCTTTCGCCCGGGCGTGTCGGCTGAGCATCGGCGGATGCTGGAGCATGCCGTGGGGGTCCGGGAAGCCCGGGCGTTCGGTGTCACCGCCGAGCGATCGGCTGCTTCGCGGCGGCTCCAGGCGCGGCTGGGGTCGTCGTTTGTACTTCGCGTGGGGCGAGGGAGGGAGTTGTCGACGGTGGCGTGGTTGCGGGCCCGGCGGCCCTGGGTCCGCTACGCCGAGCCGGACTACATCATGACGGCGAGTGGTGCCACCAACGTGCCCGACGATCGGTCGTTCTCGCTGCAGTGGGGGTCATTGAACACCGGACAGTCGGTCCACGGCACGGCGGGTACGGCCGGCGCCGACGACGGAGCGGCTCGCGCCTGGGCGCACAGCACGGGGAGCCGTTCGATCGTGATCGGCGAGGTCGATACCGGGATCGATTACAACCACCCGGATCTGGGGGCAAACGTCTGGTCCAATCCAGGTGGGGTCGGGGGCTGTCCGGCCGGGACGCACGGCTACAACGTGGTGGCTGGGACGTGTGATCCGATGGACGATGACACCTACTACGGAGGTCACGGCACTCATGTCGCCGGGATCATGGGGGCGGTGGGCAATAACGGCACCGGCGTGGCGGGCATGAACTGGCATACCACGCTCTTGCCGGTCAAGTGGCTGTCGAATCCGTACGCGTCGGGCTCAACGACCCAGTTGATCAATGCCTTGAACTGGTTGCTGGCCGCCAAGCAGGCGGGGGTCAACATCCGGGTGATCAATGATTCGGCGACGTTTGTCGGTGATGTGTACTCGCAACCTTTGTCGGATGAGATCGACCTGTTGGGCGCCAACGGCATTTTGTTTGTCACCGCGGCCGGGAACTCGGGCTCCAACAACGATGACCCGGCGAAGACCCGGTACCCGTGTGGGTATCGCCGTCCGAACGAGATCTGCGTCACCGCCAGCGATCAGAGCGACACGCGGCCTCGCTGGGCTAACTACGGCCCCCACACGGTTGACCTCGCCGCTCCAGGCGTCAACATCTACTCGACGCTTCGCAACGGCGCCTATGGCTACATCAGCGGCAGTTCGATGGCCTCGGCGCAGGTGTCCGGTGCTGCCGCGCTCATCCTCTCGGCCCATGACATGACCGTGACGGCGCTCAAGGCCCAGATTCTCACCCACGTCGACTCGCTCCCCGCCCTCTCCGGCCGGGTCCGCACCGGTGGCCGTCTCGATGTCTGCAAAGCGATGCCGGGCTGCGCTGCGCTTACAGGCGAAATGTCGCTTCCGTCTCGCGCCGTCGCTGTCCGCGGACGGGTGCGGCTGACGGTGCGCTGTGGCCCCTCGGAACCCTGCACCGGCACCTTGACGTTGTTCAGGATCGTCTCGGTGCGGGTCCGTGGAGGCCGGCGCACGCGCCGCGTGGTGGTGGTGGTGGCTCTCACTCGTTACGCACTCGCGGCCGGCGGCCGGCGCGCGATCAGTGTGAAACTGACCGACGCCTTTTGGCGCCTTCTCAGCCGCCGCGGTGACGTTCGTCTGCAGGAGTCCGCGGGTCGCTCGGGCGATCGCCAGACCCTTCTTGTCCGGCGGAGGTAAGGGCCCGGGGACCGACCTCGCCGCCCTCGTGCCGCCGTTGGGACGTTGCCGAAGCGGGTAGGCAGGAGATGCACTGACGAGCCCAATACTCCAAAAAGCTTTGCTAACCTCGCCAGGGTTGCGTGCGGAGCGCGCAATGCGCAGCACGAGGGCATCATGAACTCACAAGTCAGCGATACGACCGATGGAAGCTTGCGCTGACCGCGTCTGTGCTCACGGCTGGCCTGATCGGCGCCGGCACGGATAACTATGTTGGGGTCTGACATGCGCTTGGTGCGAGTCTGCCTGGGGGCGCTCGCGGGTGTGGCGGTGGTGGGTGCCTGCTGGCTGGCGTCGAGCGCGACGGCGACTTCGATGCAGAGGTCGCATCCGGTTGGCGCCGGTGGTCGGGTGCGTAGCGGTCCGGTCGGTGCCGGGGTGCTCTTGCCGGCGCCTGCGGTCGAGAGATCGCGGTATCAGCCCGGGGTGGTGCTGGTCGGTCTGCGTCCGGGGGTGCCGAGCTCTGTGTTGCCGGCGCTGGCGCGTGCGGTGTCGGCTAGGAAGCAGCGGTCGCTTGGCTTCATCGGGTCGGCCACGAGGGCGGCCCGCAACCTGCAGGGCCGGATTGGTGCCTCGTTCGTGCTTCGGGTTCCGCGGGGCACGGTGCTCTCGACGGTGGGGTGGCTGCGGCGCCAGCGGCGGTTTGTCCGTTATGCCGAGCCGAATTACCAGTTGCAGCCGGCCGCGGTTACCAACGTGCCCAATGATCCCTCGTTTGCGCTGCAGTGGGGGTCTTTGAACAGCGGACAGTCGGTCAACGGCACGTCGGGTACGGCCGGCGCCGACGACGGAGCGGCTCGCGCCTGGGCGCACAGCACGGGCAGCCGTTCGGTCGTGATCGGCGAGGTCGATACCGGCGTTGATTACAGCCATCCTGACCTGGCGGCCAACATCTGGTCTAACCCGGGTGGGATCGGGGGCTGCCCGGCCGGGACGCATGGCTACAACGTGCTGGCCTCGAGCTGTGATCCGATGGATACCGACACCAGCTACAACGGCCACGGAACCCATGTCGCCGGGATCATGGGCGCGGTCGGTAACAACAGCACGGGCGTCGCGGGGATGAACTGGTCGACGACGATCCTGCCGGTCAGGTGGATCAGTGACAACAACGGGGCCAACTACACCACTGACCTGATCTCGGCTCTGGAATGGCTGCGCAAAGCCAAGCAGGCGGGCGTCAACATCCGGGTCGTGAACGACTCGTCGGTGTTCATCGGTACTGCCTCCTCCCAGGCCCTCTCAGATGAGATCGACTCTCTGGGCGCCGACAACATCCTGTTCGTGACCGCCGCCGGCAATAGCGGGCAGAACAACGACACCCCTGCCTACACCCGCTATCCCTGCGGCTATAACCGGCCGACCGAGATCTGCGTCGCCGCCAGCGATCAGAACGACGGGCTGTGGAGCCAGTCCAACTACGGCCTCAACACCGTCGACCTCGCCGCTCCCGGCGACAACATCTATTCGACGCTTCGCAACGACGCCTACGGCTACATCAGCGGCACGTCAATGGCCTCACCCCAGGTGGCAGGAGCCGCGGCACTGATCCTGTCCGTACAGAACTTCTCGACCACCGCCCTCAAAGCCGACATCCTCAACACCGTCGACCCGATCCCTGCGCTGTCGGGCCTGGTCCGCACCGGTGGCCGGCTGGATGTCTGCAATGCGATGCCAGGCTGCGCGGTATCGGCGTCGGTGAATCCGGTCTCGATTGCTGCCGACGGGTCCTCGACCGCCACGGTCCAAGCGAGCGTGACCGGCGCCGACGGCAAGCCACTGGGTGGGGAGACGGTCAGTTTTTCGGCATCAGATCCAAATATCAAGTTCGGTCCGGTGACCGATCACAAGGACGGGACGTACACGGCCACGGTGAAGAGTTCCACGACGGTCGGCCAGGTGACGCTGACCGCGCATGACCGGAGCATGTCCGGGACGACGACGTTGACGCAGACGGCGCCAACGACCACGACGACGACGCAAACGCAGACGTCGACGACGCAAACGCAGACGTCCACGGCCACGACACCCCCGCA
>JBAVWI010000035.1:0-10519 GCA_049697735.1 Solirubrobacteraceae bacterium
CGCTTTCGGGCGGTCAGCGCCAGCGGATCGCGATCGCCCGCGCGATCCTCGCCGACCCGCGGATCCTGATCCTCGACGACGCCACCTCGTCGGTCGACGCGTCGACCGAGCAGGAGATCAAGACCGGGCTCGGCCAGGTGCTGTCGGGCCGGACCACGTTCGTGATCGCCCACCGCCTCTCGACCATCGCCCTGGCCGACCGGATCGTAGTCCTGGAGGACGGCCATGTAGCCGCTGACGGCTCGCACGCCGAGCTGCTCGAGCGCTCAGACCTGTACCGCGAAATCGTCGAGAAGGGCATGCCCGACCAGGTCTTCCTCAACCGCAAGCCGGAGGAGGCGGTAGGACTATGAGCGCTTCGAGAGGTCTCGAGCTGCGCCGGCGCCTGCGCGAGACCGGCGGCCGGGGGCGAAAGCTGCGGGGATTGGCCGAGCTGCTGGCCCCCTACCGCTGGCGCGTGGTCGCGATGTTCATCTCTCTGGTACTTGCCACCGCAGCCGCCCTGGCGCCGGCGCCGCTGGCCAAGATCGCCATCGACAACGGGATCAACCGCCACGATGTGGGCACGCTGGACCTCGTGGTCCTGGCCTTCCTGGCTTCGGCGATCGTGTACGCCCTTGCCACCTGGGCGCAGACGTACCTGGTCGGCTGGGTCGGCCAACGCGCGCTTCAGGATCTGCGGGTCAAGCTGTTCGTGCATCTGCAGTCGCTTTCGATCAGCTTCTACTCGCGCAACCGCGCGGGTGTGGTGATCTCGCGGATGACCAACGACGTGGAGGCGCTCGACCAGCTCGTCGAGGACGGGCTGGCCACCTTGATCCAATCCAGCCTGACCCTGATCGGCGTGGTGGCGATCCTGCTCGTGCTCGATTTCCAGCTCGCCCTGTTGACCTTCCTCGCCCTGCCGATCCTGGCCGTGGGCGCCCTGCTCTTCCGGATCGCGTCGGCTGACGCCTACCGGCTCACCCGGGAGAAGATCGCTTCCATTACCGGCTACCTCCAGGAGAGCCTTTCCGGGATCCGCGTGATCCGCGCCTTTGGCCAAGAGCGTCAGCACATCCGCGAGTTCCGCCGCCTCAATGACGAAAACCGTGATGCCAACATGACCACGGTCAACCTCAACGCCGCCTACTTCCCGGCCGTGGAGCTGCTGTCAGCGCTGGTCACGGTCGAAATCCTGGTCATCGGCGGAATCGAAGTCATGAACGGCCACGCCTCCACGGGCGTGGTGTTCGGGTTCATCGCGGCGCTCAACAACTTCTTCGATCCGATCCAGCAGCTCTCCCAGCTCTACACGACCTACCAGTCGGGCATGGCGGCGCTGGACAAGATCTTCGGCCTGCTGGCCGAGGCGCCCGAGATCGTCGACGCGCCCGACGCCATCGAGCTGCCCCGGATCCGGGGTGAGCTGCGCTTCGACGGCGTCTCATTCCGCTACGGCGAGGACGACGGGCGCTGGGCGCTACGCGATCTCGACCTGGTGATCGCGCCCGGGGAGACGGTGGCCCTGGTCGGCGAGACCGGCGCCGGCAAGTCGACCTTCGCCAAGCTGGTGGCCCGCTTCTATGAGCCGACCGAGGGTTCGATCTCGGTGGACGGGCACGACCTGCGCTCGGTCACCGCGGCGTCGCTGCGCTCGCAGATGGGGATGGTTCCCCAGGAGGGTTTTCTGTTCAGCGGCACGGTGCGCGAGAACATCGCCTTCGGCCACCCCGGCGCCACCGACGCCGAGGTCCGGGACGGGGCCCGCGCGGTCGGGGCCGACGACTTCATCATGGCGCTCGAACATGGCTACGACACGCAGGTCGGCGAGCGCGGAGTGCAGCTCTCCGCCGGTCAGCGCCAGCTGGTGGCCTTCGCCCGGGCGCTGGTGGCCGATCCGCGGATCCTTGTCCTCGACGAGGCGACCTCGAACGTTGACGTGCACACCGAGAGCCTGATCGAGGAGGGCCTGCGCCGGCTGGTCGCCAACCGAACCTCGGTCGTCATCGCCCACCGGCTCTCCACGATTCGCCACGCCTCGCGAATCCTGGTCATGGAGCACGGGCAAATAGTCGAAGCCGGCACCCACCACGAGTTGCTGGCCGCCGAGGGCCGGTATTGGCAGCTGTACCGCGACTGGGCCGAGCAAGCGGCGGCGTGAGCACGCGAGACACGAACTCCGGCGGCGTGAGCACGGGAGGCACGAACTCCGGCGGCGTGGGCACGGGAGGCACGAACTCCGGCGGCGTGAACTCGGTCACCGTGAACCCGGTCAACGTCAACTCGGGCACCGTCAACTCGGGCACCGTGACCGGGCTCTCCCTGGCTCCGGTCAAGGCGATGCGCGTGGTGGCCGTGGACGAGATCGACCTGGGCCCGCTCGGCGCACGAGGCAACCGCACCTTCTGCGTGATCGATGACCGCGGCCGCATGGTCAACGGGAAGTCCGTGGCCAGCCTGCAGACAGTGCTGGCCGAGTACGACGCCGAGGCCGGAGAGCTCGGCCTAGTGTTCGCTGACGGCACCGAAGTCCGAGCGGCGCTGGCCTACGGCGACACGGTGCGGATCCGCTTCTTCGCCCATGAGTCGGGCGCGCGTGAGCTGCGCGGGCCCTGGAGCGAGGCACTGTCGGCGCAGCTCGGCCGCCCGCTTCGTCTCGTCCAGCCGGAGATCGGAGTTGACCGCGGGCGCAAAGGCGTGGCCTCATTGATCTCGCTGGGCTCGCTGCGGCGCCTGGCGCAGGAGGCGGGGGAGGCGACGGTCGATCCCCGGCGCTTTCGCATGCTGATCGAGATCGACGGGGTGCCAGCCCACGCTGAGGACGGATGGGTCGGGCACCGCGTGCGGGTCGGCGGGGCGCTGCTGGCCATTCACGGCCACGTCGGACGTTGCCTTGTCACCAGCCGCGATCCCCTGACCGGCCAGGTCACGCTGCCCACACTCGACCTTCTTCGCGACTACCGGCGGGAGGTCACGAGCACGGAGCCGCTGCCCTTCGGGATCCACGGTGAGGTGCTCGAGCCGGGCACGGTTCGTGTCGGCGACGCGGTCGTCCTCGTGGACGGATAGCGTCGTGGCCATGGATCCGTCTCAGCCTGTCCGGATGGCAGCCCGGTCATGAGTGCCGAAGAACGCGTCCGGCTCGAAGTCGCCGATCATGTTGCCACCGTCACCCTGGCCCGTGCCGACAAGCACAACGCCTTGGACGTGGCGATGTTCGAGGGCATCCTGGCCGCGTCAGAGCGGCTGCGCGCCGAGCCCGGCATCCGCGCCGTCATCCTGCATGGCGACGGCCCGAGCTTCTGCTCGGGTCTGGACGTGATGAGCATCATGGCCTCGGGCAACGGCACCGACGCCCTGCTCGAACCGCTCCGCGGCGAGGTGCCCAACTGGTTTCAGCGTGCCGCCTACGACTGGCTGCGCGTGCCCGTGCCGGTGATCGCCGCCGTGCACGGCAACTGCTTTGGCGGCGGCCTCCAGATCGCGCTTGCCGCCGACATCCGGATCGCGCATCCCGAGACCAAGCTCTCGGTGATGGAGGTCAAGTGGGGTCTGATCCCCGACATGGCGATGACCCGCACCCTTCCCCGGCTCGTCGCCCTCGACGTGGCCAAGGAGCTGACCTATACCGGCCGGATCTTCTCGGGCACGGAGGCGGCCGAGCTCGGCGTGGTGACTCGGCTCAGCGATGATCCGCTCGCCGCTGCCCAGGAGCTGGCGGCCGAGATCGCCGCCAGGTCGCCCGACGCCGTGCGGGGCGCCAAACGTCTCTATGACACGGCATGGACGGGCACGGCGGCCGAGACGCTCGCCCTCGAGGCCGAGCTGCAGCTGGGCCTGATCGGCTCGCCCAATCAGCTCGCCGCCGTGACCGCCGGCGTCACCAAGGAGCCGGCTGAGTTCGTGGATCCCTAGGGTACCCGGTACACGAACACACGTTCGTATCTCGGGCGGACGGGTTACTAGGCGTTGGCTATCCTGTCTGTCCTTGTGCGGGGTCGTCTAATGGCAAGACGCCAGCCTCTGGAGCTGGTTATCAAGGTTCGAGTCCTTGCCCCGCAGTCTAGTTTTGCCGCTGCCGCAGCTGGATCTAGAAGGTCTCCAGATCCGTCGAGAGGTCGGCCAGCTCGGCCTCGCGTCCGCCGATCTCCTCGCCCGAGGCGATCAGACGACGGGCGAGCTGGAGGTCCTCAGAGCGCCCGACGGTGAGCGCGCCGGCCAGCCGTCCGCTGTGGAGGTAGAAGACGGTGAACTTGCCGTCCTCGAGGGTCCCTCGGATGACCTCGCGGTCCCACTGGTAGGCGGGCCCGAGGTACTCCATTGCCGCCCAGTCACTGAGATCAGAGAAGAAGTAGGGCACGACGTCGTAGTCATGGCCCTGGCCGAGCATGTTCTGAGCCACCGCCTTGCCGTGGTTGAAGGCCACGTCCCAGTGTTCGACACGGATCCGGCGGCCGCTGTGGACGACGCTCTCATACTCGGCCACATCGCCGGCGGCGTAGACGCCCGCCGTCGACGTCTCAAGCCGGGCGTCGGTACGAATGCCGCCGGTCTCGCCGAGCTCAAGCCCGGCGCTCCGAGCCAGCATCACGTCGGGGCCCACGCCGGCCCCGATGACGACCGCGTCGGCGTCGAGCGACCGGCCCGCTTTGGTGAGGACTTTGGTGACGCGGCCGTCGGCGCCCTCGAAGCCGGCCAACTCGTCCTCGCCGTACACGGTGATCCCGTGGCCGGTGAGCAGATCGTGGAAGAAACGCGCCGTCTCCTCGCCAAACGGGCGGCTGAGGACCACGGACTCCATCATCACCAGTGAGCACTGGCAGCCGAGCTCGGTCAGCGAGGCGGCCACCTCGCTGGCGATGTAGCTGCCGCCGATCAGGACCACGCGTTTACCGGCCGCGTCCTCGCGGATCGCGTCGCTGTTGGCGAACGTGCGCAGGTAGTGGATGCCCTCGAGCTCGGAGCCGGGCACGTTGAGGCGCTTGACGTTGGCCCCGGTGGCCAAGAGAGCCTGTCCGAAGCCGACCTCGGACTTGTTGGAGAGCTTGACCGTCCGTGCCGCCAGGTCGAGCTTCATGGCCGAGGTGCGGGTCAGCGCCTCGATCTGCTGGTCCTCATACCAGGCGGCGTCGTGGAAGAGGGCGCTCTCGCGCGTCTCTGTCCCGCGGAGATAGCCCTTGGACAGGGGCGGGCGATCGTAGGGCAGGTCGGGCTCGCGTCCGACGACCAGAATCGACCCGTCGGCCCCGGACTTGCGCAGCCAGCGGGCGCAGTTGCCCGCTGCCAGGCCACCGCCGATGAGCAGAAAATCCACCTCGCGGTCAGCCACGGGCGGAGCTAGGCAGACTTGGCCGGCTGCGCCCCATTGGGGGCGAAGCGGGGTGTGATCTCGCCCTCGAGACCGGGATCGAGGATCAGCAACACCTGATCGCCGGCGTTGATCATTGAGTCGCCCTGGGGCACGAAGCCGGTGCCGCCGCGCAGCACCGAGATGATCAGCGATCCGTCGGGCAGGGTCACGTCCTCCACCCGGCGGCCGGCGGCCACCGACCCCTCCCCCACCTCGAGCTCGATGATCTCAAGATGCTCCTCCTCCAAGGCCAGCAGCTGGACGAGGCCGTATTCGGGGACCTCGTGCTCGATCAGGCGAAGGATGAGATCAGTCGCCGAGACCGCCGGCTGCACACCAAGCAGCTTGAAGTGGGGCAGGTTGCGGGGGTTGTTGACCCGGGCCACGATCCGCTCACAGCCGTACTTCTCCTTGGCGACCTGACAGATGAGAATGTTGTCCTCGTCGTCCCCGGTGACCGCGATAACCAGGTCGGCTCGCTGGATGCCTGCCCGTTCAAGGATCCACAGCTCGGTGGCGTCGCCGTACTGGACGGCGTGCTCGAGCTCTTCGGCGACGGTCCGGTAGCGAGCGTGCTCGGACTCGATCAGCGTCACCTCCCGATCCTTGGCGATCAGCTCTCGGGCGAGGTTCCACCCCACCTTGCCAGCCCCCGCGATGATGACGTACATCTGCTCTGAGCTCCCTTCAGGGCGCGAGCACGACTTGCTCGGCTTGATTGATGGCGTGCTGCGTGGGACAGATGGTGAGTAGGCCCTGCTCGGCGTACCAGCCAGCCCGAGCCGGATCAGCCACCCGCACGACCACGCGCGGAACGTTGAAGCGCCGTTGGGCGAGCTGGGCGATGACGAGATTGGTGTTGTCGCCGCGGGTGGCGGCCATGAACACGTCCGCTTCCTCGATGCCGGCGGCCCGCAGGCCATCGATTTCGAGCGCGGCACCGACCGTGAACCGCCCACCGGCGTCTTCCCAGCTGGTTGACTGATCCTTGTCGAGCCGTTCGTGGGAAAGCGGATCGCTGTCCAGAACCGAGACGTCATGCCCCGATTCCAGCGCTCGCTTGGCGACCGCCGAGCCGACTCGCCCGGCTCCGACAATGAGGATGAACATGATCGGGACTCTAGTCGGTTGGGAGCGACCGTTCACCGCGCAACCCGTTTCCAGTGAGGGTTCATTGAGTGCTGGGTGGCGCCAGCTCTGGGGCAGGCGGGGGCGTCAGCGCCGCGGCCACAATAACGAAGGCGAAGGCAGCCATCCGCACCCCGAACCCGAGGTCGCTGTTCGGCAACGGCTCGCCAAACACGATCGGACCAGCGGCGATGGTGGTGAGGTTGGCGGCGGCTGAGGTGAGCGCGATCATCGGCACCGCGTCGCCGAGTTGAAGGCTTCGGGCCGAGATCAGCAGGCCGACCAGCGAGGCGACCAGGATCACGAGGGCCAGCGGGTGTAGCACCACCCCAACGCCAAGCTGGCCGAGGTGCGAGCTCAGCGCCTTGATCGAGGTGTCCGAGGCCGCCCACAGGAGGCCCGCCGAGACGGCGAGCGCTGCTCCGCGACGATTCGAGGACTCCGGCCGCCCGCGGTCGAGTGACCCGCCCGAGCCTCCCGGCCGCGTCAGGCCCGAGCGCACGGCCAGCAGCAGTCCCGCCGTGCTGACCAGCGTCAAAAACAGGGCCAGGGTCGAGGGGCCATATCGCGAATGGGCGCTCCCGCCGTCTCCGTTGAGCGTCGCGGCGAGGAAGGCGAGTCCGGCCGCGGTAAGCCCGACGCAGATCCACTCCCGCCGCGAGACCGCGATCCCGAACAGGCGATCGGCCACCACGGTGAGCAGCACGAGACCCCCGGCGATGACCGATTGCACGAGCGAGATCGGCGCCAGTGCGAGGGCACCGACGTGAAACCCCCACGAGCAGAAGGCGATCAGGATCCCGAGCGCGTACAGGGGCGAGCGAAACAGTGCGACCGTGCTGTGCCAGGGCCGGCCGAGATCGACGGGCGACGCCTCGCGCGCGCCGCGGAACTTGTAGAGAAAGCCGGCCACGGAGCCGAACGCGGTCAGCAGCGCCAGCATCAGACCGAGTTCGACGGAGAGAGACATCTGGGCCGCCAGAGTAGCGCCGGGCGCTCAGGAACCGTTCGGATCGGCGGCGTGGGGATCGTTGGGCCCGAGGTACCGCCGGGCGATGGCCTCAGATAGTCGCCGCCGGCGGCGCGCCGACAGACCCGGCCTGACCACGAATACGGTGATCAAGCGCCGTCCCTCAGTGGTCATGACCTTGCCCTCGGTGGGAAACCAGTAGGCGTCGATGCCCAACCCCCTAAGCGGCTCGGGAACGGCCTCGAGGCGCTGGGGACCGAACTGCTGCGCGTCCTCGATCTGTACCCGCTCGAGCCGCTGATAGGGCTGGGCAAAGCTGTCCACCAGCACCGTCACCCGCGCCCCCCCGACCCGGAACACGCATTCGGGAGTCGCCTGCCCCGACTCCCCCGCCCGCTCCCCAACCGAGCTCCCAAACGCGCGCCCAATAACCGCCCGAGCCGCCGGCGCACACGTGGGAGGCAAGGTCGTGGCGGCCCCAGACGTGGTGGAGGACGACGCCAGAGACGACGCCGAGGACGAGGAACCCTTCGCAGCGGACCCGCAGCCACCAACAGCAAGCGCCAGGATCACCGCCAAGCAGCGCAACGGCGTGATACCCGAGCGGGGCCGGGGTCGCATGTCCCGTCCGCGCCAGTCGCGAGACCCTGACCTGACGTCACGCACGACACGAAGCGTAAGCCTCCTGGCGCGGGCCGGGACCTTGCGACCCCCGGCCCGGCACGCGGAGACGAACGACTCAGGTGATGAGCGGAATGATCAGCAGGGCAACGATGTTGGCGACCTTGATCATCGGGTTGATCGCCGGACCCGCTGTGTCCTTGAACGGGTCGCCGACCGTGTCGCCGGTGACCGCGGCGGCGTGGGCCTCAGAGCCCTTGCCTCCGAAGGCACCGTCCTCGATGAGCTTCTTGGCGTTGTCCCAGGCGCCCCCGCCGGCGGTCATCGAGATGGCCATGAAGATGCCGACCACGATCACGCCGATGAGCAATCCACCCAGCGCCTGAATGCTGACCACCCCGACGATCACGGGAATGACGATCGGGATCAATGCCGGAAGGATCATCTCGCGCTGCGCGGACTTGGTGACGATGTCGACGCAGGTGCCGTACTCGGGCTGATCGGTGCCCTCCATGATCCCGGGCTTCTCGCGGAACTGACGGCGGACCTCCTCGACAACGGCGCCACCGGCGCGGCCGACGGCCTCCATCGAGAGCGCCGCGAACAGGTAGACCATCAGGCCGCCGATCAGCAGGCCGATCAGCACCGGCGGACTGCCGATGTCAAAGCTGGCGGTCTGGTGGCGGTCAAGCAGTTCGCGGCCGAAGGCGTTGAAGAGGACGAGCGCGGCCAGGGCCGCGGAGCCGATGGCGTAACCCTTGGTCACGGCCTTGGTCGTATTGCCGACCGCGTCGAGCTTGTCGGTGACGGTACGGACCTCCTCGGGCAGTTCGGCCATCTCGGCGATGCCGCCGGCGTTGTCGGTGATGGGACCGAACGCGTCGAGGGCGACGATCAGGCCGCAGAGGGACAGCTGTGCCATCACCGCGACGCCGATGCCGTAGATGCCCTGGGTGCCGCCGCCGCCAAGCTTCCAGGCTCCGAAGATGCCGAGCGCGATCACGATGGCCGGCAGTGCGGTGGCCTGATAGCCCTGCGCGAGACCCTGGATGATGTTGGTTGCGTGCCCGGTCTCCGACGCGCGCGCCGTCGAGTTGACGGGCGAGAACCGAGTCGACGTGTAGTAGTCGGTGATCACGAAGAGCAGGGCTGTGACGCCGAGTCCGATCAACGCGCAGAGGTAGAACTTCCACCAGTGGGGACCGAGCTGCCCGCTGCTGTAGCGGACGCCATTCATCAACCACCTGGTCACCGGGATGAAGGCCAGCGCGGCGAGCCCACCCGAGACAGCGAGGCCCTGATAGAGCGCCCGCTCCACGTTGCCCGACCTCGACTTCACGGCGAAGGTGCCGATGATCGAGACGCCGCCGAGAACGAGCGGGTACAGCGCGACCGCTGTCTGCTGGGTGAACGAGAGCACCCCGAGCAGCATCACCGCGACGGCGGTGACGGCGTAGGTCTCGAACAGGTCAGCCGCCATGCCGGCGCAGTCGCCGACGTTGTCGCCCACGTTGTCGGCAATCACGGCCGGGTTGCGTGGATCGTCCTCGGGGATGCCGGCCTCGATCTTGCCCACCAGGTCAGCGCCGACGTCGGCCCCCTTGGTGAAGATGCCGCCTCCGAGGCGGGCGAAGACCGAGATCAGCGAGCCACCGAAACCGAGGCCGATGAGCGCGTCGACAGCGTGCCGCTGGCTCTCTCCCGCGATCGCCGTCAGCACGCCGTAGTACCCGGCGACGCCGATCAGCGCCAATCCGACGACCAGCATGCCGGTCACAGCGCCGCCGCGGAAGGCGACATCGAGGGCGCGCGCCACGCCGCTGCGCGCGGCCTCGGCGACCCGCGCGTTGGCGCGAACCGAGACGTTCATCCCGATGTATCCGGCCGCCGCGGAGAACAGACCGCCGATCAAAAAGCCGATCGCGACGCGAATGTTCTGGAGCGGAATGAGGACGATGAACAGAATCACCCCGACCCCGGCGATCGTGGTGTACTGGCGGTTGAGGTAGGCCGAAGCGCCCTCCTGGACGGCGGCCGAAATTGAGCGCATACGTTCGTTGCCGGGCGAGAGCGCAAGCAGCGCACGCGAGGTCACGGCGCCATATGCGATGGCGGCGAGTGCGCATACGAGCGCGATCACGACGCCATGGTGCGTGAGGAAGCTTGACAAGGGGTCCTCCGAAGAAGGCTTAGTTAGAAAGGCGCTCGAGTGCGCTGATGAACTACGAAAAGGGGCCGCCGCGAAGTGGTGCGGAGACCCCGGCCGAAGCCGGGCGCGAGTCTAGCGTTTTAGCGCCGGAAACGTCGTGCAAATCGCTACTGACCGGGGACCCAGAGCCGTCCACTGCGCTGGGCCGGGCCGGGTTCCTCGGTCTCCCCGGGCTTGCCACCCGGCTGGGCGGGGCTCGGCCCCGCCGGCGCAGGAGCCGAGCGGCCTTCCGCGGCGCCCGGTGGCGGCTGCGTGGGCT
>JBAVWI010000036.1:0-8484 GCA_049697735.1 Solirubrobacteraceae bacterium
ATCACGGCCAGCCTGGTGCGACCTGCCACCGCCCCCCAGGTCGCCTCGGTGGTCTCCACGGCCGGCGCCGCCAACGCTCAGGTCCAGCTGGTCGCCAACAAGTCGCTTGGCGCCCATGTCTTTCAAATCTCGGCCAAACGGCTGAGCAGCACGACCGGCGTCCAGTCCGCACTGCAGTCGCACTTCGGTCTGGTTCCGAACACCTTCAGCTCGACCACGATCGGTCCCAGCTTCGGGCGCACGATCGCCAACAGCGCCGTAGTCGCGATCATCGCCTCGCTGCTGGTCATCTCGGCCTACGTGGCGCTGCGCTTCCAGTGGAAGTTCGCGATCCCGGTCCTCATCGCCCTCATGCACGACCTGCTCATCACCGCGGGCGTCTATGCCCTCACCGGCCGGCAGGTCACCTCGTCGACGGTCGCGGCCCTGCTGACCATCTTGGGCTACTCGCTCTACGACACGATCATCGTCTTTGACCGCGTGCGGGAGAACATTCCCCGGATGCCGCGCGCGGCGTTCTCGCAGATCGTCAATCGCTCCATGAGTGAGGTCTTGACGAGGTCGATCGCGACCACGTCCTGCACGCTGATGCCGATCCTGGCCCTGCTCCTGTTTGGCGGCGCCACCCTTCAGGACTTCGCCTTCGCGCTGCTCATTGGTGTCGCTTCGGGCGCCTACTCGTCGATCTTCATCGCCTCACCCGTGCTCACGCACTGGAAGGAGCGCGAGGCCGTCTACCGCCATCGTCGTCATCGGATCGAATCTGACCTCGGCGCCGTGCCCGCCTACGCGGCCGCCGGGTCCGACCTCGATCCCACCCGCGACCGCGGTGGCCGTCGCGCCGGCCGGATCACCGCTCCCGAGCCCGAGAACGTCTCCGCCGCCGAGTTCGAGCAGATGAAGCGCGACCTCGATCTCGAAGAGGACCAGCCCAGCCGGCAGACGTCGACCCTGACCAAACGCCCGGCCCCGGCCCGTAAGCCTCGTGGCCAGTCGCCGGCACCGCCCCCGCAGGCCGCCGGACCTCCGGCCAAGGCGCAGGACGAGACCAAGGACCCGCCCGCGCCCGCGCCCGCGGAAGGTTTCCGGCAGGCTCCCGACGAGGCCGAGAACGAGGGCATGACAACGCCCCAGAAGCCGGCCCGGCCCAAGCCGCGCAACCGCCGTCACGGGAGGCGCCGCTGATGGGCATGCTCGCCTGGGTGATGATGGGCCTCGCGCTCTGGCACTTCACGATCTGGCTGCCCGACCGCTACTGGGGCGGCATCGTCGGGGCCTTCGTCGGCGCGCTGATCGGCGCGGCACTGTTCGGTCTGCTCGTCAACGGCTTCAGCATTCCCGGCCGCAGCGCGACTCACGTAGTCACGGCGCTGGAGGCGATTCCCGGTGCGCTGATCGGCATGGCCGTCGTGTACATCGAGGGCACTCGCCGCGGACGCGCCCACAGGGACGGCGGCGGTGGCGCCACGCCGGGCGCCGGACCTCCCGGGCGATAGGATCCCGGCGCCATGACCCGGCGCTCAACCCTCCTCGGTCTCGCCCTGGCGCTGATGGCGGGATTCGCCGCGAGTGCGGTGGCAGCGACGATGTCCAGTCAGGGCGTCGCCGCCGCCGGGTTCGGCGCCGTCTTCTCCTATGTTGGCCGGCCCCCGGACGTGCACGGCGCTCATCTGCGGATCACCAGGGGCAGCCACGTCGTCTACAGCCGGCCGGTGACGTCCAAGCTTTGCGGCAACGGCTGCGCTCCGGTCAACTCGCGCTCGATCGGCATCGCTGCGCTGGCCCCCGGCAGGCCCGCCAACGTGATCCTCGAGCTCTATTCCGGGGGGGCCAACTGCTGCTTCATCGATCAGGTCTTCAGCTACGACCCGCGCGGCAAGACGTTCGTCAAGACCGAGCATGACTTCGGCAACGCCGGCGCCCTGATCAAGCCGATCGGACCCCACCATCGCCTGGAGTTCAACTCCGCCAACCCCGCTTTTCAGTACGTTTTCACCGACGGGGCCGACTCGGGCGAGCCGGTTCAGATCTGGCAGTTCGCCGACCGGGCGTTTGCCGACGTCACCCGGAGCTACCCCGGGCTGATCCGCAAGGACGCAGCCCGGTGGTTGAAGTTCTTCCAGCGCGACCTGTCCAACGGAGTCGGCCTGATCGCCGCCTGGGCCGCCGACGAGGAATTGCTCGGCCATGACGCGTTCGTCCAATCGGTCCTGGCCACCCAGGCCAACCAGGGCCACCTGCGCGCCGGCAACAGCGGCCTCCCGTCCGGCCAGGCGTTCGTCGCCAAGCTCAACGCCTTCCTGGTCAAGCAGGGCTACAAGCCCTAAGCCGTCCCGGCGCCGCGCGCCGTGAATCCGTCTGGCCGCCCGCCTAGCCTGCCGGCATGGCCCCGGTCACCATGGTCGCTCCGCGTTTCGAGCTACCGGCCTACGCGCTGGGGGAGGCGCTGACGCTAGAGCGCGAGCTCGGTGTCGGTCACGTCCTGTCCCAGATCCTCGTCCGGCGCGGACTCGGCCACCCGGGTGACGCCCGCGCCTTTCTCGACGCCGGGGTTGTCCACGAGCCGTCGGCCTTCACGGGCATCGAGCGCGCGACCGAGCTGATCCGCGAGCAGCTCGCGGCCGGGGGGCGAATCGTCGTGCACGGCGACTACGACGTGGATGGAGTCTGCGCCACCGCGATCATGGTTCGGGCGCTGCGCAGCCTCGGGGCTGACGTCGGGTGGTTTCTGCCCGGCCGGATCGAGGACGGCTACGGGCTCTCGCTGGCCACCGTCCAGCGGCTGGCCGAGCGGGGAACGGCGCTGGTCGTGACCGTCGATTGTGCGATCACCGCCATCGAGCCGGTGGCGGCGGCGCGGGCCGCCGGGATGCAAGTGATCGTCACCGACCACCACGCACCCCGGGCCGACGGGAGGCTGCCCGACTGCCCGATCGTGCATCCGGCGCTCAGCGGCTATCCGTTTGCCGGGCTCTGCGGGGCCGGGGTAGCCCACAAGCTTGCCACGGCGCTCGGCGCCGATACCCCGAGCGATGACCTGGATCTCGTCGCCGTGGCCACCGTGGCCGACCTGGTGCCGCTGCTTGACGAGAACCGGCGTCTGGTCAGGGACGGGCTCGCCGCCCTGGCCAACACCGCCAAGCCGGGGCTGCGAGCGCTCATGAAGGTCAGCAAAGCCGACCCCTCGGCGCTCGACACGGGGACGCTGGGCTTCCGGCTGGCGCCCCGCATCAACGCCGCCGGGCGTCTGCGCCGAGCCGACGCCGCGCTGGAGCTGCTGCTCACCGACGATCCGCAGCGCGCCACCGAGATCGCCGCCGAGCTCGATTCGCTCAACGCCGAGCGCCGCGCCGTCGAGCAGCGGATCCTGTGGGAAGCCGAACGCCAGGTCGCCGAGCTCGGCATGCGCAGCGCGTACGTGCTCCACAGTCCCGAGTGGCATCCCGGCGTGGTGGGGATCGTCGCCTCCCGGGTGGTCGAGCGCTACCACCGCCCGGCCATCCTGGTGGCCACCGATGGGGAGCACGGGACAGGCTCGGGACGCAGCATTGCGGGCTTTGACCTGCTTGCCGCGCTGGACGCCACGGCGGCCGACCTGGATCGCTACGGTGGCCATCGCGCCGCCGCCGGCCTGACCATCGCCTGCCAGCACATCGGCGCCTTTCGGGCCGCCTTCGAGGCCCACGCCGAGGCGGTCCTCACTGCGGAGATGCTCGAGCCGCGAGAGCGAATCGACGCCATCGCGTCAGGGGTCGATCTCGGCCTGGCCGGGGCCGAGGAGCTCCGCCGGCTCGAGCCCTGCGGGATGGGCAACCCGTCGCCGCGCCTGCTCGTGCCGGGCGCGCGCTTCACCGATGTGCGGCCGATGGGGGAGGGCCGCCACGCTCGGTTCGCGGTCTGCTCGGGCGGGGTCAGGGCTCGGGCGGTGGCCTTCGGCTGCGAAGACCGCCTCTCCGCCGACCCCGACCGCCCCCGCGACGCGACCTTCCGTCTGGAGCGAAACGCCTGGAACGGCGCCGTCGAGCCGCGGCTGGTGCTGCGCCATGAGCAGCCGTGCGCGCCGGCCGCGATCGACGTACTGGCCGAGCCCGAGGACTACCTGGCTGCCGTCCTGGCCGAGGTGGACGCTCCCCTTGCCGGGCCGCCGGCCGCGCTGGTGGGGTCCGCGGGTCGCGTGGTGCTCGATCGCCGCTGGCAGAGCCCGCTGGCGGTGCTCGGTGACGCCGTCGCGGCCGGTCAGACCGTGCTGGCCGTGACCGCCGACGTTCCCCGCCGGATCACCGGCCTGCGCTCGCGCTGCGGCGGTTTTGCCCTCGTCTCCTACGCCGCCCTCGAGGAGGATCCGGGCCTGGCGGCGTCCGGGGCACATCTGGTCGCCCTGGATCCACCCGCCGGCCAGCCCCGGCACGACCTCCTCGGGGCCGGCGAGGGCTTCACCTGGTTGGCGTGGGGAGAACCTGAGCTACGCTTTGCTGAACAGATGCACGAGCTTGAGTACGGACTTCGTACTTCGCTCGTCGCCTTCTATCGCGCCCTCCGGGCGCGGGAGCGGGCGGTCGGCGAGGAGCTCGAGCACCTGCTCCGCGGTGAAGGTCCGCATGGTCGCCCGGCCCGCCTGGCCGGCCGGCTCGTGAGGGTGCTGACGGAGCTGGAGCTCGTCAGCCTCGACCGGGATCTGCCGGCCCTGGCGATCGCGGGCTCGGCGCCCACCGCGCTCGAGCGCTCGCCGTCTTACCGGGTCTACGCCAAGCGATACGAGGACGGACAGCGATTCCTGAGCAGCGCAAACCCACCGCCAAGCGGCTGAGCCGGGCCATCGGCCGCGGCGACGCCGGCGCGGGCGCGTCGCGCGGGAAGTCGGGCTCGGGCCAGAACGGGTCCGAGGCGGCAGGCGCCCGGTCCGCACCCGCGGTCAAGGCCGGGCCGGTGGTCTCGACCGCGCTCGCCGCTTCGCGTCCGCCGGTGGATCGGGTCGCCGACGCCGCCACGCGCACACTGGTTCAGCGCACCGACCTCTCGGCCGTCGAGCGTGAGCTGCTGGCTGACCTGTTCGCGATCGTCGAAGAGCACGCCAACCAGGCGGCGATGACCATCGATCGCGACCGGGTCGAGGAGGCGTTCGTCTACGCCTGTGACCACCACGCCGATCAGCGCCGGCGCTCGGGCGAGGACTTCATCAACCATCCGGTCGGGGTGGCCAAGATCTGCGCGGGTATGCGGCTTGACACCGAGACGCTGTGCGCGGCCCTCCTGCACGACACAGTCGAGGACACCAGCGCGTCCCTGGAGGAGGTCTCGGCCGCCTTCGGGGAGGAGATCGCCGGCCTCGTGGATGGCGTCACCAAGCTCACCGGCCTCACCTTCCAGTCCCGCGACGAGGCCCAGGCCGAGAACTACCGCAAGATGGTCGTGGCGATGTCAACTGACATCCGCGTGATCCTGATCAAGCTCGCCGACCGCCTGCACAACATGCGCACGATCGCGGCCATGACCAAGCAGAAGCAGATCGAGAAGTCCCGTGAGACGCTCGACATCTACGCCCCGATCGCCCATCGCCTGGGTATCCACGCCATCAAGTGGGAGCTCGAGGATCTGGCCTTCCAGACCCTTCACCCCCGCAAGTACACCGAGATCAAGGGGCTGGTCGCGCAGCAGCGCGAGGAGCGCGAGCGCTACGTCAATGAGGCCGGAGAATACGTGGCCCGCGAGCTCGCGGCGCTCGGCATCCACGCCGAGATCTCGGGTCGCGCCAAGCACTTCTACTCGATCTACGCCAAGATGACCAAGAAGGGGCGGGAGTTCAACGAGATCTACGATCTGACCGCCATGCGGGTGATCGTTGACTCGGTCAACGACACCTACGGGGCGGTCGGTGTCATCCACTCGATTTGGAAACCGCTGCCGGGGCGCTTCAAGGACTTCATCGCGATGCCGAAGTTCAACCTCTATCAGTCGCTGCACACGACGGTGATCGGTCCCGAGGGCCGCCCGCTCGAGATTCAGATCCGCACCCGCGATATGCATGATCTGGCCGAATACGGGATCGCCGCCCACTGGATGTACAAGGAGGGACCGGCCGGCGGGGGACAGCGTACCCGTGGCCTCAGCGATCCCGACTCGAAGCTCAAGTGGCTGCGCTCGCTGCTGGATTGGCAGCAGGACATGAGCGACCCGAGGGAATTCATGGAGACGCTCAAGGTCGACCTGTTCGAGGACGAGGTCTTCGTCTTCACTCCCAAGGGGGAGGTCAAGTCCTTGGCCGCCGGCGCTACCCCGCTGGACTTCGCCTACGAGATCCACACTGACGTCGGACACCGCTGCGTGGGCTCCAAGGTCAACGGGAAGATCGTCCCGCTCTCCTACCAGTTGCGCTCCGGCGACATCGTCGAGGTCCTGACCTCCAAGCGCGAGCGTGGCCCGTCGCGGGATTGGCTGGCCCTGGTCAAGACGACCCGGGCGCGCAACAAGATCAAGGCCTGGTTCAAGGCCGAGTCGCGCCGAGACACCGAGCACTCCGGCCGCGAGCTGCTCCAGGATCACCTCAAGAAGCAGGGTCTGCCCGCCCAGAAGCTGGTCGGCTCGCCCTTGCTGGCCGACGTCATTCGCGAAATGGGCTTCCGTAAGGCCGACGACTTCTACGTCGCCCTCGGGGGGGCCAAGATCTCGGCCAAGGTTGTCGCCAACAAGGTCATGCAGCGCCTCAAGCAGGGTGAGGCAGCCGAGTCCGAGCCGACCGCAGCCGACGATCTGCTTCAGACCAACCGGCGCCGGACGCGGCCCACCACCTCATCGTCGCGCTACGGCATCTCCGTGGACGGGATCGACGAGGTCATGTTGCGCCTGGCCAAGTGCTGCCGGCCGGTTCCCGGCGATCCAATCGTCGGCTACATCTCGCTCGGGCGCGGGATCACCATCCACCGGGACGACTGCCCCAACGTGGCCGTGCTCAAGAAGGATCCCGATCGCTTCACGCCGGTGAGCTGGGACGGGGACGCCGACACCGCCTTCCGGGTCGAGATCGAGGTCGACGGCTGGGATCGCCACCGGCTGCTCGAGGACATGTCGCGGACGTTCGCCGAGGCCGGGATCAACATCCTCGACGCTCACTGCCAGGTCAACCACCCGATGGTCAAGAACCGCTTCGTGGTCGAGGTCGGGGACACCCGTTCGCTCGATCAGGCGATCAGCCGGCTTCGCAACATCGACGCCGTGTTTGACGCCTACCGCGTCACCCCCGGATCGGGCTGACGGCCCGGGGGGTTGATCCCGACCCGGTGCACGCGCGCCGCCGGGATCTTGGTCAGCATCACCGCCTGACCGGTCGGCAGGGCCTTGATCTCGTTGGGATGGACGACGAACCGCTCGACCGCCCGGCGCGTCCCGCGGCTGTCGCCGGCGGGCGCGAACGGTCCCCGCAGCTGCTGGGTGTCCTCCCAGACCTGCTCGGTCCCGGCCATCTCAGCGATCGTCTGCGCGGAGCTGGGTACGTCCTGGCGGTGAACGATCTTGAGCGCGGTCAACCCGAGGACCTGATCGCGAAAGCCCCGGGCGGCGCGCTCGAGGTCGGAGAGCTCCTGGGTGGCCAGGAGGCCACTGACCCCAGACTCCCGCCCTCGAGCCAGCAGCGCCAGCAGCTGATCGGAACGCAGCGCTGAGAATTCGTCCACGGCCACGATGGCCAGGGGATGGTCGCGGCCCGCACCGTCCTGGAGGCGGTGCCCGGTGGCGCTGACCAGGTCCTGGATGGCGAGCGTGCCGAGCTGGGCGGCCAGCTGGCCATAGCGGCTCGAGTTGAGGCTGAAGAGCACGACCTCGGGACCGTCCAGGGCGCGGCGCAGGTCGATCCCGCCTGGTCCCGGCATCAGGAACGGGCCGGCCGTTCCCTCGCTGAGCAGCGCGAGCCGGGTGCCGAGGCCGCGCACCGCGGAGAGCTGATCGCCGGTCAGGCCGGTCAGGTAGTCCTGGACCCGTTCGGCCTCAACGGGATCGAGCCGGCGGGCTGTCGCCGCGAGCCGCCGCGGCTCCATCAGCGCGACAACGCCCGACAGCGACGGCTCGGCGCCGGTGCCCTGGAGGACTCCAAGCGCGATCTGGACGTAGCGCTCTGCCGCTCGCTGGTAGTGGGGCTCGGTGAAGCGCTCGGTGGCGATGAGCTTGTCCTTGAGCTCGGTCGGATTGCCGTGGGTGAGTGGGTTCCAGTGGCTCGGGCCATCCGGTGTCCACAGGGCGAACGGGCGCCCGGCCGCCTTGGCCTCCGCCTCCAGGGCGCGCGCGAACTGCGGTGAGCCCTTGAGATCGATCGCGACCACGGGGCGGCCGCAGGCGATCTGCTCACCGAGTATGCGCAGCAGCGTGGTCGTCTTGCCCGCGCCGCTCGCGCCCACGATCAGGCCGTGGGCGGCCAGCTGGCCGGGGGTGAGCCACACGGCGCGGCCGCGTTCGTCGTTGCCCAGCCGGAACCTGCCCGGCGTCGCCGCCTGCGCC
>JBAVWI010000037.1:0-3166 GCA_049697735.1 Solirubrobacteraceae bacterium
ACGACGAACAGGAAGATCATCGTCGTCCCGTGCATGGTCATCAGCTGGTTGTAATGCTCGGAGGTGAGCAGCGTGTTGTTGGGCACGCTCAGCTGCAGGCGCATCATCAGCGCCTCGACCCCGCCCAGGCAGAAGAAGACGAAGGTGAGGACCAGGTACATGATCCCGATCCTCTTGTGGTCGGTGGTGGTTACCCAGTCCACCCAGAGCTTGGTCTTGCGTGGGGCGCCCACCTCGTGGACGGTCACCTGGGGGACGGGACGGAGCGTGAACTCTCGGGCCATTGACTAGCTTCCTAGGTTGCCTTGAGCGGTCAGGGTCTGGCGCAGGGAGTTGACCTGCGCGTTGGCGGTGGAGATCTCCTGCTTCTGGGTTTGAATCCACCTCTGGTACGCCTGCGGGCTCACGACCTTGACGAAGGCGATCATCGCGGCGTGGTTGTTCCCACACAGCTGGGCGCACTGGCCCCGGAACGTGCCCGTGTGCAGACCCTTGAACCACGTGTAGGTCGTGTAGCCCGGCACGGCGTCGACCTTGCCGCCCAGCACCGGCACCCACCAGGAGTGGATGACGTCGGTGGACTGGATCGAGAGCACGACCGTGGTGTGGACGGGGACGACCATCTCGGTGTAGGAGTACGGAAGCTGCTTGGTGAAGGCGTTGCTCAAGCAGCCGGCGCCGTAGGTGTAGCGCCAGATGAACTGGCGGCCCTGGACGCAGACGTCGAGCTGCTTGCCGTTGGGGGGCGTGGGGGCGGTGAGCGAGGCCGACAGGACCAGCCCGGTAGCGCCGGAATTGGGCGGGTTGACGATGCTGGGCAGCTTGATGAACGTGAACACGGTCAGGACGACCAGGATCAGCGCCGCAGCCACCGTCCAACCGATCTCCAGCCGGGTGTTGCCGTGGATCTGGGCTGCGACGGCGCCCTTCTTGGCGCGGAACTTGTAGACGGAATACACGAGCGCGCTCTCCACGATCACGAACACCACGGCCGCGATGTAGAGGACGATCTTGTACAGCGAGTCGATCTCGTTGGCGTTGGGCGAGCCGCCCGACTTGGGGGTGAGGAAGTTCGCCATCGCCTCCGGGGCCAGGGCCAGGGAGGCGAGCACGGCCACCCCGAGCAGGACGAAGGACACGCGCATTCGCGAGCCCAGGCGGTGACGGTGGGAGGTGGCGGCGCGGCGGCGACGGGCGGCGCGGTGAACGTCAAGTCTCAAGGCGGCGGGATTCTATCCCTCAGGGGGGAGGCGTGACCCCCCCTCGGCCAGGCCGGTGACCGTGATGCATCTGTCACAAAGTCCGGCGCCACCTGGTCACGCCGCCGGCCTTCGGAGGCTCGGAGCCGCCCGCCGGCGTCCCTATACTGGCCGCCTCTTGCGCATCTCCAGGGCCATCAGAGCAAGTGCCTGGGCCCTCACGGTGGCGGGGGCTGCGGCCCCGTTGCTTCGTCACCGGGTCAAGCTCCCGCCGGCGGCCGTCATGGCGAGCGCAGCGCTGGCGCCGCCGGCGCTGGCCGTGGCCATGCCGCGCAGCCGGCTGCGCGACCTCGCCATGTGCTCTCTGAACATGTGGGCCTACCTGGCCGCGTACGAGCTGCCTCACGACGACCCCGAGCGCCTCGAGGCGCGAGCCCGCATCGACTATCCGATCGCGGCCGACACCGTAATCGGTCTCGGGGTCCTTCCGACTCTGCGCCTCCAGCACGGCTTCTCGGAACCCGCCGTCATCAATCGCTTCGAACGGGTCCTGGTGCGCTGTCACTGGGCGTGGTTCCTGGTTCCCCACGCCAGCGTGCTCTACGTGCGCCTGCGCCGGCCCGAGCGCTTCACATCAGCAGCCGCGCAGATGTACGCCGTGTTCGATCTCGGCGCCTGCTTCTACTGGGCGCTGCCCACAGCGCCCCCGTGGTATGCCGCCCGCCACGGCCGCTTTCCCGCCGCCGGGGACCCCGCGCTGAGGCGGATGATGATCGAATACGGGGAGGAGTTCTGGGGCGACCGCTGGACCTCCCTCTACGATGTTCTGGGAGGAAACCCGCTGGCTGCTATGCCGTCGCTGCACTTCGCCACGTCGCTGATGGGCGCGCACCTCCTCTCGGAGGTGGATCCCGTCGCGGGCGCAGTCGGCTGGAGTTACGCCATCGTCCTCGGGCTGGCGCTCGTCTACCTCGGTGAGCACTACGCCGTCGACCTGGTGGGCGGTGCCGCGCTGGCCGAGGCGGTCCGTCTCGCCACCCCAAGGGCGGCTCCCGTCGCGGACCGCTTTGCGCGGGCGCTGGTGGCCCTCGAGCACCTGGCGGCGAGTGGATAGGGCCGGTTTGTAGACATGCGTGACAAGGCCTCGACCAAGCAGCACGAGCCCGTGCCGGACGAGGCCGAGCCTCGGCGGCTCGGGCCGCCTTGGGGCGCGCCCGGCACGCCGGGCAAGGAGGGCACCCCCCGGGATGCGGTCGATTCCGGACCGGCGGCGGGGCGAGACCACACCAGCGAGGAGATGCCGCGGATCCGGCTGACCCGCGGGCGCCTGCTCGCCTCCCTCGTGTTCGTCGTTTCCACAGTTGCCTTCCTGTATTTCGTTTTGCCCAAGCTGCTCGGCCTGCAGGAGACCTGGAATCGCATTCAGCACGGCAACGGCTGGTGGCTGGGGCTGGCGGCGATTTTCGAGGTCGCTTCGTTCCTGGGTTACGTGGCCCTGTTCCGGGTCGTGTTCGTGCGCGGCGACTCGCGAATCGACTGGCGCGCCAGCTACGAGATCACGATGGCGGGCCTGGCCGCCACGCGCCTGTTCGCCGCGGCCGGGGCGGGCGGGATCGCGCTCACCGCCTGGGCGCTGCGGCGCTCGGGGCTGGAGCCGAGGATCGTGGCCTGCCGGATGATCGCCTTCATGGCCCTGCTCTACGGGGTCTACATGGGCACCCTGGTGGTGGCCGGACTCGGGCTCTACTTCGGCGTCTTTCCGGGGTCGGCCCCGTTCGCGATCACAGTCATCCCGGCCATCTTCGGCGGCGCAGTGATCCTCATCTTCCTCGCCGTCTCGCTGCTGCCGGGGGACTTCGACCGGTTGGTCAAGCGCTGGTCGGGGGGCGGGCGCCTGGCGCGCCTGGCCCAGCACGCGGCGGCGGCCCCGGCGGCCGCTGCCAGTGGCGTGCGAACGGCGATCGACC
>JBAVWI010000038.1:0-12448 GCA_049697735.1 Solirubrobacteraceae bacterium
CCGTAGAGCAGGCGGCCGCTGGTCACGGTGACCAGCGCCGAGTCGGGGCCGGCCGCCCGGATGCGAGCGCAGAGCCCGAGCCGGCCGGCCGGCTCGCGCATCGCCGGTCGCGCGACCGGGAAGAGACAGTCCTGCCCGACCAGGATCGGCGCTCCGTTCTCCCCCGAGCCCTCGAGCGAGGCGATGATCGCGTCGTGGCCGGGCGGCCCGAAGCGGTAAGCCCACGATGCGTCGACGAAGCGGCCCAGCAGCCCTTCCACATCAAAGCTCTGGCTCTCGTGACCGGCCAGGACGAGTGGGCGTGAGGCCTCCTCCACGCGGATCTCGAGATCTCGGTACAACGCCACCCGCAGGGTGACGGCAAGCTCGTCCGGCCCGTCGTTGGCGACGTGGACGTGAACCCCGCCCAGCCCCTCGTCGGTGGTCCATACCGCGACGGGGGCCAGGGCACGCCGCAGATGGTGATAGGCGACCTTGGGCTCCCCGCGATGGTCGAGCAGGCCCCAGCCTGCCCCCGGGCGCAGGTCGGTCAACCACAGCACGAGGCCGCCGGCACACGACGAGCCGGCACGCCGCCATTCCCCGAAGACCTCGGCCATGACCTCGCCGCTGACCTGGCGCGACAGCTCCAAGTAGCGCTCGTTGTCGTAGCTGCGCAGCCCGGCTGGATCGACCCCGTGGAGCTCGGCCAGGTAGTGGTCACGGACGTCCTCGAAATCCCAGCCGGCCCCGGTGTCCCGCGGTACGCCCCGCTTCCAGCGCGGATCGTGAACTGCTGATCCGCCCCATCCGGCCAAGCCGTCAGACCCGGCGAGGGCCTCCTCGTCGGGTACGTTGGCGAAGGCCAGGCACTCGGCGGCGAACTTCACCCCGGCCAGCCGGGCGTCGGCGAGCGGACGCCGGTAGGCGCCGACCCCGTAGTAGTTGGCTACGCCGCGGTCAGGCCGGAAGGGCAACGTGCCGCCCCACGGAGTCGAGGGCACGTACGGGGCATCGACTCCGGCTTGAGCGACCAGCCTGGGCAGCAGCTCCCCGTACAGCGGGCCGTCGGCGAGCGCCGGTTCCAGGCCGAGCATCGCCACCTGCTGAGCGACCTCGCTGCCCCCGCAGAGGACGGCCAGGCTGGGGCGAGCGCCGAGGGCCTCCAGGACGGCAGTTGCCTCGGACTGGATCGCGGTCATGAAGGCCTCGTCCTGCGCTGGGTAGTCGAGGTTGGCGAACATGAAGTCCTGCCAGACGAGGATGCCGAGCTCGTCGCAGAGGTCATAGAACTCGGCGCTCTCATAACAGCCCACGCCGGGCACCCGGAGCATGTTCATGCCGGCGGCGCGGACGCGCTCGAGCACGCGCCGCAGCCCGGGGCCGCGACTGTGAGGGGCGGTCAGGTCAAGCGGCGTCCACACCGCGCCCCGAGCGAAGATCGGGACTTGGTTGACGCTCAGTCGCAGACCATCCCGCTCTGGCTCGGCGCCGGCCTTCAGTTCGCGGAAGCCCAGCCGTCCCAGGTCCAGGCGCAGCGGCTCGCCGTCGCCCGCGATGACCAGCGTGGCCTGATAGAGGACTGGCTCGCCGTGGGTGTGGGGCCACCACCGCGCGACGTCGGGCGCGATCACCGAGCCGTGGCGGCGCTCACCGTCGCCGCTTAGCTCGGCGCGGCTGAGCCCCCCGGGGCCCGTCAGCTCGACCGTAGCCGCGCCCGCCGGGGGCGCCCCCTCGGCGGTGGCCAGGATCACCGACACGTCCAGCTCACCACGGCCGTCCACCACGCGCGCACGCAGCCGGCGCCCGGAAAGCGTGACTCCGCGCGTGCGCTCCAAGCGGACCGGGCGCCACGGACCGACCACCGCGGGACCGGGAGCGAAGCCGGGCGCTCGCCCGAGAAGCATGGTGCGAAAGAAACGCAGGTTTCCCTGCGCGACCAGGCGCGTGCGCCAGCGGGCCCGGGGTCGCCGGCGCTCGGCCAGTTTCGGGGCGAGGGCGCGGCAACAGATGGCCAGCTCGTTCACGCCGCGGAGGATGCCTCCGACGTCGATCCGATGGGCGGCGAACATCGACTCGCTGGTCAGCACGAGCTCGCCGTTGAGGTAGACCTCGGCCAGCGTGGCCAGACCGTCGAGCGCCAGGGTGACCCGTTCGCCGGAGGCCGCTGCCTCCCCCGTGAACGAAGTCCGAAACCACCAATCGTCGGCGTCGAAGTCGCAGTCGTCGCTGGACCGCCAGCGGCCCGCGGCGGCCAGCGCTCCGGCCGCCGTTCCGGGCACCTGGGCCGGGATCTCATCGCCGGCCAGCTCACCGGGATCGTCGTACTCGCCGGGGGCGCTGCGCACCACCGTCCACGGTCCGGCCAGCTCGACGAAACCAGCCTGTGCCGCCGGGCCAGCGCTCCTCGGTGACGCGCTCATGGTCGGGGTCTACGCGTCAGCCGACCACGTCGGCCAACGCGCCCAGAGCACGTTCCCACGCCCCGGCCAGCGAGGTGACCAGCGGCTGCGGATCGAACTCCCGGCGGCGGGCGAGGCGAAATGAGAGCGCCTTGCACCCGTCCACGATCTCACCCATGGCCGCCACGGCGGGGCCGGCCGGCGCCCCGAGCACCCACGCGGCGTGCGAAGCGGCGATCTCGAAGGCCGCCCCCGCCATCCGCACGGTGGCGAAGGCATAGGCGTGGTACTCATCCAGCCCCCGGCCGAGCAGGTTCGGAAGCTCGTGCGCGAGCTGGAGGCCGAAACGTTGAAAGGGATTGGTTCCCGGCCGCCGCGTCAGGTGACCGGAGAGGAGCTCACGGGCGAGTTGCCGCAGCTCGGCGTCGTCCCGCCTCGGGCCGGCATCGAAGCGAACCAGCTCGGTGTAGGGCGGGAGCACGTCATCGGAGTACTCGCCGATCCGGAAGACACCGCGGTAGTCCTCCCCGCTGAGCTCGAACAGGCCGCCGCTGTGGAAATAGCGCAAGGTCTCGTTCTCGAGGTCGATCGAATCGGCGGCCACCGAGGTCTTTACGTGTTCGGCCCGGTAGCTCGTCGTGGCCGTGTCGGGGAGGTACCAGGAGTCGAGCTCGACGATCAGCGTGCGCCCGAGTTCGATCTGTTGGGCGATCTGGATCGGCAGCGGGCGGTAGGGCTGCATTTCGTGGATGTCGACCCCGAACAGCCGCTCGAGATCCTCGGGAGGGGGCTTGAAGAACGTCCACTGGTCACCCTCGAAGTCCATCCGCACCAGGTGCCCGAAGGCGGCCAGCGGCTCATAGCCGCAGGCGTGCAGAACCTCGATGATGATGTCGCTGTAGCAGTTGCTCTCCCGGTAGGTGCGCTCGCTGCCGTGCAGCAGATGCGGGCGGTAGCCGGCCGGGCTCTTGCCCGACAGGCTGCGCAGACCCTGGGCGCTGGCGGCGGTCATCGGCGCCAAAGCTCCGTCCGGACGGCCTCCGGCCAGCCCTCCGGATCGAGGCCGTGCGTGCGCAGCAAGGCGAGCACGATGCGCTCGTGACCGAAGCCCAGGCACGCCGTGTGGGCGGTCTCGCCGTCGGCAAGCTCGATCCCGTAGATGCTCCCGAAGTGCTCGCGGTGGTGGTTGAACGACGCGCAGGCGGTCGGCTCGGGTCCCGCGATCGGGACGAGAAGCTCGAGCTTGAGCGCTTCCGAGCGCTGATTGGCGGCCAGCATCCGGCCGCGACGCCCGAAGAAGGGGTCAGTGGCGTTGTCCAGCTGGGCGTCCAGCCCCAGCGAGCGCAGCAGGGTCAGCCCCCGTTGAGACCACTCGTCGCGCCACTCGAGCACGAGCTCGGGCTCGCCGATGCGGACCAGCTCGTGTTGGTGAAACATCTGCCGTCGTGCCGGGTCGTGCGATGGCTCGTGGCGGAACACCCAGGCGCCGCCGGCGTCGATGAACACCCCTCCGGGGGGGAGCGGGCCGCGGGCGGCGATCGCCGGGTAGACCGGATAACAGGCTGCGGGCATCAGGGCCAGCTCGGTCATCTCCTGAAAATCACCCCAATCGTCGTGGCGAGCTGCGCGCTCGCTCTGCTGCGCGGCCTGCGCCTCGCTGCCCTCGAAGCTGTAAACCGTCCCGGCCAGGTGCGGGAAGGAGCCCAAGTAGCCGCTCGCCTCCAGCTGGCGGCGAGGTAGCACGGGCGGAAAGCGCAGCGATTCGGCCCCCCGGGAACCGGCCTCGGCGCTCAGACGGGCGTCAAGGACTGAGCGGACACCCTCAAAGACCGCGCTGTGGCCGTAGATCCCGGGGACTCCGCTGGCCAGCAGCAGCCCATTCTCGATCAGCTCGGCCAGGAAGGCCGACTGATCCTCAGTCGCCGGTTGCACCTCCACTGGCAACTAGACCTCCTTGGCGAGCATCAGCAGACCGGCGTCGACGGCGTGAATGCGCTCGTTGGCGACCATCAGACGCGCCGACAGCGCGTCACGAAGCTGGCGGCCGACGCCAAAAGGAGAATCGTTCTTGTAGGCCGCGATCCCGACCACCTCGAGCACGGCAGCGCAGATTCTCGGAGCCTGCTCAGATGCGGCCAGCTTGAGGTTGTTGTAGCGCAGCACCGAGCCCATCGTGGCCAGGGTCTCGCGTCCAGGATCGAGGTTGGCGCGTTCGAAATCCTCGAGCGCGGAGCGGACCTCTGAGCGCAGCATGGCCAGCTCGCTCATTACCCGCGACAGGCTGTGGGCGGCCGGGACCGGCTCGCCGGGCTTGCGCCGCGCCGCCGCGCGGACGAAGCTGCGCCCACGCTCGAAGGCTTCGGTGGCGATCCCCAGCCAGACGTGGGACCAGAGGATGTGCGAGATCGGAACCACGGACTCGTTCATGACCTCCGAAAACGGGGCCGACAGGACCTGGCCGGGCGTGAAGCGGGCCCGGACGACGAAACCCGGGGAGCAGGTGCCCCGCATCCCGATCGTGTCCCAGGTTCCCTGCGGCTCGAGCTCAGTCTCGGTGGCGTGGCTGAGGACCATCACCTGATCGCTGCGCTCCGCCGTCTCGGATCGGCGCACGGTGGTCAGCAGGTCGTCGGCGTAGGCGCCGTAGCTGACAGTCGGCGCCTGCTTCTCAAATCGTAGGCTCCCGTCACCGGCGTCGATCACCGGAGCGATCGACTGCCCCATGTCACCGCCGGTGCCGATCTCCGAGGTGACCGAGGCGATCAGTCGCTGCTCGACACCGAGTTTGCGCAGGTAGGCCTCAAGCCACTCAGAACCGCCGAGATGGCGGACGATCGTCGCCACCTGGATCTGATGCATGGCGAACACCATCGCGGTCGCCGAGCAGCGTCGCCCGAGGTCCTGGCAGGCTTGGGCGACAGCGGCCAGCGAGACCCCTCCCCCGCCCAACTGTTCCGGACTCAGGGCTGACAGGGCGCCGGCCTCGCGGAGAGCGGCCACCGCTTCCTCAGGAAAGCGCGCGTCGCGATCCACCTCGTCAGCGTGCAACCCGGCGATGTCGTCAGCGATGCGCCGGACCGTTGTGACAAATCCTTGGTCGCGGTCGACGATGACGCTCATACCGCTGCTTCCGAGGCCCGCAGCTCGAGGATTGCCGCCTCGATCGCCGCGATGCTCTCAAACACGCTGCGCTTGAGCATCGCGTCGGGGAACTCGACGTCGAAGGTGTCCTCGAGCGCGAGCATCACGTTGACACTCGCGTGCGAGCTCATGCCGGCCTGGAAAAGATCAGCATGGTCGTCGAGCGTCCCGGCATCGCCCGGCAGCCGGGCGTGGTCGTTGAGCACGCGGCGGATCGCCGTGCTGGTGGTGTCGTTCATCTGTCTCCCTCGGCCACCACCACGGCAGCGGCGTGACCTCGCTCGTGGGTGATGCTGACCGCGAGGCTTCGGCAGCCCCGCTGAGCAGCCAGGACCTGCGCCGCGCCGGTGAGCGCGAGTTCCGGGGCTCCGGTGAGACCGCGTTTGACCTCGATAGTCCGCCACGGAAGCCGGTCGGGGGCACGCAGCGCTTTGTTGGTCGCCTCTTTAGCGGCAAACCGGGCGGCGAGCCGCGACGGATCGCCGCGGCAGTCGTCCAGCTCTCCTGCGGTGTAGACGCGCTTGAGATAACGGTCGCCGAAGCGCCGTATCGAGTCGCGCACCTCGTCCGTACTTGTCAGGTCGATTCCCACCCCGATGGACATACTGAAACCGTTGTCGGCACCCTACCCGGTCGGCTTGAGCGGCGCAGCTGCTCGCACCCGCCTGTCGCGTGTCCTCCCCGGCGGCACAGGGTGTGTCCCCGGGCAGTCCGGGGCGGGATAGACCGCCCCCGTGGGGTTTGCGGTCGTGAACCGGCGCGGCTCGGCGGGTTGCTAAGTCTCGCGGCTCGGCGGGTCGCTATGTCTCGCTGCGCCCGCGCGAGATCGCTATCTCGCCCGTCCGCCCCATCTCGATCAGCCCGAAGGGACGGACCAGCCGCTCGAAGGCGTCGACCTTGTCGCATGTTCCTGTCACCTCGATCACCACCGAGCGCTTGGTCACGTCGACGATCTTGGCCCGGAAGATCTCGCAGATCTGCATCACCTCGGCCCGGGCCGTGCCGTCGGCCGAGACCTTGAACAGCGCCAGCTCGCGGGCCAGGGTCTCCACGGGCTCGAGGTCGCGGATCTTGAGCACGTTGATCAGCTTGTGCAGCTGCTTGGTCACCTGGTCGATCGGATGCACAGCGCCGTCAAGGGTGAGGGTGATGCGCGAGAAGCGCTCGTCGTCGGTGGGACCGACCGCGAGGGTGTCGATATTGAATCCGCGACGCGCGAACAACCCCGTGATCCGGGTCAGGACTCCGGGCTTGTTCTCCACCAGGATCGAGAGCACGTGCTTGCGGCCCGAGCGGATACCGACGGCGGCCTCGAGCTCATCGAGCGACAGGACGTCTTTGGTGCCGGGCTCGCCCATGATCAACCCACCATGTCCCGGGCCGCCTGCCCCGCCGGGATCATCGGATACGTGTTCTCCTCACGGGTGACGCGAACGTCGACGAGGACGGGTCCATCGGTGGCGATCGCGTCCGCCATGTCCTTGACCAGGGTGCGCTTGTCCTGCAGCCGGACTCCGGTGGCACCGTACGCCTCGGCGAGCTTTACGAAGTCGGGCCATTGGCCCATGTCCACCTGGCTATAGCGTTTGTCCCAGAACAGCTCCTGCCACTGGCGGACCATGCCCAGATAGCCGTTGTTCATGATGAACACCTTGATCGCGATGCCCTCCTGGGCACAGGTGGCGAGTTCCTGCATGTTCATCTGAACCGAACCATCACCCGCGATACAGACCACAGTCTCGTCTGGACAGCCGACTTTGGCGCCCATCGCCGCCGGCAGGCCGAAGCCCATCGTGCCCAGACCGCCAGAGTTGATCCACCGTCGCGGCTTGTCGAAGTGGAAGTACTGGGCCGCCCACATCTGATGCTGTCCGACATCGCTGGTCACGATCGCGTCGCCCCCGGTGGCTTCGTAGAGCGCCTGGACCATGTACTGGGGCTTGATCTCGGAATCCGCGGAGTCGGCATAGCCGAGCGGGTGGCGCTCCTGCCAGACGCCGATTCGCGACCACCACTCCTCCAGCCGCGCGGGTTCCGGCGCCAATGCCCGGTACTCGGCGGTCAGCCGCGGCAGGATGTTCTTGGCGTCGCCCACGATCGGAATGTGCGCCGGGACGTTCTTGGAGATCTCGGCGGGATCGATGTCAATGTGGATGAACTTCGCCCGAGGGGCAAACTCCGACAGCTTGCCGGTGATCCGGTCATCGAAGCGGGCGCCGATGGCGATGATCAGATCGGCTTCATCCATGGCGTAGTTGGCCGCCCGGGTTCCGTGCATGCCCAGCATGCCCAGCCAGTGGGGGTGCGGGGCCGGAAAGCCGCCCAAACCCATCACCGTGCAGGTAACCGGGAAGCGATCGGCGGTGGCGAGTTCGGTCAACTCGGCCCCGGCACCCCCGGCGATCACCCCGCCCCCCGCGTAGATCACCGGCCGGCGAGAGTTGGCGAGCGCCTTGGCGGCGAGCCGGATCTGCTTCTGGTTGCCGTCCGTGGTGGGCTGGTAGCCGGGTAGATGGACGTCGTCGACGGGCTCGTAGGGAATGTCGGCACGGCTCAGGTCCTGCGGGATGTCGACGACCACCGGGCCAGGCCGGCCGGTGCGGGCGATGTGGAAGGCCTCGTGAATCGTCCGCGGGAGCTCGAGGGGATGCTGGATCATGAAACTGTGCTTGACGATCGGCATCGTGATCCCGATCGTGTCGGCCTCCTGGAAGCCGTCGGTGCCCAGCAGCTCGGTCCGCACCTGCCCGGTGATGAAGACCACCGGCACCGAGTCCATCATCGCGTCGCAGATCGGCGTCACGAGGTTGGTGGCGCCGGGGCCGCTGGTGCCCAGCGAGACCCCGACCTTGCCCGTCGCCTTGGCGTAGCCCTCGGCGGCGTGACCGCCACCGGCCTCGTGACGGACCAGGATGTGTCGGATGCCGGCGTCATAGAAGGCGTCGTAGGTGGGTAGGTTCGCGCCGCCGGGAAGCCCGAATACCACATCCACGCCTTCGGCTTTTAGGCACTCCATGAGGGCGTCGACGGCACGCATCCGTTGGTCTCCTGCTGGTCGTGAGGGCTCGAGAGAGGTCCGCGCCGAGCGCGGGCGAAGCCCAAGTCTAACAACGGTTTTGGGGCCTACGGCGCCCCCGGGTGCCGATCGGGGGAATAATCTCCCAATGGGGTTGCGCCGGTCCACACACCGGCTGCCGAGGCGCTAAAGCCGGGACGTCGAGGAGACGAAAAGGGAAACATGGAGGATGAGTCGGTTCACGCGTACCGGAGGCCGGCGGGCGCGCTGCCTGTGCCGAGCGCCCTGGACCTGCCGGACCGGGGCCGACACTTCTCGGCCGACAGCATGCGTCGACGGGTCAGGGTCATGTTCATCGTCGCCCCCCCGACCAGCTCGCCGGCGATCTCGGTCCACGCCAACCTCATGCGCTTCCTGGACCGAGACCGCGTTGAGGTGCACGCCCTCTACAACGCGCTCGCCGCCGGCGAGCCATACCGGTCGGCTGAAAACTCGGTCCTCAACGTCCTACCGCGAGACCCCGACGTCCATCTGCGACCCACGGGGTTCGGACCGGTTCGCGGGGCTGGAAGGCGCGGGCTGGCGAGCGCGGCCGCAGCCGCGGCCTGGCCCGGGCTCCGCGACATCGCCGGCCAGGTCAACTACATCCGCCGCCATCGGATCGACATCATCCACACCGAGGAGGGGACTCGAAACGGTTTCTACGCCTTGCTGCTGTCGCGGTTGACGTCGGCGAAGCTCGTCCTGCACTTCCACGCCCAGTACGGAAGCTGGCTGTCGGCACCCGCGCGCCTCGCCGTGACGCGAGCGCAAGCGGTGATCGCGGTCTCGAGCTGGACGGGCCGGGGAATCCACACGGGTGGGGTCCCCAGGGAGCGGATCTTTCCCGTGCTCAACGGCATCGACGTGTCCCGCTGGGATCCGGCGAGTGTGGACGGGGACTCGGTCCGCCGCGAGTTCGGGGTCGGCCCCGACGACCCGCTGGTTGTGATGGTTGCCCAGCTCACGGAGTGGAAGCGCCAGACCACGCTGGTCGAGGCCTTTCGGCGTGTCGTCGTGGCGCACCCACAAGCCCGGCTGCTGCTGGTGGGAAAGCCGGGGCTGGCATCCGATGCTCCGGGGCGGCTCCCCTACCTCGAGCAGCTGCGACGGCTGGTCGCCGAGTCCGGGCTGGAGCAGAACGTGACCTTCACCGGCCAGCGGCGTGACGTCCCGCAGATTCTCGCCGCCGCCGACATCTTCTCCCTGCCCTCGGTGGGAGAGCCCTTCGGTCTCGCCCACATCGAGGCGATGGCGATGGCCACGCCGATCACCGCCGTACGCGCGGGCGGCGTGCCCGAGGTGGTGCAGGACGGCGAGACGGGATTGCTCTCGCCGCCTGAGGACAGCGAGCAGCTGGGCGCCAATCTCATCGCCCTGATCGAGGCGCCCGCTCGCCGACGGGAGATGGGCCAAGCAGGCCGGCGGCGCGTCCGTGAGTACTTCCACGCCAAGCGCATGGCCGACGAGGTCGAAGGGGTCTACCGGTGGACAATGAACTCGACATCGTGCCCGTGACTCCCGACTCCGAGACGCCGGCCCAGGCGTTCTTCCTGGATGGCGGTGAGGAGCTGGCCTTCGTCACCTTCCACCCCCCGGCCGCCCCGGCCCGGGGTCCCGCCGTCCTCATCTGCCCCCCGTTTGGCTGGGAGGAGGTCTGTTCTTATCGCAGTCTGCGCTGGTGGGCCCAGCAGCTGGCGAGCGAAGGCTACGGAGCGCTGCGTCTGACCCTTCCGAGCACTGGCGACAGTGCCGGGGATGCCCGCGATCCCGACCGGCTCGGCGCCTGGCTGGCGGCCGTGACCACGGCCGCGACCTGGCTGCGCGCAGAGCCGGGGGCGACGCGCGTCGTCGCCCTGGGCATCGGGCTGGGGGGACTCCTTGCCGACCTCGCCGCCGCCGGCGGAGCTCCGATCGACGACCTGGTGCTGTGGGGCGTCCCGCCCCGGGGCCGCACCCAGGTCCGCCAGCTCCGGGCTCTCTCCATGCTCGAACGGTCGTTGTTCTTCGAGGACCTCGAGTCGCCGGCGCCGCTGCCCTCAGACGAGCTGGAGGCGGGCGGGTTCCTGCTCGACGCCGAGACGCTCACGGCCTTGGATGCGCTTGACCTGACCAAGCTTGAGCGTCCCGCCGTGCCGGGACGGCGGGCGCTTCTCTTGGAGCGAGACGGACTGGCTGTCAATCCCGAGCTGGCCGCAGGCCTCGAGCGCGCCGGGCTCGAGGTCACCACCGGGCCGGGGGCGGGTTTTGCTCAGATGACCTCCCATCCGCAGCTGTCCTCACCGCCGCTGGAGGTGATCGGGCGCGTGATGGACTGGCTCGCCGCGGGCCCCGGCGGCGCCGGTGTTGCCATGCCGGCGGGCGATGCGCCGCGCGCGCTGGCGTCAGCTGAGATCCCGGTGCGGCCTGCTCTCACCGTCAGAGAGACGCCGGTCGCGATCCCGCATCCCGGCGGTGATCTCCCCGCCATCCTCACCGAGCCGCTGAGCGCTCCGGAACACGGTCTCGCGGTTCTGCTCCTCAACGCCGGCGCGGTCCGGCGGATCGGACCCAACCGAAGCTGGGTCGAGGCGAGCCGTCGCTGGGCCACGATGGGTGTGCCGACGCTCCGCGTGGACGTCGAGGGTGTCGGTGACGCGCCAGGCGAGGAGGGCCGGTACCGAGACGATGGCGCAATGTACGACCCTTCGCTCTATGAGCACATCTTCAGTGCCATGGACTTCCTTCAGGCCCGCGGCACGGGCCAGCGCTTCGTCCTGACCGGGCTGTGCGCGAGCGCCAACTGGTCACTGCACTGCGCATTGCGAGACGAGCGCATCAGCGGGCTGATGCTCATCAATCTGCGCGCCGTGATCTGGGATCCAGGCCTGAATCCTGCCCGCGATCTCCGGGCGCTGGTCTCCGAACCGCTGTCTCTGTCGCGCATCCGCCGAGTGGCCACCGCTCCGCGTGTCAAGGCCCTGATCCGCTGGCTGATCAAAGCCCCGTTTCGGCGCCTGCGCAGCCTGGTCGCCGGCGACCTCAAAGGGGCGCCGGGCGAGGGCCAGGCGCAGGCGTTGCTCGAGGTGATCGTGAACTCGGGCCGACGCGTCCTGTTGCTGTTCTCCGAGCGCGAGCCCGTCTACGAGGAACTTCTGCGCTCGGGCCGGAGTCAGGAGCTGAGCGCGGCGCCCAATGTCAGCCTGGAACGGATCCCCGTCCGCGACCACACGCTGCGGCCCGTCTGGGCGCAGGGCGAGCTCCACGCCGCCCTGGATCGCGCGCTTGCGCGCGAGCCGGGCATCACGCTCTCGGCGCCCCCATCCCCGTAACCGATGCGCGCTGGGCTGCCTCGGAGGCCAGGGCGACCTCGGGGAACTCCAGCTCGGTACCGCAGTTGGTACAGACTGCGTCGTGAAGCTTGAGCACGCGGCCACAGCTGGGGCAGGGACGGCGGAGCTCGCGGTCCTCCCAGCGGTAGCAGATCGCGGTCAGCAGCCCGACGAAGGGCACGCAGAACGAGACCAGAAACCAGATGAAGAACGAGCTGCCCTTGATGCGGCCGACCAAGCCGCCGGCCAGGCCAAAGCAGAACAGGATCACCAGCAGGCCTGTCCCCTGCACGGGCGGACCTCCGTCAGATCGTCTTCAGGGCCCAGATGACCGCCAGCACTGCCGCCACGGCCACGACAACCCAGAAGATGGTCATGATCAGGCCAATGACGAAGTGGACCGCAAGCGCGGCCACGGCCACCAGGATCAGGCCTGCGGCGGCGCGCCTTACGATCGGCGTGCGAGCCGGCTGAGCCTCGATATCGCTGCGCATGCGCTAAGCGTAGCGCGGGCCACTGGCCGGCGGTCCGGCTGAGCTCAGCGCCGCCGGGGTCAGGGC
>JBAVWI010000039.1:0-5062 GCA_049697735.1 Solirubrobacteraceae bacterium
CCTCGAAACGGCGCGGAGCCGCGACCCGCGAAACCACCCCGATCTCGCGCAGTGCGCGGCGCTGGGCGACGTGGATCTCGGCGTGGGCGCGGACGCGCTCCGGAGCCGGCTCGCAGCGTGGAAGGTCAGACAGCGCCTCGAGAAAGGAGGCTTGGGCATCGGCGGCACTCACGTCGCCCTCGTCACGGAAAGCGTCAAGATCCGCGCGAGTCAGCGTCCCGGCGAGCAGCCGCGAGCCGATCGTCCCGGCGCCGAACCGCGGGGCCTCCTCGGCCACGCAGACGAGCAGACCGCAGGCGGGCACCTGTTCCGCGAGCTCCAGTCCGAGCACCGTTCCCAGGGCACCGTCGTAGCGACCCCCGTCCGGGACAGTGTCCACGTGGGAGCCGGCCGTGACCACCGGCCCCGAGACAGCGGTCGGCAGCGCCCACAGGTTCCCGAACCGATCCAGCGCGGGCTCGAGTGAGGCCTCGCGCGCCCACCCCGCCACGAGCCGCATCGCCTGGGCCTCAAAGGCCGAGAAGGCCGGGCGGTCCGCGCCGCCCCGCGGGCCGCGGGCGATCTCCCACAGCGCGTCCAGGCGACCGGCGATGCGAGTCCGGTCAGCCAAGCGCGTACTCGGCCAACGGCCTGCCGAGCATCGCCTCCACCTCGGGGTAGACGCTGGGCTCCCGAACCCCGTCGCCGAGTGGCACCTGCGCCTTGGGCACGTGCAGGACGGCGACCTCATCGCCGACGCGCAGATCGGCGATGGAAATGATCCGCCCGGTGCGGGACGACAACGTTGTCAGCACGTCGGGGAAAGTGGCCAGGCGCTCTCCGGCCGCCTCGGCGGTCAGGTACTCGTTGACGAATCCGAGCTCGACCTCCCCGACCGTGATCGTGCCGATGTCGAAGGCGTTCTCGGTTCGGAGCACCCGCTCACGCACCGCCCCCTCGGTCAGCAGCTTCCCGCCCAGGTGCGCGGCCGTGACCTCGATCATCCGCCGCGGCCCATCCGGCTCGGCGGCGAGGATGGCTTCGCCCAGCGAGAGCGCGAAGCTGATCGCCCCCACAGCGGCGTGGCGGGCCACGAACGAGGCGGGCAAGGGGTTGCGAGCCGCGGAGATGAAGCCGCCGGACTGCTCGGACGCGGTGCGTAGCACGTTGGCGGTGTGACGGACGGTGCCCCGCGTCACCACCTCGAGGTAGCGCTTCTGGGCCCGGTTGCCGCCGGCCACCGCCTGCACGGTTTCGTAGTCGTCGTCGGCGGCGAGCCCGAAGGAACCCATCTTGCCCGTCGGGTGGGCTCGCCCGTCGCCGGCGGCATCGATGACCAGCGTGCCCAGCACCGCCGAAGCGACCCAGCCGTTGCAGGTCGTCGAGGAGCCATTCTGGGCGGTGACGGTGCCGATGATCGGTTGCTCCACGGCCTCCATGAGCAGTTCCAGGGCGCGGACATAGTCGCCCGGGCGCATCTCCCAGCCGACCGCGGCCGGGGCACCGATGGCGCTGACGGTGGCCAGCATCGCCTCGGGGTCGATCTCATCCAGCGTGGCCAGCCGCGGAGTGCCGTACTGGACGGCGGTCGATCCGACCAGCAGGCCGTGATCGACCCAGCCACCCCCACCCGCGGCCAGGACCGAGCCGCCGGCCACGGCGGCGTGCACGGCGTGGAGATCAAGGTCTCTCACGCCGAAACCCCGCCCAGGCCGAGTCCGTGCTGCGCAGCACAGGCCACCGCCTCCGGACAACCGGCATCGGCGTGGCGGAGGACCCCCAGCGCGGTGTCGACGTGCAGCGAGGCTCCGAGCCGGGCCGCCGCCTCGTCGTCGCCGGTGGCCACCACGGTCATGCCCGCGCTCTGCGAGTAGCCCGCGTAACCGCCGCCACCGGCGTGCAGCGCGACCAGGTCAGCGCCGGCCGCGGTGGTCAGCAGGGCATTGAGCAGCGGCCAGTCGCTGATCGGATCCGAGCCGTCGGGCATGCCCTCGGTGATGATGTTGGGGTGGGTCATGGCGCCGCTGTCCATATGGTCACGGGTGAAAGCCACCGGCGCCTGCAGGCGCCCGTCGGCGACGGCGGCGTTGACGGCCAGGCCGAGCCGGGCGCGTTCGCCGTGCCCGAGCCAGGCGATCCGCGCCGGCAGACCCTGGCGGCGGACGTGGGCGCGGGCCAGCGAGATCCAGTCGGTGATCCGTCGAACCTCGGGAAACAGTTCGACACACATTTGATCGATTAAGTCCAGGTCTGCATCTGTCCCCGACAGGCAGATCCAGCGAAACGGTCCGATCCCGCGGCTGAACAATGGGCGCAGATAGCGGGCGGTGAAGATGTCGATGTCAAGTGCGTCGCCGACGCCGCCCAAGGCGGCCTGGGGGCGGATGTTGTTGCCGTAGTCGAACACGACCGCCCCGCGCTCGCGAAGGACCAGCATCGCCCGAACGTGACGAACCAGGGTGGCCAGGGCGAGCGCCTCGAGCTTGCCGGGATCGCCGCGGCGCAGGGCGTTGACCTCGTCGCGGCCCAGCCCGACGGGGACGTAGCCGCTGCGCAGATCGTGGGCGGCGGTCAGATCGGTCACCACATCGGGGACGACATCGCGCGCGAGCAGCCCCTCGAGCAGCTCGGCGGCGTTGATGGCCACCGCGATCGCCAGCGGCCGGCGCTCAGCGGTGGCGCTCAACGCGGCATCGAGCGCCTGGTCGAGATCAGTGGCCAGCAAGTCGACCGTGCCCTCGTCCGCCCGCCGCTGGGCCTTTTCCAGATCGGCCTCGGCCACCAGGCAGACTCCACCCAGCATCCGTGCGATCGCGGTTGGCTGCGCGGAGCCCATCCCGCCCAGCCCGGCGGTGACGACGGTTCGCCCGGCCAGCGAGCCGCCGAAATGCTCGCGCGCTACCTGGGCGAAGGTCTCGTAGGTTCCCTGGAGGACACCCTGGGCGCCGATGTACTGCCAGCACCCGGCGGTGAGACCTCCCCAGGCGATCAGGTTCTGGCGTTCCAGGTCATAGAAGACCTCGGGGGTCGCCCAGCGGCCGACCAGGTTGGCGCTCGCCATCACCACCGCCGGTGACCGCGGGCCGGTGGGGAGGACGGCGATCGGCTTGCCCGACTGCACGACCAGGGTCTGGCCCGCTTGCAGACGCGTCAAGGCGGCGATGATCGCCGCCAGGCTCGGCCGGTCGCGGGCCGCCTTGGCGTGGGCGGCGTAGACGACCAGCCGCTCGGGATCCTCGGCGATGGCGAGGTTGTTCTCGAGCAGGCGCAGGATCGCCTCCGGACGCCAGCCACGACAGCGCAGCCCGGTGTCAGACATGGGCGAGCCCCGCTCCTGCCAGCTCGTGCGCCGCGGGGACGAAGCGGCCGTGGCCGGGCGGGGTGCAGACCCGCTCGCCGTCCCAGACCTGGACGCCGCGCGAGAAGGTGGCCAGGACGCGCCCGCGCACGCGGCGACCCGAGTAGGGGCTCCAGCCTGCCGGCGTGACAAGTCGGGTCGGATCGACCGTCCAGTCGAGCGAAGGGTCGAGCACGAGTACGTCGGCATCCGCCCCCGGTTCAAGATTGCCCTTGCGCGGCCACAGTCCGAAACGCCGGGCGGGGTTCTGGCTGACCAAGCGAGTCAGCTCGGCGGCTCCGAGCGCATCATGGACAAGGGGCACGATCAACTCGACCCCGGGCGCACCGGAGGCAAGGGCGAAGATGTCGGGTCCGTGCTTGCGCTCCGCGGGCCATCCGACGTGGTCAGACGAGACGAGATCCAATCCCTCGACCGCGAGACACGAAGACCGCAGCGGCGGGTTGATCTTGGCTTCGCCGCCACGCGCCACGAGCGCTGACTCGTCGAGCAGCAGGTAGTGGGGACAGCTCTCGGCGCTGACGTCGACGCCCTCGGCCCGCGCGGCGGTGATGAGCTCGATGCCGCGCTCGGTCGAGACGTGGCAGACGTGGAGCGCCACCCCGGTCACCCGGGCGAGTTCGAGGCAGCGGGCGATGGCTTCGTGCTCGGCCACGGGGGGGCGCGACCGGGCGTGAGCGAGGGGATCACCGCCGTGGCCGGCGGCCTGCTCGGCGGCGATGCCGGCCCTGACAATCTCGTCATTCTCGGCGTGTACGCCGGCCAGGCCACCCGCCGCGGCGATTGCCGCGAAGGCGGCCAGCAGTTGACCATCGGGGATGCGCGGGAAGCGCTCGGGGTGGGTTTCAAAGGTCGAGAGCTTGAAGGCGGCCGCTCCGACGTCGACGAGCTCAGCCACCTCGTCGATCGGGCCGCGGGGTGGGACCGTCGCCCACAGGGCCACGTCGACGTGGGCCTCGCGCTCTACGTCGGCGATCTTGGCCGTGAAGGCGCGCAGTGAATCGACTGGGCCACCGGCGTCATAGGGCATGTCGACGATCGTGGTCACGCCGCCGGCGGCCGCCGCGCGCGTACACGCCTCGATGCCCTCGCCGGCGTAGCTCCGGGTGTGGACGTGGACGTCCACAGCTCCGGGGAGGAGTAGCGCGTCACCGAAGTCAGCGCCTCCCGAGGCGGGGGGGGCGATGTCCGAGACGCGCCCATCCACGACCCTCAGCGAGGCCCGTTCCGGCTCCCCGTCGAGTCCCAGCAGGCAACCTGAAATCTTCCCGTTGAATGAGATTGACCAAGCATATAGGCTGATGCAAGATGACTGCCGTCTCAATTAACGAGAGCATTGTTCTGAGTGGAGACGGCCTGACGGTGGACCACGTGCTGGCCGTGGCCCGCACCGGCATCCGCGTCGGGCTGGACCCCGAGGCGCTGGTACGCGTACGAGCTGCCCGCGAGGTGGTCGACCGGGTCCTGGCCAGTGGCGAGGCGGTCTACGGACTCAACACGGGGCTCGGATCGCTCGCCCGCCACCACATCCCGATGGCCGACATCGGAGCCTTCTCGTTTGCCACGGTGGCCGATCAGGTCTCTTCCTACGGGCGACCCCTGGCCACCGACGTGGTGCGAGCGATGATGGCCTCGCGGGTCAACGGCATGCTCAAGGCGGGGGTCGGGGTCCGCCGCGAGCTGATCGAGGTGCTGGTGGCGCTGCTCAACGCCGGCGTCCATCCG
>JBAVWI010000040.1:0-19788 GCA_049697735.1 Solirubrobacteraceae bacterium
GGCTTGCCCGCCGCCGCCAGCCGGCCGAGGACCGAGTCGGGATGGCGCCGCGCGCACGTGGCCGCCAGGGCATCGAGAGTGTGGCCGGAAGCCTCGTGCTCGAATGATCCGGGCTGGGGAAAGTCTGCGGGCTGCGGGACCCCCGAGCTGAGGTCAGCGGCGATCAGCGTGTGGCCGAGCTCGCCAGCCCCGCCCGTCGCGCCTCGGTAGATGCGCCCGCCGAGCACGAGGCCGCCCCCCACGCCGGTGCCGACGGTGATCATCACCAGGTCACGGGCCACGAGCCGCAGGTCGTGGTCGTGCGCCTCGGCCAGCGCGGCGACGGTGGCGTCGTTGTCGACGAACACTGGCACCCCGAGCTTGTCGCCCAGCACCTGGCGCAGGCGAACATCGGCCAGCGGCACGTTGACCGAAGACACCACGCGGCCGCTTTCGAAGTCGACCACGGAGGGCACCCCGATGCCCACGCCGTCGAGCTGGTCGCTGCGGCGTGATTCGATCATCCTGGCGAGTTGATCGACGAGCGCGTCAGAGCTCGACAAATCGGTCGGTTCGGTCAGCGAGTCGGACAACTTCTGCGCCCGCAGGTTGGCCACCGCCACCTTGGTGCCCCCGAGATCGACGCCGATGACCTCAGCGCTCATCCGACCCTCTGCTCGCCTTCCGGGCTCGCCGGATCAAAGGGTGGGCCGAGTCCTCCGGCCCGCAGAGCGACTCCCGGCACGCGAGCGGCGGCGGCGGCGTCGGTCAGCACAGTGACCAGCTTGGCCTCGGGCACCAACAGCGACGCGGGAACCCGGGGGTCGGGCTCGGCTTGCGGTCCGAAGGCAGCGGCGATCGCCTCGGCTTTGCTCTCCCCGGCGGCGAGGACGACGAGTTGGCGGGTAGCCGCGAGCGCGGACAGAGTCAGCGACACTCGCGGCACGAACGGCTCGAGCCCGGCCTCGGGCACCCCGACGACGAGGCGGTCGCGGACGGACAGGGACGGCTGCCCGGGGAACAGCGACGCGGTGTGGCCATCGGGACCGATGCCCAGGATGACCAGGTCGAACTCGGGGGGACCGGCCGCTCGCAGCCGACCTTCGTAGTCGTCCGCCGCCGCTTCGGGACCGAGCTCGCCGTGGATCCGCTCCACGGTGGGCGCAGCGCGGTCACCCAGCGGCACGAGCAGCGACTCGCGGATCATCCGGTAGTTGGCGCGGGCGTCGTCGGGCTCCACGCAGCGCTCGTCGCCCAGCCAGAAGGTCGTGTTGGCGAGGTCAAGGCCAACCGCGTCCACGGCGCGAACGAACTCTTCGTAGGCCTCACGGGGCGTCGATCCCCCGGCTAGCACGATGTTTCCCCCGCCGAGCGCCGCCCCGACCATCAGCGCCGCACAGCCGCGCGCGGGGTGATCGACGATCTCAAAGGCGACACTCATGTCGCCGGACAGAGTCTCTTGGCGGCCCGCAGCGCGGGGTCGTAGGTGGGGTCGCGCAGCAGCGCTTGGCGAACCCCCTCCCCGAGGATCCCGGCCTCGCCGCGCGACGCCCCAAGGATCTTCCACTCGCGCACCTCGCCGTCGTCGGTGCGCTCGCGGGCGTCGAGGCCGCCGGCTCCGCGCTGGAGCGAGAGCTCTGGGCCGTGGGCGCACGCGACAGTCACACCACCGAGCCCGGGCGCCTCCTGGCCCAGGGCGCTCAAGCGCAGCCGAACCTCACCGCTCGGGCGCGTCGCCACGCCCTCCAACTGGCCTCGCTCGCCGTGGCTCAGAGGCGAGTGTTCCCACCCCAGCCGCGAGGCCAGCCAGCCGGTCAGGAGCAGCCCGCTGGCCGTCGAGCTCTCCTGGTGGCGGACCTCGAGCGAATCCATGCCCCACAACATGGCCAGACGCGACTCGAGGCCGAAGCTGGCCGCCAGGCGCTCGCGCCACGGCGTGGTCCGCAGCCAGGCCAGGTCGACCACGTAGACATCGGAGCAGAGCGTGCTGGCCCGGGCGAACGCCTCGGCGGGGTCGGCCCGGTCGTCTGAATCCATCAGGATCACGTCTACCAGCGGCAGTAGCCGCTCGACTGCCTGCTCGTGGCCGTGGGGCGACCAGACGACGGTGGGCATATCGGAGGCGAGCACCGGATCGACGATCGTCCGCAGAGCGGGAAGGTGCCCCGGGCCGAGGTCGATCTCCACCAATTCGTGCATGACCCCGATCTTTCCGGGGCCCGGATCGTCGTAGCTGACCGTGGCGGTCGCGTCGAGCTTCTCGCGGCCTTCCTCGATCGCGCACACGACCGTGCGCGACGCGTGGTAGCGCCCGACCCGCTCGAGGCGGTTGGAGATCTCGCCCTTCCATTCGCGGTCCAAGACCACGACCAAGTTCAGGACCCGGGCGGGGGCGAGATTCTCATTCTCGGTATGGCGGCGACGCAGCAGGGTCCGCAGCGCGGCATCGATCGCATCCGGGTTGGTGTCCTGCTCGGACCACACGTCCTCGGTCACAGGCGCCTCCATGTTTGACCGGGGCCGAGCAGCGAGTCAGCTTCGACGGGTCCGGCCGAGCCCGACTCATATTGGGGCAACGGAGACTCCTGGTCGGCTTCCCAGGCGTTGAGGATCGGATCGATGATCCCCCACAGGGCCTCGATCTCGTCGTTGCGCGTGAACAGCGTCGCGTCCCCCCGCATCGCGTCGAGGATCAGGCGCTCGTAGGCCTCCGGTGACTCCGAGAGGAACGAGGTCCCGTAGCGAAACTCCATGTTGACCGGCCGGATCCGCATCCGCGAGCCGGGAATCTTGGCTCCGATCGAGACCGAAACGCCTTCGTCGGGCTGGAGTGTGAAGACGATCTGGTTGGCCTGGATCCCGACCGAGCCCGAGGTCTGAAAGGCGATATGGGGTACGGGCTTGAGGATCACGGCGATCTCGGTCAGCTTGCGGGCCAGGTGCTTGCCGGTGCGCAGGTAGAACGGCACCCCGGCCCAGCGCCAATTGGACACGTGCAACCGCAGCGCGGCGTAGGTAGGGGTGCGCGAATCGGGCGCCACCCCTTTTTCCTCCCGATAGCCGGCAACCTTGACCCCTCCGATGACGCCGGCCCCATACTGGGCGCGAACGGCCATGTCCTTGACCAGGTCAACATCCGGGGGAACGATCGCTTCCAGAACCTTGAGCTTCTCGTCACGCAGCCGGTCGGCGTCGAACGCTGTCGGAGGTTCCATGGCCAGTAGCGCCAGCAGCTGGAGCATGTGGTTCTGGACGAGATCACGCAGCGCACCGGCCCCCTCGTAGTAGCCGGCACGGCCCCCGATGCCGATGTCCTCGGCGGCGGTGATCTGGACGTGATCGATGTAGTTGCGATTCCATACCGGCTCAAACAGGGCGTTGGCAAAGCGCAGCGCCATCAGGTTCTGGACCGTCTCCTTGCCCAGGTAGTGGTCGATGCGGAAAATCTGGTGCTCCTCAAAGACCTCGAGCAGCTCCGCGTTGAGCTTGCGCGCCGAAGCCAGGTCATAACCGAACGGCTTCTCGATCACGATCCGGACCTCGGCGTCCTGCGCCTGATCCAGCTCCACGGCCCCGAGCTTGCCCGCGATCAAAGGGAAGAACTCGGGCGCAGTGGACAGGTAGAAGACGCGGTCGAGCTTGCGACCCGCCCGCGTATCGAACTCGTCCAGCGTGCGCCGTAGCTGGACGTAGACGTCGTCGTCGTCGAACGAGCCCTGGACGTAGCGCATCCCGTCGACGAGGGAGTCGAGCACGCTCTCGTCCGGCTTGCGCCGCGAGAAGCGCTCGATCGAGTCCCGGGCGGCATCGCGGAAGTCCTCGTGCTCCTGGTCGCGGCGCCCCACACCCACCATCTCGAAACGCTCGGGCAGCTGTCCTTCGTGGGCGAGGTTGTAGAGGGCGGGCAGGAGCTTGCGGTGCGCCAGGTCACCGGTGGCCCCGAAGATGATCAGCGACGTCGGGGGGACGGGCAGGCGCTCAATACCGGCGACGAGCGGGTTCTCGTCCTCACGGACACTGACCGTGGAGCTCACGCGCTTACACCTTGGGGGCGGTCTTGACGGCGTGCCCGCCGAACTGGTTGCGCAGCGCCGCGACCATCCGGGCCGAGTAGTCGCCTGCCCCCCGCGAGCTGAAGCGCGCGAACAGAGCCGCCGCCAGCGTGGGCATCGGGGTGTCGTGGGCGATCGCGGCGTCCAGCGTCCAGCGGCCCTCGCCGGAGTCGTCGACGTAACCCTCAAGCGAGCTGAGGTCGTTGCCGTCGGCCTCGAAGGCACGGGCTGCCAGTTCGAGCAGCCAGGAGCGGACGACCGAACCCTGGCTCCAGAGCTTGGCGATCTGCTCCATCTCGAGTCCGTACTCGGAGCTGTGCAGAAGATCGAACCCTTCGGCGTAGGCCTGCATGAGGCCGTACTCGATTCCGTTGTGAACCATCTTTACGAAATGCCCCGCCCCAGGACCGCCCATGTGACCCCACCCGAACAGCGGATCGTCCTTCTTCTCGGCCTGCTCGGCCCGGGGAGCGAGCACATCGAGGACCGGCGAGAGCACCTTGACCGCGTCGTCCTCACCGCCGACCATCATGCAGTAGCCGATCTCCAGCCCCCAGATGCCGCCGCTCGTCCCGACGTCCAGGAAGCGGACTCCGTGCTCCGCGCACTTGGCGTGATGGGCGATCGAGTCGGTCCACTTTGAGTTGCCGCCGTCGACGATCACGTCGCCGTTGTCCAGTGCCGCCAGCAGCTTGTCAATCGTCTCCTCCGTCGGGTCGCCGGACGGAACCATAATCCAGACGACGCGGGGCGACGACAGCTGAGAGACCAGATCGTCGAGCGAGCTTGCCCCCGCGGCGCCGTGCCCCTCAGCGGCCTTGACGGCGTCGGCGTTGAAGTCGAAGGCCACGACCTCGTGGTCGGAGTCGCGGCGGATCCTCGTGACCATGTTGCCGCCCATCTTGCCCAGCCCGACGAACCCGATCTGCATCAGCGACTCCTCCGCGGTTGTTTGGCGTTTGGCACCAGCGGGAGCAGACGGCTCACGCTCCCTGGGGCAGCCCGGTGATACGACGCGCCAGGTCTCGGACCGCGGCGGCGGGATCGCCTTCGAGCCGGATCCGCTCGGCTGGCAGATCGTGCCCACGCAACGTCTGTAGGTCGCCGGCCGATTGCGCCGCGATCAGCGTGGCGAACGAGTAATCAGAACCCGGGATGTCGGCATCCGAGTGAGGCGTGTCCACGAGCTGGAGAAAACGTCCGGTCGGGGGACCGCCCTTGTGCAGCTGACCGGTCGAGTGCAGGAAGCGCGGCCCGTAGCCGAAGGTGACGGCGGCACCGGTCTTGTCGCGGATGGCGCGCCGCAGCTCGGCGACGGCGGCATCGAGATCCGCGGACGGGGCCAGGTAGCCCATCACGGCGACGTAATGCGGTGGAGCGGCATCGAGGAGCAGGGCACCGAGCGCCTCGTCGGAGGCCGACCCGAGTTCGGGCAGCGTGCCCGAGGCGAGCACGCGCTTGGTGGCGTCCTTGGCCTCCTGCACGTTGGGCTGATCGAAGGGATTGATCTCCAGCGCCCAGCCGGCTACGGCGACGGCGAACTCGGCCAGGAAGAAGATCCTCCCCAGATCGGTAGCCCCGCGGGTGGCCAGGGTCAGCGTGGGCTGACCGGCGTCAGCGAGCTTGGCCACCGCGTCGTCGAGCTCCTCGGAGGGCGTGTCGGCGTTGCGCAGGTAGATGATCACGCGATCCTCGCCATAGTCCTCGGGGCCGCCCAGCGGCTCGTCGGCGACGGGGAGCATGCCGCGGCCCTGCTTGCCTGTCGACTCGGCGACCAGCTGCTCGACCCAGAGTCCGAAGCTCTGAATCGGCTCGGAGACAATGAAGGTGAGCTTGTCGTGACCGTGGCGGGCCAGCTCGCCCAGCACCGAACCCAACCACAGTCCCGAGTTGCTCTCACTCGAGTCGTAATGAGCGCAGTTCTGCTCAGCCGCCTGACAGCTGTGCAGCAACGCGGGCACGCTGATCCCCATCAGAGCGGCCGGCACGAGGCCGAAGTAGGAGAGCACGGAATAGCGCCCGCCGATGTCGGGCGTGTTGATGAAGGCGCGCCGCAAGCCGTCGTCCTGGGCCAATTTCTGCAGCGGGCTGCCGGGATCGGTGACCACCACGAACTGCTCCGGCCCGGCCAAGGCCCGGAAGTGGTGGTAGTGCGAGAGGGTCTCGACCGTTCCGCCGGATTTGGAGGAGACGATGAACAGCGTATGGGGAATGTCGACCGAGCTCTGTACGGCGGCGATCGCATCCGGGTGCGTGGAGTCCAAGACCTGGAGGCGCAGTCCACCGGGGATCTCCCCGAAGGACTGGCGCAGCACCTCGGGACCGAGCGAAGAGCCGCCCATCCCGAGCAGGACGGCGTCGGTGTAGCCGGCCTCGCGACACTCAGCCACGAACGCCTCCAGTTCCGGGGCGTGCTCGAGCATCGTCTCGGACACGGTCAGCCAGCCGAGGCGATCGGTGATCTCGGGGGTCTGGGCGTCGCCGCCCCACAGAGTCGGATCCTTGTGCCAGGTCCGTCGCGCCACCTCGTCGGAGATGGCCGTCTTGACACGGGCGGCGATTGGTTCTGCGAGCTCGGTCGGCAGCCGCGCCTCGATCGTCTTGGGCCTGCCGGTGAGGACGCCCTGGCGCTGCTCCTCGATCCCGGCCAGCAGCCGGTTCATCGCCTCCTCGAACTGGTTGACGCCGTCGATCAGCAGCTCGTCGGTGATCGCACCCAGGTCGAGGCCCGCCTTGGCCAGCTCGTCCAGGTCGCCCTCAGGATCATGCTTGGCGCTCGGACCCGAGATGTGGCCGTGGTCGGCCACCGCCATCAGCGTCCCCGGCGGCATCGTGTTGACGGTGTGCGGGCCGACCAGCTCGTCGACGTACATCGTGTCGGGGTAGCGCGGATTCTTGACTCCAGTGGACGCCCACAGCGGGCGCTGTACGTGGGCGCCGGCGTGGCGCAGGGCGTCCCAACGCGGCCCGGAGAAGATCCGCTCGAAGCTGCGGTATGCGAGCCGCGCGTTGGCGATGGCCGCTTTGCCGCACAGGTCCTCGCGCCCGAGCTCGCCCAGGCGCTTGTCGGCTGCGGTATCGATCCGAGACACGAAGAAGCTGGCCACCGAGGCGACGTTGAGCGGCTTGTCCTCGGCCAGCCGACGCTCGAGACCGCGCAGGTAGGCCTCGGCGACCTTCTCGTAGGCCTCAACGGAAAACAGCAGTGTGACGTTGACGTTGATGCCTTCGTGGATGGCCTTTTCGATCGCGCCGACGCCCTCGGGTGTGCCGGGAATCTTGATCATCACGTTGGGGCGCGAGACGCGCTTCCAGAAGCTGCGTGCCCCCTCGATTGAGCGCGTCTCGTCATGGGCCATGTCCGGGGCCACCTCGAGCGACACGAAGCCGTCGGCGTGGTGGCTCTCGTCCCAGACGTCGCGCAGCACGTCGCAGGCGAGCTGGACGTCCTTGATTGCGATTCTTTCGTATATGTCCTGGGCTTCAAGCTGCTCGCGGGCCATCGCCCCGAGCTCCTCGGCGTAGTCCTCGGACCCGACGATCGCCTTCTCGAAGATCGACGGGTTGGAGGTCACGCCCTTGAGGGAGTCCTCGGCCACCATCCGGGCCAGTTCGCCCTGCTCCACGAGGCTGCGGCGCAGGAGGTCAAGCCAGGGACTGGTGCCCGCCTCGGCCAGGGCGCGCAGGTTGGGATTGACGTTGGTGGCCTCGGTGGTGCTCATGGGCGCTTGCCTCCTCAGGCTCCTCTGGATCGCTGCACCGCGGCGCGGCCCAGCTCGGCGACGCGCTCGGCGGTGATGCCGAAGTGCTGGTAGACCTGTTTGGCGGGACCCGACTCCCCGAAGGTCTCCATGCCGACGAAGGTTCCGTCGGAACCGATCCACTTGTCCCACCCGAGCGGGCTGGCCGCCTCGACGGCGATGCGTGCCCGGCACGCCGCCGGCAGCACCGACTCGCGGTACGCCTCGTCGGCATGGGTGAAGGTGTCCATGCACGGCATGCTGACCACCCGCACCCGGACCCCGTCGAGAGCGTCGGCGGCCTCGAGGCAGAGCGAGACCTCCGAGCCGGTCCCGATCAGGATCAGCTCGGGCTCGCCGCCCTGCACGTCGCGCAGCACATAGGCACCGCGCTCGATCGCGTCGTCGGGGATCGCGTCCGGATCGAGAATGGGCAGGTTCTGGCGCGAGAGAGCGAACGCCGTCGGCGCTTCGAGGTTGCGCAGGGCAAAGCGCCAGCCCAGCGCGGTCTCGTTGGCGTCGGCCGGGCGCACGACGTTCAGGCGCGGGACCGCCCGGAGCGCGGCCAAGTGCTCGATCGGCTGGTGGGTGGGGCCATCCTCACCGAGCCCGATCGAGTCGTGGGTGTAGACCCAGATCGCCGGCAGCTTCATCAGCGCGGATAGCCGAATAGCCCCCCGCATGTAGTCAGAGAAGGTGAGAAAGGTGCCGCCGTAGGCGCGGAATCCGTGCAAACAGAGGCCGTTGGTGATCGCCCCCATGGCGTGCTCGCGGACTCCGAAGTGCAGGTTGCGTCCGCCGTAGGAGCCCTTCTCGACGTCGCCGCCGCCTTCGATGTCGGTGTTGTTGGAGGTGGCGAGGTCGGCCGAGCCACCGATCAGATAGGGAACTGCCGCCGCTGCCCACTGAATCACCTCGCCCGAGGCCTTGCGGGTCGCGATCGGGTCGCCGTCGGCTTCGAAACGCGGCAGATCAGCATCCCAGCCGTCGGGCATCTCGCCGGCACCGATCTTCTCCAACAGCTGGGCCTGGTCGGGAAGAGCCTCGCGGTAGGTGTCAAAGCGCTGCTGCCACTCAGACTCGAACTCACGCCCACGCTCGCAGGATTTGCGGAAGTGCGCGAGTGCCTCCTCGGGGACCACGAACTGCTTGTCGGGGTCCCAGCCGTAGGCTTCCTTGGTCAGCCGGATCTCGTCGTCGCCCAGCGGCGAGCCGTGCGCGCTGGAGGTGTCCTGCTTGTTGGGGCTTCCGTAACCGATGTGGGAGCGAACGATGACCAGCGAGGGCCGGTCCTCGACTGCCATCGCGTCGCGCGTGGCCTGCTCGAGGCGATCGACCGACATGTCGTCGCCGACGTTGATGATGTGCCATCCGTAGGCCTCGTAGCGCTTGGCTACGTCCTCGGAGAAGGACTGCGAGGTCGGGCCGGCGAGCTGGATCTTGTTGTCGTCGTAGTAGGCGATCAGGCGGCCGAGGCCGAGGTGGCCGGCCAGCGACGAGGCCTCGGAGGCCACGCCCTCCTGCATGTCGCCGTCAGAGGCGATCGTGAACGTGTGGTGGTCGACGACCTCGTGGCCGTCGCGGTTGAAGCGCGCGGCCAACATCCGCTCCGCGAGCGCGATCCCCACCGACATCGAGATCCCCTGACCAAGCGGTCCCGTGGTGGCTTCGATTCCGGGGCTGTACTTACGCTCCGGGTGGCCGGCGGTGGGTGAGCCGACCTGGCGGAAGTTCTTGATGTCCTCGAGCGTAAGTGGGTAGCCGGTCAGGTAGAGCATCGAGTAGAGCAGCATCGAGGCATGCCCGGCCGAGAGGATGAAACGATCGCGGTCGATCCAATCGGCGTTGCTCGGGTTGTGCTTCATGATCCGCGTGTAAAGCACGTAGGCGAGGGGTGCGAGCGCCATCGGGGTCCCCGGATGGCCCGAGTTCGCCTTCTGCACGGCGTCCATCGACAGGGTGCGGATCGTGTCCACGCATAGACGGTCGAGATCGGTTGTGGGGCCGGTCGCAGTCATCGGTTGCCGGGGAAGCGATCAAGGACGGCCACGATTCTCAGCATAGTCGGAACTCCTCGAGTCAGATGGGGTTTTGCCAATTGGCTGACGCCCGCCGTCAGCCGAACAGAACGCCGTAACGCTCGTATTCCCCGGTCGGCACGCGCCGAACCTCGGCCACCGCGTCGGCGAGGGCGACAAGCCCGATCTCGGTCGAGTGCAGAGACGTCATCGAGCCCCAGCGTCCCTCGTGCGCGGCGTCGATCGCGGCCAGGCCAAGGCGAGTGGCCAGCACCCGGTCAAACGCGGTCGGCGTGCCTCCGCGCTGGATGTGACCAAGCACCGTGGCGCGCGTCTCAAAACCCGTCCGCGACTCGATCTCCCGTTCGAGTGTGTGCCCGATCCCGCCCAGCCGGGGATGTCCGAACTCGTCGGTCTCACCGGCGGTGACGCTCAGCGTCCCCTCCTTGGGCAGTGCCCCCTCCGCTACAACGACGATCGCGAAGTAGCGGCCGCGGGCATGGCGGCGGCCGATCAGGCCGCAGACCTCGTCGATGTCGAAGGGTTGCTCCGGGATCAGGATCACGTCGGCGCCTCCGGCGATCCCCGAGTGCAGAGCGATCCAGCCGGCGCTGCGGCCCATGACTTCCACAACCAGGTTGCGGTGATGGCTCTCAGCTGTGGTGTGGAGGCGGTCGATGGCATCAGTGGCGACCTGGAGCGCGGTGTCAAAGCCGAAGGTCTGGTCGGTGGCGCCGAGATCGTTGTCGATCGTCTTGGGCACCCCGATCACGTTGACGCCGGCCTCAAAGAGCCGATGGGCGGCACCCAGTGTGTCCTCGCCTCCGATCGCGATCAGTCCGTCCAGGCGATGGCGCTGCAGGGTCGCGCGGACAAGCTCGGTGGCGCCGTCTCGCTTGGTCGGGTTTGTGCGCGAGCTGCCGAGGATCGTCCCGCCCCGGGGCAGGATCCCGCGGGTGGACTCGATCGTGAGCTCCTCGGCGACATCGTCGAGGACCCCTCGCCAACCGTCGCGGAACCCGATCAGCTCATCGCCGTAGGCATCCACGCCCTTGCGGACCACGGCGCGAATGACCGCGTTGAGCCCTGGGCAGTCCCCGCCTCCGGTGAGCAAACCGAATCGCACCGCCGCAATCCTACGCACCGGCAGTGCTCGTGATTGCTACGGCCCGGTTACCAGGATGCCTCAGTAGGGTGGCCGCGTATGGCTCTCCGCCGCCCGCCCCCCGCGCTGACCATCTCCATCGCCGCCGCGGGAACCGCCGCCGGGATCGCCCTTCAGCTTCGTCATCTCCGCCGGGTGGATCGGGATCCGGACTACGCGATCCTGACCGCTCCGCTCAAAGGACGTCCGCTTGTCGTCACCTCGGCCGACGGGACGCGGCTGCACGCCGAGATCTTCGGACCCGAGGACGGCGCCACCATAGTGCTGGCCCACGGCTGGACCGAGGAGCTCGCCTTCTGGGGACCCGTCATCCGGCGGTTGCGCGACGCCGGTCTACGCACGGTCGCCTATGACCTCCGTGGTCACGGCGCGAGCCAGCCCGCCACCGGCCACGACTATTCGCTGGAGCGCTTCGGTGAGGATCTCGAGGCGGTGCTTGTCGCCGTCGCTTCCGAGCAGCAACTGCCCACGGTGGCCGGACATTCGCTGGGCGCGATGTCGATCGCCGCGTGGGCCGAGCACCACGATGTCTCCGCCCATGTCCGGGCCGCGGCGCTGATCAACACCGGCTTCGGAGACCTGATCGCCGAGAGCCTGCTCTTCGGTGAGGCGGCCAAGCGCTTGGAGAGCCCGTTTCTGAGTCGACTGGTGCTCGGATCGCGAACTCGGGTCCCCCCCTTTTCCACCCCGCTCCAGCAGGCCGTGATCCGCCACGCTGCCTTCGGCCCCACCGCCACTTCGGGGCAGGTGGCCTTCTATGAGCGAATGCTGATCGCGACCCCGGCCGACGCCCGCGCCGCTGCCGGGGCGGCAATGACCGACATGGACCTCTGGCACGCGGTCGCCCGCCTGACCGTCCCCACCCTCGTCGTGGCCGGGGAGCGCGACCGGCTGACGCCTCCGGCCCACGCCCGGCGGATCACGGAGACGCTGCCTCATCCGGCCGGGCTCATCGTGCTCCCCGACACCGGTCATATGAGCCCGCTGGAACGCCCGCAGGAGGTCGCCGACGCGCTGATCGAGCTCTCAGCCCGACCGTGACCAATGTCGCCCCGCACGTTCACCGGGTGGGCCAGAGCGCCCGCCGGCGCGTGCTCGGGGCGCTGCCGCCCGTCGTGCAGGCCGCGAGCGCCGCGGCGCTGGCCTGGTTCATTGCCCACCGCGTGCTCGGCCACGCGCAGCCCTTCTTTGCCCCTATTGCCGCCGCCATTGCGCTCAGCACGAGTCCGATCCAGCGCAGCCGCCGCATCGTCCAGATGGTCAGTGGGGTGCTGTTGGGCATCGTCGTCGGCGAAGGGCTGCAAGGCGTGCTGGGCACCAGCACGGCGGCCCTGGGAGTGATCGTGCTCGTGACGATGATGGTGGCCCTGGCGGTCGGGGCCGGCTTCTTCGGTGACGGGATGATGTTCCCCAACCAGGCCGCCGCGTCGGCGATTCTTGTCGTCACCCTGCATCGGCACGGCACCGGCTCGGAGCGGGCGGTAGACGCGGTGGTGGGCGGCGCCGTGGCCCTGCTGATCGGCGTGGGGCTGTTTCCGGCCGAGCCTCTCAAACTGCTGCGCAACGCCGAACAGCGCATGCTCGAGGTGCTGGCCACCCGGCTCGGGGCGGTGTCCGCCGCCCTGCGGGAGGAGAACCTCCCCACCGAGGATTGGACCCTGGCCGCGGGCCTGGAGATCCACCAGCAGCTCAATGCGCTGGCTCGGGCGCGGGCCACCGCGCGGATCAACGTTCGCGTCGCTCCTCGGCGGTGGCCGCGGCGGCCCGCGGTCGACGCCGAGGACCTGCGCACGGCTCGGCTTGATCTCTTGGCCAATGCGGTGATCAGCCTCATCCGCTCGGTCACCGTCCAGGGTGATCCAAATCCACCCGACCCCGAGCTTGGGCAGCAGATCACCCTGATGGCGGGGGCTTTGCGCTGGCTGGCCGAAGCCCCCCGCCCCTGGCCGGAGGCCGTGATGCGCGAGACCGAGGCGGCCGCCCGGGCGGCGCTGAGCGACGCCGACGCACGGGGCATCGATCGCGACCACGTCGTTGCCGCGATCGTGCGCGCCGTGGCGCGTGACCTGATTGCCGTGCTCGGGTCGGAGCCGTGACCCGTTCAGCGTGAGGTGAGAACCGTCTGCCTTCGGCGGCCAGCGTCAACCGTGAGCTGACAGATATCGGACATAACCGGTCGTACGCTCTGACAAAGTGCAGACTGTGACCGGCACTCCTGCCTCCTCCCCGACCCTCTGTCATCTGCTGGCCGAGGATCCGGATCTGGCCGAGGCGATCGCCCCCTCACTCCGGGACGCCGCGGTCGAGGCGGTGGTCGTCCAGGAGATCGAAATCGGCCCGGGTCCCCTCCCCGCGCGCGTACGGCAGATCGACGGCGTCGAGGCCGGCCTGGGACTGCTCGTCCTCGACGGCGTGATGCTCCATCGGGTCGGCGTCCGGCGCCGCTTCGGAGCCGAGCTGATCGGCGAGGGCGACGTGTTGCGCCCCCCGTACCGCCAGGGAGAGTCGGCGCTCACGCTGACCAACGACTGGCTCGTGCTGCAGCCATGCCGTCTCGCCGTCTTGGACGAGGGTTTCGTGCGCCAGCTGTCCGAGTTTCCGCAGATCGCCGGTCGCCTGTTCCGACGCGCAGTTGAACGCTCGCGACAGCTCGCGGTCAACATGGCGATCGTGCATCAGGCCCGGGTCGACGTGCGTCTGCACATGCTCTTCTGGCATCTCGCGGATCGTTGGGGGCGGGTACGTAGCGACGGCGTCATGGTCCCGCTCCGGCTGACTCACGCCGTCCTCTCCGACCTCGTCGCCGCGCGCCGGCCGACGGTGACCAGTGCGCTCTCGGATCTCAGCCGGCAGGGGGTGGTCAACCCCGTGCCGGGAGGCTGGCTACTCTCCGGCGAGCCTCCGGCGACGGCGAGTCCGCGCATCGCCGCTGGTCACTGAGGCGCCAATCCCCGGCCCAAGCCTGAAGTGCACGTCGATCCCTACATAGTCCTGGGCAGCGCCATCATCGGCCTCCTGGTCGGCATGACCGGCGCCGGCGGGGGTGCGTTGATGACGCCGATGCTGATCCTGCTGTTCGGAATCAAGCCCTCGACGGCCATCTCGAGCGATCTCGTGGCCGCCGTGGTCATGCGGCCGTTCGGCGCCGCAGTCCACATGCGGGCCGGCACGGTCAACTTCAAGCTCGTGCGTCTGATGATGCTCGGCTCGATCCCGGCCGCCTTCTTGGGCAGCTATCTCCTGCACCTGATGGGCAACGCCAAGTCCGCCGAGAACCAGATCCAGGTCTTTCTCGGCACGGCGCTGCTGATTGGCGCCGCCGCCATGGTCCTGCGCTTGGTCCTGGACCGACGCGCCGGGCAGGCGCGGACCGTGTTCGTAACTGAGGTCACGCCGCGGCCGCTGCTCACCGTGGCCGTCGGCGTCGTGGGCGGGATCGTCGTGGGGCTGACCTCGGTCGGGTCCGGATCGCTGATGATCGTCGGGCTGCTCTTCATCTACCCCGCCCTCGGCGCCAACCAGCTGGTCGGCACCGATCTGACCCAGGCCGTCCCGTTGACCCTCGCCGCCGCGCTCGGTGCCCTGGCTTTCGGTCACGTCGAGGTATCGGTGACCGGTTCGCTTGTGCTGGGCAGCGTGCCGGCGGTGCTGATCGGCTCGATGCTCTCCTCCAGCGTTCCCGACCGCTACGTGCGGCCCGCCATCGCCTTTGTCATCTTCGCCTCGGGCATGAAGTACATCGGCATCGCTACCAAGCCCCTGGGCTGGATTCTGTGCGCGACCCTGCTCGGCGCCGGGGTCGCCTGGCTGGTCATCGCCCGCCCGTGGAAGCTGGGGGCGGCCCGGCCCCCAGCTTCAAGCCAGGACGACGACCCGGATCCGCCCACCCCGCCGGGAGCGTCTGACTCACGCCAGGGCCGCCCGCTCGTCCGTGACTGAGCCGCGGCGCTGGCGATTCACAGGCGGTCGGGCTCACAGTGAGCGCAGCGCCGGCAATAGCTTTTCCTCGGCCCAGGGCATGAACGGCGCCTGGGCGTCGGCACCGATCTGGACGAGGGCGACCTCGGTGAAGCCGGCCTCGATAAACGGGCGGATGGCCTCGACGTGCTCTTCGACGTCGGGTCCGCAGCTCAGCGCCTCGGAGATCTGATCGGGGGTCACGAATTGGGTGGCGCTGTCAAACGACTCCGGGTTGGGGAGGTCAGCGTTGACCTTCCAGCCCAGGCCAAACCAGCGAAACTGCTCGTGGGCACGCTGGACGGCCGTGGCTCGGTCGGAGTCGTAGGAGATGGCGATCTGCCCCACCCGCGGCTTGCCGGTTCCGCCGGCGGCGTCAAACATCTCACCCAGCTCGGCCTTGGGCTCAACGGCGACCATCAGGTCAGCCTTGTCGCCGGCTAGCTGGCATGAGCTCGGTCCCGACACGGCGATGCCGATCGCGACGCGCTGCTCGGGGAGGTCCCAGAGCCGTGCCTGCTCGACGTCGAAATGGCGCCCGCGGTAGTTGACGCGGCCGTCGCCCTCGAACAGGGCGGCGATGATGTCGACCGCCTCACTGAGCATCTCATGGCGTTTGCCCACTGCGGGCCAGCCCCGGCCGACCACGTGCTCGTTGAGGTTCTCACCCGCCCCGAGGCCGAGCCGGAAGCGGTTGCCGGACAGGATCTGAACCGTGGCCGCCTTCTGGGCGACGATCGCGGGGTGGTAGCGCAGGGTCGGGCAGGTCACGTATGTCATCAAGCCGATCCGCTCGGTCGCCTGCGCCGCCGCGCCCAGGATCGCCCACGCGTAGCCCGAGTGGCCCTGCTCCTCGAGCCAGGGCTGGAAGTGGTCGCTGGTGACCGAGAAGTCAAAGCCGACTCGCTCGGCGTGCTGAATGTCGCGGATCAGCTGGTCGGGGGCACTCTGCTCGGTCATCATCGTGTATCCGAATTTGGTCATGACGTTCGGGTACCCGGTTCCACGTTGCTGACGCACAGCTCGGAGACGAAAAGGGTCCGCAAGCGCGGCGCTTGCTCGGCCGGTCCAGCGGGTAGGGCGCTCGTGTCCCCTTCCGTGAGGAGCGCCGTGTCTGAATCGAGTACCTACAAGATCGTCGAGGTCGCCGGGACCTCACCGGACAGCATCGCCGAGGCGATGCGCTCCGGGGTCCGGCGCGCCAGTCAGACCCTTCGTGAGATCGGTTGGGTGGAGGTGGTGAGCATCCGCGGGCACGTGGAGGATGGCGAGGTGGCCCACTTCCAGGTCGAGATGAAGATCGGCTTCCGCCTCGAGGACACTTAGAGTCGGGACCATGACCGAGCCGCCAGCGGCCGAGGCTACGCAGCGTACGTTCGTGTGCGTCGTCGAGATCCCCAAGGGCCATCGCAACAAGTACGAGTACGACCCTGAGCTCGGCGGGATCAAGTTCGACCGCCTTCTTATGAGCGCGGCCACCTACCCCACCGACTACGGCTATTTCCGCAACACGCTCGCCGAGGACGGAGATCCGCTCGACGCGCTGATCTGCCTGACCGAGCCGACCTTCCCGGGGTGCCTGATCCCGGTCAAGCCGCTGGGCATGTTCGTGATGGCTGACGAGAAGGGACCCGACGACAAGATCATCTGCGTGCCCTTGCACGATCCCTACTGGAATGGGCTCGAGGCCCTCGACGACCTGCCCAAGCTGCTGCGCCAGGAGATCGAACAGTTCTTCTCGATCTACAAGGAGCTCGAGCACAAGGTCGTCGAGGTCGGCGGCTGGTGCCCCCGCAGCGCCGCGCTGGCCGAGATCGAAGCCTCAGAACAGCGCTGGCGCGAGCGGGGGAACGCCGGCTAGGAGGCGGCGGTGGCGCCGGATTGCGCGACGGCGTGCTCGCCCTCGGCGAACTCCTCGACGATCTTGGCGCAGAAGGCCGGCAGGTCATCGGGGTTGCGCGACGTGACCAGACCTTGGTCGACCACGACCTCCTCGTCCACCCATTCCCCGCCGGCGTTGCGGATATCGGTACGAAGGCTGGGGTACGAGGTCAGCTTGCGCCCGCGCACAAGGTCACCTTCGACCAGGGTCCACGGCCCGTGGCAGATGACCCCTACTGGCTTGCCGGCCTTGAAGTACGCCTGCACGAACGACACCACGTCGTCCTCGATCCGCAGCTTGTCGGCATTGACGGTCCCACCGGGCAGGATCAGGCCGTCGTAATCGTCAGGCGAGGCGTCGGCGATTCCCTTGTCGACTGAGAACTTGTCGGCCGGCTCGAGGTCGTGGTTCATGGCCTGGATCTCGCCCGTCTTGGGCGACAGCAGCTCGGTCCTCGCGCCGGCCTCCTTCACCGCCGCGCGGGGCTTGGTCAGCTCCACCTGTTCGACGCCGTCAGTGGCGATGATGGCGATCTTCTTTCCGTTCAATGACTCGGGCATGAGGCTCCTTTACTTGGGGACATAACCAATCCGGGCTCAGTAATGGGCTACCCCGGCTGGCTGTCCCTACACGGGCTTGCGGGCCTGCTTGCGTCGGCTCAAAACGGGCACATATAGAGCAACCCATCAGGAGGAAGACGGATGACAGTCGGAGTGATCATCGCGATCGTGTTGGCCTTGGGTCTGCTCGTGTTTGCAGTGCTCCACTTTGGTTGGGCGATCAAAACCAACCCCGAGGGCACCGGCTGGCGCGGGCGCGTGCGGCGCCGTCGTCCACCGCGCCGAGCACCCTAGTCGCTACGCGAGCCGCGCCGGTACTGCATCCGGATGGTCCCCGTCGCGACCCCGTCGCTCATCCCGCGGCAAACGGCGTGTCCTCGAGTTGGCTTTCCAGCTCGGCCACCGACTCAAAGACATCGGCGGCGCCGGCGTCCCGGAGTTCCTGCTCGCTGAAGCCGCCGGTGACCACGGCGAGAGTCGGGACATCTGCCTTCTGGGCTGCCTTTATATCCCACGGCGTGTCCCCGACCATGACTGCAGTCTCCTCGCCGTCGGCTCCTACCCTCTCAAGGGCCGCGTGGACGAGGTCGGGCGCGGGTTTGGTTTTTTCAACGTCGGCCGAGGTGGTCCAACCGTCGATGATCTCGCGGGCGTCGAGCAGACCGAGGTAGTGCTCGACTTCTTCGGCCTTGGCCGAGCTGGCCAGGACCGTCCGGTGGCCGTGGTCGCGCAGCGCGAGGATCAACTCGCGCGAGCGGTCCATCGTGCGCACTTCGCCGATCAGCCGCGCGTACTCGTCGCCCTCGGCGTCGCGGATGTCGTCTCCGAGTTTGTCCTCGATGTCGTCGCCGCAGAGCGCAGCGACAATCTGATCGCCGCCCATGCCGAGGTGGCGATGGATGCGCCAAACGGGCAGGATCAGATCGAAGCCAGCCAGGGCCCGAAACCACGCCAGCGCGTGGTGATAGTTGGTGTCCACCAGGGTGCCGTCAATGTCGAGAATCGCTATTGCCATCCCCACGCCTTACCCGCTCCGGGCTTGCTTTCACCACCCGGGGGCGGTCGAGCCGGGCTTTACCGGGTTGACAGGCCGATGGCGGGGTAATGCAAAGCCGTGTCCTGCCTTGCCCTCACGCTCGATGACGGCCCTGACGAGCGCTTTACGCCCCGCCTGCTTGACCTGCTCGGAGAGGCCGGCGCCCGCGCCACCTTCTTCCCGATCGCTCCCCGGGCGCAGCAGCATCCCGACCTGGTCTCGCGCATTATCGCCGAGGGCCACGGAGTGGGCGTTCACTGCCAGGAACACGTCCGCCACTCGACCCGCGATGAGGCGTGGGGTTGCCGCGACGCCGATCTGTCCCTGCAATGTCTGCGCGAGCTCGGGGCCGATCCGCAGCTGTGGCGGACACCGTGGGGCGACCTGGCGCCATGGACCCAACGCGTGGCCGCGCAGCGCAATCTTCGCATCGTCGGCTGGGATGTGGACACCCATGACTGGCGGGGTGACGACGCGACAGACATGTTCGCGGCCACGCGGGCCGGGCTGGTGGGGGGTGCGGTCGTTCTCGCCCACGATGGAATCGGCCCCGGCGCGCAGCGCTGCGGTTGCGAGGAGACCCTCGCCTACGTCCGGCTGGTCGTCGAGCACGCGCGAGCGACCGGACTTACTCTGGAAGCGCTGACATGACCGACCTTCTCCAGCCTCAGCTCCACGACACCGACCGGACGACCGCTGCCCTGGACGAGATCGCTGCCGGCGCGCTCGGGCGCGACGAGGCACCCGTGGCCACCTTCCCCGAGGAGGCGATCGCGGCTCTGCAGATCGCGGGCCTGATGGCCTGGGGGGCGATCCCCGGTCCGGCGCGGCCGCCCGCGGCTCGGGAGCTCGCCCTCGTGCGCAGCGTGGCGCGGGCCGACGGCTCGGTGGGCCGGATCTACGACGGACATGTGAACGCGATCGAGCGGCTCGCGGTCCAGGGAACTGGCGAGTTGCGGGAGCGCGAACTGGCTGCCTTCGCATCCGGAGAGCTGCGCGGGGGAGTCTGGGGCGGTGATCCCGGCCCCGGCGAGGGCGAGCCCGCTCGGATGGTGTCGACTCGGGATGGCCTCGTCCTGCGGGGCGTCAAGACCTTCTGCTCGGGCGCCGGGGGGCTGCACCGGGCGCTGGTACTGGCCCGGGACCCGGAGGGCGGGCCGGCGCTGTCGGTTTGGATCGACCTCACGGCGGGGGACCGGGTGGCGATCGATACGGCCTGGTACCGGTCTCACGGCCTGCGCGCCTCGGTGTCGCACCGGGTCGTCTTTCACGATACGCCTGTCCTCGCGGTCCTGGGACCTCCCGGGGCCATCGCCGCCCAACCGTGGTTCGCGCGCGACGCTCTGCGCACCGCGGCGTCGTGGGCGGGCATGGCCGACGCGGCCGTGGAGGCCGCCCT
>JBAVWI010000041.1:0-19383 GCA_049697735.1 Solirubrobacteraceae bacterium
GATCGAGCCCGTGGCGGGAGCCGCCGCGGCCGCCACGCCACCCCCGGGCACCCAGGCTGGGGTCAGCGTCGGTCCGCCCCACGGCTCGTTGCCGCGGCCGGCCTCCGATGCGCAGATCCGCCAGCAGCTGGCCCAGAGCGGGATGGCCGCCAGCACCAGCCAGGCCACGCTGACCGCGGGCGGGCTCGCGGTCGCCCCGATCGGCGCACCCGCGGCGGTCCAGGAGGTGATCGCGGCCGGTAACTCGATCGCGCGCCTGCCCTACCGCTACGGCGGCGGTCATGCCACCTACGAGGACACCGCCTATGACTGCTCGGGCTCGATCAGTTACGTGTTCGCCGCCGCTCACCTGCTCGATCACACCGTCGTCTCAGGCGCCCTGGAGAACTGGGGGGCGGCCGGGCCGGGCAAGTGGATCACGGTGTTCGCCAACGCCGGGCACACCTTCATGTACGTGGCCGGGCTGCGCTTTGACACTGTCGCCCTGGCCGAAACTGGATCCCGGTGGTCCAATCGCTCCGCCACCGAGCCTGTGGGCAGCTTCTCGGTTCGCCACCCGAGCGGGCTCTAGCCGGTGTACGTCGCGACTCGGGGAGGCCCACTAGGCGGCAACTTCGCGCTTCGCGCCGAACTCGAGTAACAGCTCGGTGAAGCGCGAAGCGGCCTCGACCTGCGGGCAGTGCCCCACTCCCTCCAGCACCTCCAGGCGCGCCCCCGGCACTACGTCGAGGACCCGGTTGGCTCCCCGCGCGAACACGAGCCGATCGCGGTCGCCCCAGATCAGCAGCACCGGAACGGCGATTCGCTCCAGGTCGAAGGGTCGGCGCAGCTCAGGAAGAAGACGGTGGGCCGTATCGAGATACTCCGCGACCCGAGCACGACGGCGATGGTGGTAGGTGAAGCTCGAGATCACCGCGGGGTCGATCGCCTCCGGAGAGGCAAAGGCGAGCTGGCGGTAGAGACGGGCGACCGCGGAGCGCAGCACAAAGGCCGGGACCGGAGTCGGCAGTGCGACCAGCGAGCGGAGGATGGGGTCGCGTTGGACGAGGAAGAGCAGCCGCGACATCTCCAGTCCGGCCGGCGCCACCCCCACCACCCCGACCAGGCGGTTGCCGTGACGCTCGGCCAGACGCAGCGCAACGCAGCCACCGAGCGAGTTGCCGACCGCGATCACGGGCGAGCGGGCCCGACCGGCGGCGTAGCGCACCGCCGCGATCGCGAACTCGTCGAGCTGGGGGAGGATCGGCTCGTGGGCGAGAGGATCGGCGGCGCCGAAGCCGGGGAGATCGAAGGCGACGGCCCGGCGACCCTGACGGGCGAGCAAGGCCAGGGTCTGGCGCCAGGTGTCAGCGCTGTCGGCGTAGCCGTGAAAGAGGACGATCGGAGGCCCGTCGCCCTCGAGCTCGAGCGCTCGGGTCTCGCAGCCGGCCAGCGTGGGACGATGCTCGAACAGCGGTTGGATCACAGCCGCTCGCCGTCCGCATCCGGGTCGACCTTAACCCACTGACAATCCATTGCGGACATCGTAAAGGTCTGGCCCGATCGAGCCGTGTGAGCGTTCTCAAGCTGGACCGATCAGGGCCAGGCGATCGGACCCAGCCGGTTAGGCCCGGCCGTAGACCGGGATCAGCGCCCCGCTGGTGGGCGCCGAATCGGCCGAGACCAGGTGGGCGATGACCCCGGCGATCTCGGCCGGTTTGACCCACCGGTCGTGGTCTGCGTTGGGCATCGAATGGCGGTTGGCCGGCGTGTCGATCACGCTGGGCAGGATCGCATTGGCGCGCACACCCTGGTCGCGGTATTCGACGGCGAGCGCCCGGACAAAGGCGAGCACGGCCGCCTTGGAGGCGGCATAACCGGCGGCGCCCGGGAACGGCTCGAGCGCAGCGCGCGTACCCACGCAGACGATCGCGCCGCCGGATCCGGTTGTCATCGGCCCCAGCGCCGCCTGGGTCACGAGATATGTGGGGCGCAGGTTGAGGCGAAACTGCTCCTCAAAGCGCTCGACGGGGACCTCGTGGACCCGGCCGGGAGCGTCGAAGCCCCCGACGAGGTTGACCACCCCGCGCAGCGGAGCGTCGGCGTGGCCGGCGGCGCGGGCGACGATCGCAGCGGCCTGCTCAGGATCGAACAGGTCGGCATGGACGAGCTCGAGGTGCTCGTGCGGGGTCACCCGCTCGCGCTCGCGCTCGGCCACCCACGGAACCACCACCCGCCAGCCATCGGCGAGCAGACGGGCGGTCACCGCGGTCCCAAGTCCTCCCGTTCCGCCTGTAACAAGTGCAGTTTCCGGCATTTCTGACGTCCGACGTCCACTCTATCTTCGCTGCCATGCAGGTGCGGGAGCTCCAAGATGGCGATGTCGTCGCGCAGGTCCTCCTGGTGCGCGGCGCCGAGGTGCGCCGGCGCCGCGAGGGTGGCGAGTACCTGAAGCTAACCCTCGGCGACCGCACCGGCAATCTGAGTGCGATCGTCCGCGATGACCTCGGACCGGCCTATGAGCTGTGCACTGTCGGCGCCCGGGTGTGGGTCAGCGGGCGCTTCTCCATGCACGAGCGCTTCGGACCCCAGCTCGCGTTGGAGACCGTACGGGCCGCCGGCGAGGACGAGCGCGACTCGATCGAGCTGATCGACGGTCCGGCCCGCTCAGCGGCGCAGATGGAGACCGATTTGCGCGAGCTGGTGGCGACGGTTCGCAATCCCTATCTCCGACGCCTGCTGGACCGGTTGTTCGGGGCCGACTCGACCCTGTGGCCGCTGTTTCGCGACGCGCCGGCCGCCAAGCGCTATCACCAGGCCTACCGCCATGGTCTCCTCGAGCACTCGCTGACGGTGGCGCAGGCGGTCAGCGGGACCTCGGCCACGTTTCCGGGGATTGACCGTGATGTCGCTGTCACCGGGGCATTGCTGCACGACATCGGCAAGCTCGAGGCCTATGAGATGTGCGGAGAGGCGATCGAGATGTCGGATTACGGCCGGCTCTACGGGGAGATCCCGCTCGGCTACTACCGCGTGCGCCGCACGATCGAGGATCTCGAGGGGTTTCCGGCCGACACGTCGCAGGCCCTGCTGCACATCATCCTCAGCCATCACGGCACGCTCGAGCACGGCAGTCCCGTGGTTCCCTGTACGCGCGAGGCGACCCTTGTGCACATGATCGACAACCTTGGGGGCCGTTTGGGAAGCTTCGATCGGCTCGAGAAGGCGCTCCCGTCCGGTGAGCAATGGTCGGTCTATGACAAGGGCATCGGCGGCGGCGCCTATTTCGGCCCGGCCGCCGAGCGCGAGCGCCGCGCCGCCTGACCACCGCCCCACGGCCTGACCACACACCCACGCCTTGACCGCACCCCCCACAGCACCGCACCCCCACGCCCTGACCGCACCCCCACAGCCTGACCGCACCCCCACGCCCTGACCGCACCCCACAGCCTGACCGCACCCCCACGCCCTGACCGCACCCCCACAGCCTGACGGCGGCCTGGCCACCACCCCACCGCCTGACCGCGGGGAGTGCGTGCCAAAACCGGACATATAGGGGGGTTTCCCGCATCGCATCGGTTGTGGGTCCGCGTGATCACGATCAAGCGTCAGTCACATCACGATCAAGGGTCGTTCCGCCCGGGATTGCGTCGGTTCGGTAACCGGCTGTTCCAAATGTGCGCAAATTGCGTAGGTGCCGCGGCCATCCGATTCGCTGATCACGGTCCGCGACTAGAGTTGAACGAGGATGGCCAAGGACACCGAAAAGCTGATCCGGCAGCTGTCGCTGATCTCCTATCTGATGGCCGAGCGGCGACCGGTGACAGCCCCCGAGATCCGCCGCGACGTCGAGGGTTACAGCGTCATGAACGAGGACGCGTTCGCTCGCCGTTTCTACGCCGACCGCTCCGAACTCGAGGCGCTCGGAATCGTCCTGACCGTCGAAAAGCCGGTTGACGGGCTGGTCGAGCAGGAGAACTACTCCCTCCCTCCGGAGAACTTCCACCTGCCGGCGATCGCGTTCTCGGACACCGAGTTGGCTGCCCTGCAAACCGCGCTGGCGCTCCTGGACGGGGAGTTCGCCTACGCCGAGCCGCTGCGCCTCGCGCTCCAGCAGATCTCGTGGGGCCGGCCAAGCCCGTTGGCTGCACCCGAGCAGAGCACAATCGCGCTCGGGATCACCGGCTCAGCCGGCGGACACGACGTCAGCCAGCGCCTGGCCAAGATCGAGACGGCGATCTTCCGTCGCAAGACGATCCTCTTCGACTACCACACGATGGAGCGCGACGAGGTCGGAGCCCGCCGCGTTGACCCCTACCAGCTGCTCTACCAGGGCGGCCAGTTCTATGTCGTCGGCCGCTCCCACGAGCGCAGCGCGATCCGCGTCTTCCGGCTCTCCCGGATCCGCGGCAAGGTTGGATACGCGACCAAGGCCGAGCACGACTTCCAGCGTCCGGTCAACTTTGACCCCCGCGTTTACGCCAACCGGATCGACTGGCAGTTCGGCGAGCCGGTCGGGACCGCCGAGGTCTGGATCGGCCAGCGCATCGCCTGGCAGATCGACCGCCACTTCGGCCGCTACGGGGAAGTGCTGCCCGCCGGTGATGACGGCGATCCGGGGGACCGCCTGTTCGTCACCCAGTACGCCAACTCTCGCCAGCTCATCGCCTGGGTGCTCGGACTGGGAGAGAACGCCCGTATCGTCGGACCCCCTGAGCTGGTCAGCGAGCTGCGAGAGCGAATCGGCGTCCTCATCGATCGCCACCGCGGCGGGGCCGAGATCGCCGACGCCGTGCCCGCGCCAGTGAGCGACGAACCCGAGTCCAACGGGCACCATCCCATCGAGATACCCGACCCCAATGGACTCGGTGGCAGCCGGCCTGATGCCGCCATCCGCCCGGAGCGCTTCGCCCGCCTGGTCACCCTGGCCAGCATCCTGATCGAGGCCGGGCGCGCCGGGCGGCTGCTCAGCTCGGCAGAGATCTGCACAGCCCTGAAGGTCTCCGATCAGGAGCTGCGCGAGGACATCTCGGTCCTCAACGTGGTCAACTTCGGCGCCGGGACCTACGTCCTGTACGCCGAGATTCACAGCGACGGCACGATCGAGGTCGACCCCGAGCCCTACGGCGATGCCTTCGCCCGCCCGGCGCGGCTGCTTCCCGTGGAAGCCAAGGCGCTGGTCGCGGCCATCGACCTGATCGGCGAGCACATCCCCGCGGGCTCGCTGAGCACGGTGCGCAAGAAGGTTGTGGCAGCCCTCGGCGAGGATCCCGTTCACGAGGGCCTGCAGTTCGCACCACCCGGCGGAGACGATGCCGAGATCGCCGCCGAGGTATCGCGGGCCATCTCGCAGCGACGGCTGCTCTCTTTCGAGTACTACAAGGAGAACGAGAATGAGTTCTCCAGCCGTCAAGTCGAGCCCTATGCGCTGATCAACGGCCGCGAGGGCTGGTATCTGGCTAGCTTCGACCCCACCCGGGACAGCGTCCGCCACTTCCGCCTGGATCGGATCAAGTCGGCCACGGTCACCGACCAGGGCTTCGAGAATCGCCCCGATGTCGATCCGGCGGCCGATGTCGACGGCTGGCCCCGCACCGGCGAGGTCCCCGCCTCGCGCCGGGCCCAGGTCTGGGTTTCGCCCGAGCGGGCACGCTGGGCGCGCGAGGAGCGCGGCGCCATGGCTGAGCTCGAGGACGGAGCGATCATCGTCGAGCTGGGCTTCGCCGGCGTGGACTGGCTCGTGCGCCAGACGCTCAAGGAAGCCGGTGACGCCGTCGTGCTCGCTCCCGAGGACGCGCGCGCCGCCGTTCGGGCGGCAGCCGAAGCTGTCGGCGCGGGCGCTGGTCTCGTCCCGCGCTGAGTAGGCCGCCGATGAACCGGCGTGACCAGATCAAGCTGACCGACGCCGAGCAGACCGAGTTTCTCGACCAGCAGCGGGTGGTGATCTGCGCGACCAATGGCCCGCGCGGCTGGCCGCACTTGATGCCGCTCTGGTATGTGGTCCGCGACGGCGAGCTGTGGTCCTGGACGTACGGCAAATCTCAGAAGGTCCGCAACCTCGAGCGTGACGCCCGGGCGACCGCGACGATCGAGTCCGGTGACACCTACGAACAGCTGCGCGGCGTGATGATCGAGGCTCGGGTCGAGCTTCATCGCGAGCTCGAGGTGGTGGCAAAGCTCGGCGCCGAACTGCTCGCTCGATACGGCGGGGGCCCGGTGACACCTGAGATCGAGGCCGCGGTAGCTTCCCAGGCTCCCAAGCGCGTGGCCCTCAGATTCGTCCCCGAGCGCAGCACGAGCTGGGACCACCGAAAGCTCGGCAACACCTACTGAGAGCTTCCGGGCGACGCGCCACCCAGCGTGCATCCCGCTAGGCTCGGCCGCGTCATGCACGAGCTCAAGGGACTCATCCTGTCCGGCGGCAAGGGAACCCGGCTGCGGCCCATCACCCACACCAGCGCCAAGCAGCTGGTGCCGGTGGCCAACAAGCCCGTCCTCTTCTACGGCCTTGAGGCGATGGCGCAGGCCGGAATCAAGGAGGTCGGGATCATCATCGCCCCCGAGACTGGAGACGAGATCCAGTCCGCGGCCGGCGACGGCGACGGCTTCGGGGTCAAGATCACCTACATCGTGCAGGACGAGCCCGCGGGTCTCGCCCACGCCGTGCTCACCGCCGAGCCGTTCCTGGGCGACTCCCCGTTTGTGATGTACCTGGGCGACAATCTGCTCCAGGGCGGAATCCAGGATCTGGTGGCCGCCTTCCGGGCCAGCCAACCCGACGCCCTGATCCTCCTCACCTCGGTGCTCGACCCCGAGCAGTACGGCGTGGCCGAGCTCGAGAACGGCGCGGTCGTCCGCCTGGTCGAGAAGCCCGCCGAGCCCAAGACCGATCTGGCCCTGGTTGGCGTGTACATGTTCACGGCGGCGATCCACAACGCCGCTCGCGCGATCGAGCCCTCGCCGCGGGGCGAGCTCGAGATCACCGACGCGATCCAACACCTGCTCGACGGAGGGGCGCGCGTCGAGCCCCACGTCGTCAAGGGATGGTGGAAGGACACCGGCCGGCTCGAGGACATCCTGGCCGCCAACCGGCTCGTGCTCGAGACCGTGGAGAGCAGCGTGGAGGGCGAGCTGATCGACTCCCAGATCGACGGCCGGGTGATCATCGAGGCCGGAGCCCGGCTTGAGCGCTCGGCCGTTCGCGGCCCCGCCATCATCGGAGCCCGGGCCCATCTCATCGACTGCTACGTGGGCCCCTACACCGCCGTCGGCGAAGACTGCGTGATCGAGAACTCCGAGGTCGAGCACTCGATCCTGCTCAGCGGCTCCGAGGTCCGCAACCTGGCCGGGCGAATGGAGTCATCGCTGCTGGGGCGTAACGTCAAGATCAGACGCGACGAGCGCCAGCCTCGTGCCTACCGCTTCCTGGTCGGCGACAACTCCGAGATCGCGATCCTCTAGTGACGGGCCACCAGGTCACAGCGGTTTTTCGCCCCAGAACGAGGCCACGGGGTTGCCGTTGAAGTTCTCAACCTCGCGGTACCCTTCGGACTCGTAGAGCCCCCGCGCCCCCGCCTGGCGCGGGCCGGTGTCGAGGCGGGCGATGACGTAGCCGAGCTCGCGCGCCCGGTCCTCGAGCGCGTGCAAGAGCACGCGGCCGACGCCCGCGGAACGGTCCTCGGGCACGACATACATCCGCTTGATCTCGCACGCATGGTCATCAAGACGCTTGACCCCGCCGCAGCACACCGGGCGCCCGTCGCGGCTGCCGACGATGAAGGCGCCGCCGGGCGGACTGAGCTCCGCCGGGCCCGCCTTGGGCATCTCGGCGCCGTCTAGCTCGAGCCCGTCGTACATGGCCGCGATCTCGTCCCGCATGGCCTGGACGAGTACGCCCCCCGGCCCGGAGTCGACCCGGGCAGCGAAAAACTCGATCGAGGCTGGAGCGGCCACCGTGCAGGCAAGATTAGTGACCCGTCCCGGCCGTCCCGGCCCTGGCGATCGACCTGCAAATCGTGCCAACCTTGACCGCCGCTGTCGAGTTTGGCGCAATATGGGCTCTCAGCCTGCAGCTGGTGAAAACCTTGGCCCACGGGCGTCGGGTTTGTCACCTTTTGCATGCCCGAGCCGGCCCCGCCCAGCCCGGCCCCGGCCCGGCTGTGGCGTCGACCGGCGGTGCCGTCCGGCCGCACGGGCCGGTGTCACGCGTCGGCTGAGATGCCGAGCTCGTCGCGCAGCCGCGCCAACTCGCTCTCCAGGCGCTTCACTTCGGCATCGAGGGCGGTGACACGGTCCCTGAGATCGTCCGGAGCCTCGGAGGAAGCGGGCGCGGCCGGGGCCACCGGGACTGAGGCGGGCCCAGGGGCCGAGGCGGGCCCAGGGGCCGAGGCGGGCCCCGGGGCCGACACGGGCGCCGAAACAGGAGCCAACGCGGCCGCCCCATCATCGGAACCCCCGAGTAGGTGCTCGAAGCGGTCCTCCTTCTGGCCCGGACGGCGGCCCAGGCGGCGGGCGTATCCGCGCTCGGCAAGCCCACCGAGCAGGCGCTCGACCTCGTCCAGCGATGCCATCGGGGCCAACCGTTCGCTGCGCAACTTCAGCTCGCCCGGCGCCTGGGCTCCGCGAAGGAGCAGGATTGCCAGGAGCGCCAGGTGCGGGCGGTCGAGCGAGAGTGCCTCCTCACACAGGTGGCGGTACTTGATCGCGCGCGAATTGTGCCCACTGGCCAGCCGCGCCAGCCCATAGCGGGACAGGCGCTGAGCGGCCTCGCGGACTGTCACCTCGTCATAGGTGGTGACCGGATCGCGGTTGGTGGACTGGTTACAGGCCAGGCGCAGGGCGTTGAGCGAGAGCGGATACTGCTCCGGCGTAGTCCAGCGCTTCTCGATCAGACAGCCGAGCACCCGCTGCTCGGGGGCGGTGAGCTCGGACCGGTGCACGGCGGCGAGGATAGACGGGTGACCTGCACCAACGTCGAACACCACCTAGACATTTGTCCCATTCAGATAGAGCCCGGACTGGCCGTATTACCCTCTATGCGCCTTTACGGAAGGTGGGCGCCCCTCGCGCTCTCGTTCGCCACTCTTGGCGTGGCAGGTTGCGGGACCAGCGCCCCGACGCCCAAGCCCACGGTCAACGTTGCCATCACGGCTCCAACGAGCGGTGCGACTGTCGGCGTGCAGCATGTCGTGGTGGCCGGAACCGTGACCCCCGCGAACGCGCAGGTGCTGGTCGCCGGCCACCCGGCCCAGGTCTCCGGCGGTCGATTCACGCGCTCGCTGTTTCTGGCCCGCCCTCGCCAGGTCGTCACCGTGACCGCTCAGGCCCAGGGCTATGTCGCCGCGCAAGCCGCAACGACTGTCAACTACAGCCCCAACCTGGCCGCGCAGCTGGTCGCTTCCGCTGCAGCCCTTAACGCCCCGGCGGCAGCCAACACTCCGGGCCCCCCCGGCTCCAGCTCCACGCCGGCGGCCCACAACGCCCTCAACACGGCTCTGGCGCTGCCCAAGAGCGCCACCTCGTCGACCGGACCGAAAACCTCGGCGCCCGCGCACACGACGCCCACTCACACCGCGCCTCCCCAGACGACACCCACGCACACAACGCCCACGCACACAACGCCCACGCACACCACGCCCACACACGCAGCCCCACCGCCGCCGACGACCCCGGCCCCGGCTCCGGCCCCGCCCAGCTCGGGCGGGTCAACCCCGCCGCCAAGCCCGCCGGTAATGACGATTGACCGCATCAGGCATATCTGGGACGCGGGTTGTCTCAAGCACGTCAAGGGTGAGAACGTCGTCCCGTACTGCACCTGTCTCTACAACCACCTGTCCGCGAGGGGCACTTTCAAGACGCCGACGACCGTCAACGCCTTTCTCAAGAAGCTCCACGCCTACGCCAAGAAGGGCGACCTGTACGCGCTGCCGCGAGCGATCCGCCTCGCTCTCACCGTGTGCTCGACCAAGCTGCCGGCCCTGACCACTTTGGGAGGACAGCCGACGCTGACCAAACTGCCCGGTCTCAGCCACAAGCGCGTGCCCTTCCCCGTGATCGTCAAGCTCCCGCCCAAGTCACACTGAACCCGTCCTCGGACCGGGGCCAGCCGGACTAGCGCTCCAGGAAGGCGACCTCGCGGTCGGTGTCGACAGCCCATCGTCCCCGCCGCCAAGCAATCCGCGTGCCGTCGGCGAGCCGGACCGCCGTGCGGCCCAGAGGTGGCGCGCCCCACAACGTTGCCACCAGGGGACGGTTGGACTCGGCCACGTCACCGAGGCCCGAGGCGACGTGGGCCAGCGGATGGCTGACCACGATCGAGCCCGCCCGGACCCAGACCGGGATCCGGTCCAACGGCGCCTCCACGGTCACCTCGCCGCCACCGGCCACCTCGGTCCCCGACCAGGTCTCGATCCAGCGACCGCGGGGCAGGGCCACCTCGCGCTCGCGGGCGCCGTCGTCGAGCACCGGCGCCACCCACAGCGCGGGGCCGTAGCCGTAGGCGTCGGTGATCGACCAGCCGCGCTGATCGTCGGGATCCATCAGGCACAGGGGACGGATGATTGGCACCCCGGTCCGCGCGGCCGTCCGGGCCGCGGCGCGCACGTAGGGCACGAGCCGCTCGTGGAGCTGGACGTAGGCGCGGTAGAGATCTAGAACGTGCTCGCTGTAGTGCCAGGGCTCCTGGGGCATCCGCGCATGAGCCTGCATCAGCGGGGTGAAGCACCCGAACTGAAGCCAGCGGACGAGCAGCTCGGGCGGACAGCGCTGCACAAGGCGGTGACCCAGATAGCCCCCCACGTCATGGGAGAAGTTTGAGAATCCGCTGCAGGCACCGCTGAGCGCGGCGATCACCAGGGCTCGCAGGGACCAGAAGTCCGAAGCCTGGTCCCCGGCCCAGGTCAGACCGACGGCGTGCTGTCCCGTCCAGCCGCTGCGGCCGAACACCACTCCAGTCCCCGGATGGACCTCGTCCAGCGCCCTTTGCAGGCATTTGCGGTGTAGTCCTCCGAGCGCCCAGGCGGCCTCGGCCCCGGTGCGCCCATCGGCGAGCTGCACGCGGTCAGGCACGTAGTAGCCGTCGCCGTCGTCGGCCTTGATCCCCTCGACGCCGAGCTCGAGCACTTGGCGAGCCGACTCGCGCCACCAGCGCTCGGCGGCGGGATTGGTGAAATCGACCGGCGAACCGGTGCCCATCCACCACTGGCCGACGTAAGCTTCGCCGCCGGGCTCGCAGACGAAATGGCCGGCGGCTTGCGCCGGGGCGTAGTTCGGGGCCGGCTGGGCGTGCAGTCGCGCGGATTCAGGCTGGGGGGGGATCTGGCCGTCGCGCGAGTCCAGGTTCACCCACGGCGTCACCCACAGCACTGTGCGGACACCATCGGCCCGCATCGTCTTGATCATGCCCGCCGCGTCGGGGAACTGATGGGGGTTGAACTCCCAGGTGTTGTACTGCGTCGCCCACGGCGAGTCGATCACGATCGCGTCCAGGGGAATGCCGTGGCGGCGAAAGCCCTCGTGGTCGTCGCGGACGTCGTCCTGGTGCTCGTGGACATCTCGGCTCTTCCAGAAGCCGTAGCCCCACTCGGGAAGCAGGGCCGGAAAGCCGGTCCGCCGGCACAGGGTGCGCAAGTTGGCCAGCGGCGTGGCAGCACACATCACCGTCACTCGCAGGGGCCCGGCGTGAGCCCGCGTGGAGACGGCAAGACGCTCGCCGGCCAGGTCAAACCTGGTGCCGTTGGCGTCGGTCTGACACCAGACCGCGTAGCCCCGGCTGGAGAGCAGCCACGGCAGCGGCGCACAGTCGCCCTGGGGGATGCCGCCGTCGGCGAGCATCTCCGGCGGGCAGTCCGGTCCGGTGTAGCGGCGGTCGGCTCCGAGCTGGACATCACGTCCGGTCTGGTCGAGCACGGTTCCGTGGCGCAGCCCCAGGCCAACGATCCGCTCCGCGGCTCGCCGGTCCCAGTCCAGAGCGAGCCGCAACGGCTCATCCTCGGCTTCGAATTCGAATGTGACCTGCTCGTCGTCCTCGAGCTCGATGCCCACCCAGGCCCGGCTCCCCCCGTGCAGACCGAGCTCGAGCGTCACCCAGTGCTCGCCCTGCTGCTGCACCCGGGCGCTGAGCGCACGCTGGTCCGGGCTGCGGTCCTCGTGAGCGACGACGCCCTCGGTCAGGTGGACGAACTGATCGGCAATCGTTCCCGAGGCGGTCCAGAATCCGACCGAGCGCAGAAGCCGGCGGCCACCTCGGCGCACGGTGATCGAGACCGGCCGCAGGGCGATCTCGAGGTTCACCTCGCCGCGCGCAAGCCAGAGCCCGTCGGCGATCACATCTGGCGGCACGGGCAATGGTTCTCGCTCCCAAGCCAAGACCATGCCGGGTTCACAAAATAGTCACGGAACGTGATCGCGTTCTTCACGGTCCCGAGTCGGGGTCGGCCAATGCTGTGGCCATGAGCCAAAACTGTCGCGCCGACATGCACGTTCACAGCACAGCGTCACAGATCTCCAAGCTCGGTGTCCAGCGCTCGCTGCACCTACCAGAGTGCGCCACGCCGCCTGCGGAGGTCTATGCACTGGCCAAGGGCCAGGGTATGGATTTCGTAACCATCACCGACCACGACACGATCGCGGGCGCAGAGGCGATCGCCCACCTCGACGACACGTTCATCTCCGAGGAGCTGACCGTCGGCTTCAAGGGCGAGGCCCAGGCGGTCCACGTCCTCTGCTTTGGGATCACCCCCGCCGACCACGAATGGCTCCAAGCCCACCATGATGACGTCGAGGCGTGCGCCGAGTACCTGCACGGCAATGAGATCACCGCCGCACTGGCCCACCCGTTCTACGCCGTGCGAGCACCGCTCACCGCCCGCCACCGCCGGCGCTTGGCGCAGCTGTTCCCGATCTGGGAGACCCGAAATGGGTCCCGGGCCAAGGAACTCAATCTTCCGGCGTTCGTGTACATCGAGACCCACGGGGGAACTCCGATCGGGGGGTCCGATGACCACGCCGGAATCGATATCGGCCGCACCTTCACCGAGACACCGGCCGCTCACTCACCCCAGGAGTTCCTCGCTCACGTCCGTGCCGGCCGGGCCGACGCGCACGGCGCCCAGGGCAGTGCCGCCAAATGGACCCACGCGGCGATGGCGCTGGCCATTCGCAGCCTGGGCGGCGACGGTGTCCCCGAACGTCCCCGCCCGGACGCGGTCCTGCGCATCGTCGAGCGTGTCATGCGCGAGGGCGATGCCCGCAGCGGCCAGGGCGGCGCCGACCTCGGTCCCAAAGACGCGCGTGCGCTGCTGCGCACCTGGCTGTCGGGGATGGATCTCGGCCTCGACGAGCAGGCTCTGCTGGCGCGCCTTCAGGACGGGCGGCTCGGTCACCCCGACCTCTTTCGCCGCGCGCGGCGCCTGCACGAGCGCAAGCTGAGCGCCGCCGTTGACGACGTGGTGGCGATGGTGCAGACCGGGAACCTCGACCTCCTCCAAGCCCAGAATGGGCTCTTCGACGCTTGCCTGCCGGTCATCCCCTACGCGGCGGCAGTCGCTTTCCTGGGGCGTGAGAAGCTCAAGCTCACTCGCAGCGACGGGGACCGCCCGCGGGTAGCGCTGGTGGCCGACGGGCTCGGGTCCATGCACGGTGTCACCCACACAATCCAGCAGCTCCGCGAGCGGGGCGTTCCCGGCTATGACGTCGAGGTGATCGGGACCGACGCCGACGTCGACCGACGCCTGAGCGCGGTGACCGAAATCGAGATCCCCTTCTACCGCGGCATGCAGATCGGTGTGCCGACGGTGCCGGCCCTGGTCGAGGCCCTGGCCGAGGGACGCTATGACCTGGTCCATGTCTGCTCGCCGGGGCCGGCTGGAATCGGCGCCTGGCTGACCGCGCGCATTCTCGAGCTACCGGTGATCGGCAGCTACCACACCGAGCTTGCCGCCTACGCGGGCCTGCGCACCGGGCAGGCCCACTTCGAAGCGCTCGCCGGGGTGGCCCTGCGGGGCTTCTACGGCGCCTGTGACACGGTGCTCTCGCCCAGCCCGGCCAGCGACCGGCGCCTGACCGAGATGGGGATCGACCCCCACCGCATAGGCCGCTGGGATCGCGGCGTCGACGTCACGCGTTTCGACCCCGCCCTTCGCGTTCCCGACACCTTCCCAGGCCAGCTCAACGTCCTCTACGCCGGCCGCCTGACCCGGGAAAAGGGCGTCGACCTGCTCGCCGAGGCCTTCCTGGCCGCCCGCCGGCGCGATCCGCGGCTACACCTGGTCCTCGCGGGCGGGGGTCCCGAGGAAGGGGCCATGCGCGAGCGGCTGGGCGAGGACGCCACGTTCCTCGGCTGGCTGCGCGGCGAAGAGCTGGCTCGAGCCTACGCCAGCGCCGACCTGTTCATGTTCGCCAGCCAGACCGACACGTTCGGCCAGGTCATCCTCGAGGCTCAGGCAAGCGGACTACCCGTGGTGGCAGTTGACGAGGGCGGACCGACCTCGCTGATCGCAGACGGCGAGACCGGCTGCCTGACCGCGGCCACGCCCGAGGGCCTCGCCGGGGGCGTGCTCGAACTCGCCCGTCTGCCGAAGCTGCGAGAGCGCATCAGCAAGGCCGCCCTGGAGGTCGCCCGGGGCCGCAGCTGGGAGGCGTCCCTACAGCGCCTGGCCACCGGCTACCGCGCCGCCCTGCTGCGCACGCCGGTGCCGGGCGCCGCCCGCGACGTCGCCTGAGCCGCGGACCCGCTACTGGAAGATCTCGGTTGTGCAGTCGCCGCCCGGCAGGTGGATCTCATGGGGACGCGCTCCGTCGGTCTGCTCGTGGAAGTCCACGAAGAAGTTCTCATCGAGGGCGTAGGTCCCGTCGGCCTGCCGATCGAGCTTGGTGATCCAGCCCTTCAGCCCGGGATAGAACTGGTTGTCCCAGGTCGAGTAGAGCGAGTTGGAGACGTAGACCCGCTGACCGTCAAGCGAGTTCTGGAGCATCTGGGGGCCACCGTTGAGCGCCTCGCCGGCCTTGGGGTGCCCGCCGTTGCGACCGAGCAGGCCGCCGAGCCAGACCTGGGACTTCAGCTGCGGATGGCGGGGATCAGAGACGTCGTAGTGACGCAGGTCGCCGTGCAACCAGTTGGAGAAGAACAGGTCGCGGTCGTCGAGTGAAAGCACGATGTCGGTGATCAGGCCGGGGACACCGTCGGGCAATGGCCAGCCCTCGAGGTCCTCGTTGGGGATGTCGATCACCGTCTCGGCGTCCCAGCTTCCGTTGTCGCGATAGAAGCGCTTGACGGTGCTCGACAGGGTCACGCCAACGAAGCCCTGGGCGGAGTCGGGATCGTGCTGCCAGCGCAGTTCGAGCGGGATCCAGCCATCTTCGCCCAGGTCGAGCGTCTGCACCGGGACGCGGCGCTCGAGGTCCCAGAAGTGGAGTTTGCGACCGTACTTGCCGGCCGCGACATCGGCGGGGTTGAAGCCGTCCTTGAACGTGTTGGGAGCCCCCCACTCGCTTGACACGAGCGTGTTCTGCCGCGGCTGGTACCAGAAGTCGTACATGAACTCGTGGTCGCCGCGCTCGTTCTCCCAGCGGCCGGCAATCGAGAAGTCCCGGGCGTCGAGGATCGCGAAACCCCCGGGGCTGTTTCCGTCGGCATCGCCCAACATCGAGATCGTGACGATGTCTCCCGGCATGCAGTGGACCGTGTGGGGGGCACTGAGCCCGAGCTTGTCCTTGATCTCCGCACCCTCGATGACGTTCTTGATGCGCGGTGAGCGGGGATCGGAGACGTCGAGCATGTGGATCCGCGAAGAGCGAAAGCCGGGCACGATCAAGGTGTCGCGTTGAAGCTCGGAGTGGCACGCCGAAGAGCACGCGTTCCAGCCGAAGTGGTGAAGCTCGTCGCCGACGCCCGGCATGTCGGTGCGACCAACCACCTGTCCGTACTGGGCTGACTCGGGATCGACGTCGACGACGGCGATGAAGTCCGGCTTGTCGATCCCGGTCCCCTCGTAGAGGGCGGCCACGTAGATGAGCTTTTCGGCCGGCTGCTCGCGAGCGAGCTGCGGTGAGGCGTAGCCGGGACCGGCGTGGGAGTGGGGATCGCCATGGGAGTCGGGACCGGTGTGGGAGTCGGGACCGGTGTGGGAGTTGGCACCGGTGTGGGAGTTGGGATCGCCGTGGGAGTGCTCGCTGCTCATGTTCGTCTCCTTTGGTATCGCTCTGGCGCGGCCAGCGTGGGACTCGCTTGTCGCCAAGCCCTCACCCTACCCACGGTGTCAATTCGATCGAAATAGTCCCGTATGGACGTGCGGGATCCGAGGTCCGCTGTGCGGAGCTCAGATACATCACGTCGGTGCGAACAGGATTCGCCAAGCCCACCGGCGAACCCTGGGGCATGGCCACCAACCGCCTGGAGGCGTTCTCGGACGGAGTGATCGCGGTCGCGGTCACGCTGCTGGTCCTCTCCATCAATGTCCCCCTGCCGGCCAAGGGGGTCTCGCTCGCGCAGGCGCTGGGTCACAATTGGCCCGAGTACGTCGCCTACGCGATCTCGTTCTTCACCATCGGGATCATCTGGATCAATCACCACGTGATGATCGGCCGGCTGCGACAGACCGACCACTCGATCCTGATCCTCAACCTGCTCTTGCTGATGAGCATCGTGATCCTGCCTTTCGCGACCGAGCTGATCGCCACCTACCTGCGCCAGGGCCACGGCCAGAAGCTGGCCGCGGCCATCTACAGCGGGGCCTTCCTGCTCATGTCGATTGCTTTCGCGACCCTCAATCAGCACATCCTCCTGCGCCGCTCGCACCTGATCGAACCGCCGATGGAGCTCGCCGAGCGACGCCATGTGCTGGCCCGCTCGGTCAGCGGCTTGATCCCCTACGCCGCGGCGACCGCGCTGGCCGTTGTCTCGCCCTACGTGACGCTGGCCATATGCGCCGGCCTGGCCGCGTTCTACGCCACCCCGGCAGCCAGCGGCGGCGCGCCCCACAGGGCCTGAGCCGCGGCGCGCCGCACGGCGCTTGATCGGCTCGTCAGGACCGGCTGAGCAGCCCGTAGGTGTCGGGCCGCCGCGTGCTCAGGAACGGGAACAGCTCGAGCCAGTCGCGACGCTGGTCGAGGTCAAGATCGGCGACCAGGACCGCGGGGGCATCCCGCGGCGCCTGGACGAGGATCCGCCCGTAGGGGTCGGAGATGAAGCTCGAGCCGTAGAAGGTGAGCGGGTCCTCGAAGCCGATGCGATTCACGGCCACCATAAAGGTGCCGTTGGCGACCCCGTTGCCGACGATCACCTGCTGCCACAGGGGCTGGGTGTCGAAGTCGGGGTGATCGGGCTCCGAGCCGATCGCCGTCGGGTAGATCAGCACCTCGGCGCCCTCGAGGGAATAGGCCCGGGCCAGCTCCGGAAACCACTGGTCCCAGCAGGTCGGGCAGCCGATCTGGACGTCGCCGTCGTCGGTGGGCAGCGAGGTGAGCGGGAACGGGTCCCCAGCCGCCGGGCCGGGCCGGAAGTAGCGGTCCTCGTAGTAGCCGGCCGTGATCGGGATGTGGAGCTTACGGGTGCGCGAAACGAGCCGGCCGTCGGGCGCGACTACCACCGCGGTGTTGAAGCCCAGGCCATCGGGCTCCCGGTCAGCGTCGGCGCGCTCGTAGAGGGAGGCGTGGACGAAGGCCCCGGTCTCGGCAGCCAGCCGCCGGGCGAAGCTGACCGTGGCTCCGGTCTCCAGCTCCTCGGGAGTGGCGCCCGCGGCCACGGGCCCGTCGGGCGTGATGGCGAAGTACGGGGAAAGGGTGAGCTCCTGTAGGCACACGATCCGCGCGCCCTCGGCGGCCGCCATCCGGATTCCCGCGGCCAGCGCCGCCTCGTGCTCCTCAGCATCGGCGTGCCAGCGCTCCTGGACGAGGGCTACGCGCAGAGGCCGGCGTTGGGGCGGCCGGGTGCGGGCCGGCGAGACCGGCGGCGGACCGGCGACGAGCAGCTGCGGGGGGTCAGGCATCACGGACCGGGACCTGCTGGGTGATGCAGTGCGGGCCACCTCCGCCGAACGCGAGCACCAGCCCGGGTACGGGCACGACCTCCCGGCCCGGATACGCGGAGGCGATGATCTCGAGCGCTTGGGCATCGGTGTGAGCACCGGCAACGGGCACGATCACGGCACGATTGCAGATGTAGAAGTTGAGGTAGCTGGCGGCGATCTCCTCGCCTGCCACTTCGGCGTAGGGCAGGTAGGGCAGCGCGGTGACCTTGAGCCCGGCCGCGCCCAACCGGGAGCGATTCTCCTCGCAGGCCGCGTAGTTGGGGTTCTCCTCATCCACGGTCTGCAATAGCACCTCCCCCGGGGCGGTAAAGGCGGCGATCAGATCGACGTGACCGTCGGTGTCACGATCCTCGAGTAGGCCCTGGCCGAGCCACACGATCTGCTTCACCGCGAGCGCCGCGCGGAGCTCGGCCTCGATCTCGCCGCGAGAGAGCGAGGGATTGCGGTTGGGGGCAAGCAGGCACTGCTCGGTGGTGAGCAGCGTTCCCTGGCCGTCGGTGAGGATCGAGCCGCCCTCGAGCACGATCGACGAGCTGCGAACCTTGTCGCCCAGGTACTCGGCAACCAGGCGGCCGACTTCCGCGTCATGGTCCCAGGGCGGGAACTTCTCGCCCCAGGCGTTGAATCGGAAATGCACCGCGATGCGCCGACCGTCATCGCCGTAGGTGTAGATGGGGCCGCAATCGCGCAGCCACGAGTCGTCCAGCGCGAGCTCGACGATCTCGACCCCCGACCCGCACGCGGCGCGAGCGGCGGCGCTATCGGACCCTGGGTTGGCGATCATCGTCACCGGTTCAAAGGCGGCGATCGCGTTGGCCACGGTCGCGTAATCCGCCCGCGCCTGCTCCATCGTCTGGCCCCACAGCTCAGCCCGGCAGGGCCAGCCCATCAAGGTCCGCTCGTGAGGTTCCCATTCGGCCGGTGTACGCACGCCCGAGAATCTACGCGTCCCGGGCTCGACGGCGGGGACAACGTTTGCCCACGAGCCGCGACCGCCCGGCGAGCCAAGCCTACTGGGCTAGTGCCCCGACACCAGGTGCTGGCGGTGCGCGACGGCCGCCGCCTGGGTCCGGCCCTTGACCCCGAGCTTGGCCAGGATCCGTGACACATGCACGCTGGCCGTCTTCTCGGCCATAAACAGCGCTTCGCCGATCTGACGGTTGGTCGCTCCCTCGGCGATCAGCGCGAGCACCTGACGTTCGCGGGGGGTGAGGCCGAAGGGATCCTCGGAAGTGGAGGCGGCCTGGGCCTCACCAGCGACCCCAGCGGCGTCAACCTGATCCGAGCCGGAACCCAGGCCCAGGCGGGCGCGGTCGCCCAGCGTGCGGATCTCGCGCTCGAGCCAGCCGGCGCGCAGCCGGACCGCGGTCTCCAGCGC
>JBAVWI010000042.1:0-2412 GCA_049697735.1 Solirubrobacteraceae bacterium
TCACCCACGACATGGCCACCGTCCAGGCGTTCTGTGACCGCGCGATGCTGATCCACGACGGCGAGCAGCGCTACATCGGCGATCCCGAAGAAGCCGCCCTGCGCTACTACCGCCTCAACTTCGCCGGGGACAGCGGCGAGGAGACAGGGGCGGCTGTGTCGGTGCCCGACGTCAACGTCAACCTGCTCGAGGTGTGGCTGGAGGACGAGTCGGGCACGCGGGTCGAGAACGTCGAGCAGGGCAAAGTGTTTCGCTTCAACCTCGTGGCGCAGGCGCGACAGGAGATGGCTTCGCCGGCGTTCAACTTTCACTGCCTGAACATGGACGGCCACTGGCTGTTCGCATTCAGCAGCACCGTGACCGACGATCACGGTAACCCCGGGCACGTCGCCACCGGGGAGCGGATCCGGATCGTGGCGGAGATCGAGAACCCCCTCGTACCCGGACGCTACGCGCTGGAGTGCTGGATCTCGCGCAGTCGCCAGGAGGGAGCGATGGCAATCCATATCCTGCGTCTGCTCGACTTCTTCGTGTACGGAACCAAGCCCGCGGCGGGCAACATCACCCTCAACTCCGAGGTGCGGACGGTCATCGAGGCCGCGGGTACCGGGTGAGCCTCGTCCTCGAGCTGGAACGCGAGCTTCCCACCACGCTCGCGGCCGGGCGTGCCACCACGGTATTCTGCATCGGGATCTGCACGGCCACCGAGGGCCCGGTGGACGCCCTGCGGATCGAGGTGGACGGCATCCGGCATCCGGTGGCAGCGTTTGCCATGCCGCGTCCAGATCGGGCCGCGGCGGGTCATCTCCTGCGCAGTGGTTTTTGGGCGCTGGTCCCCGTGCAGGCCGGCGAGCCCGGGGAGACGATCCAGCTCACGGCCGTCGCGCGGCTGTCCGGCGGGGGTGAGGCCGAGGCGCAGCTCGGTCAGATCACGGTCGTCGGGACGGGCGGGGACAGACCTGTGCTGACCCCCCCGAGCGAAGTGGACGCGGACACGATCGCCGTGTGCATGGCCACCTATGAGCCTGACCTGCGGCTGTTCTCAGCCCAGGTCGGCTCGCTGCGCGAGCAGACCGATGCGCGCTGGGTGTGCCTTATCTCAGACGATGGTTCGAGCCCCAAGCGCTTTGCCGAGATGGCCGCGCTCGTCGGCGAGGACCCGCGTTTCGTGCTCACCCGCTCCGAACAGCGGCTGGGCTTCTATGGCAACTTCGAGCGGGCGCTCGGGCTGGTCCCGGACGCCGTCTCACTGATCGCGCTCTGTGACCAGGATGACCGCTGGCAGCCCGACAAGCTGGCCGCTCTGCGCGCCGGCCTCGGCGACGCCCTGCTGGTGTACTCAGACCTTCGGCTCCTCGACGCCGACGGAGCGCTGCTGCGGGACACCCTGTGGGCGGGGCGAGCCAACAACCACACCAGCCTTACCTCGATGCTTGTCGCGAATACGGTTACCGGGGCGGCGGTCCTGTTCACGCGCGAGCTGCTCGAGCTGGTCCTTCCCTTCCCCGACACGCCGGGGTTTCAGTTCCACGACGCGTGGCTGGCGGTGATGGCACTGACCGCCGGGCACGTAGCCTACGTCGACCGCGCGCTGTATGGCTACGTCCAGCATCCCGGCGCCGTGTTCGGAGACGTCACCCATGGCCCCCGAGACAGCAATCGTTGGGCGTGGCTGCGCGCTCGGGCCGGCCCCGGGCCCGGGTTTGTGACGCGCTGGCGGGCGGCTTACTTCCACGGCTACCTGGCCCGGGCGGCCCAGGCGCAGGTCGCTCTCGCGCGCTGCCAACCACGGATCGCACCGGCCAAGCGCCGCGCACTCGAGCGCTTCTTGGCCTGCGAGCATTCCTGGTCAGCGCTGCTGTGGCTGGCGCTGCGGCCGGCCCGCGCGCTGGCCGGGCACACCGAGACGCTCGGCAGCGAGCTCGGCCTGGCCCAGGGTGTGTTGTGGAAGCGCCTGGCCATTGCCGCGGCACGTCACCCCCACTTCGCGCCCCGAGCGCTGCGCGACGCCAGCGCTCCACCCCCGCAATTCTTCTCCCAGCGGCGGCTGCGACGCTGGCGAGCCCGCCTCTAGAGTCTTGCCCCTCATGCTGAACCTCCAGCACTCTCTCCAGCGTGCCGCTTTCGGCCTCGAGGACGACGGACTTGTCGCCGAGCGCAGGCGCAGCCGGGAGCGGGTCCTCGAGGGCCCGGCGGTGATCTCCGTGGAGGGCCTGCACAAGTCCTTCCGGATCCCCGGCGAGCGCCGGTCGACTGTCTCCCAACGCCTGGCCCATCCGCTCAAGCAGATTCAGTATCGGGAGTTGCGGGCCCTGCGCGACATCAACTTTGAGGTGCACCAGGGGGAGTTCTTTGGGATCGTGGGTCGTAACGGCTCGGGCAAGAGCACGCTGCTCAAGGTGCTGGCCTCGA
>JBAVWI010000043.1:0-27200 GCA_049697735.1 Solirubrobacteraceae bacterium
CTTCGGCCTCGACGACGAGATGCTGAGGCATCTTGGGAACAGTTATCGACGTCTGGGCCCAGGGGCTTGAGCAGTGGCCGGCGTTGGCCGATGTGTCATCGGGCCTCGCCTCGCTCCCGCGGGCCGCGAAAAGTAGATGCATAAACCTCAGCTGCGGTGGGAAGCTTGCCTGACGTGATCCTTCGGCACCGTCTGCTCTGCTCGGCCGCCGTGACGGCCGTACTTGCCGCGCTGGCGGCGCCGGCATCGGGCGGCGCCAGGCCGCTGCGGAAGCATCCCACCGCAGTTGGCTTCGGTGGTGCCGTTGCGTCGGAGAACCTCCCGGCAACCAGGGCTGGGCTTGCGGTTCTGCGCAGCGGTGGAACCGCTGCCGACGCGGCCGTCGCCGTGGCCTCGACGCTCGGCGTGAGCGACCCGTACGTCGCCGGCATCGGTGGCGGCGGCTACTTCGTCTACTACGACGCCCACACCAGGCGCGTCTACACGATCGACGGCCGCGAAACCGCTCCGGCGACCGCGACCGCGAGCCTGTTCATCGATCCGGCGACCGGAAAGCCACTGCCCTTCCCGACCGCGGTCGAGAGCGGCTTGTCGGTCGGCGTGCCCGGCACGCTGATGACCTGGCAGCGCGCGCTGACTCGGTGGGGCCGGTTCAACCTCGCCCAGGACCTCCAGCCGGCGGCGACCGTAGCGCGGCGTGGCTTCCGTGTCAGTGCCACCTTCCGTGAGCAGACGCGAGAGAACGCGGCGCGGTTCGCTCAGTTCAGCTCCACCGCGCGAATGTTCCTACCCCACGGCCAGCTCCCGGCGGTGGGCTCGATTCTGCGCAATCCAGATCTCGCGCGCACCTACGAGCAGCTTGCCCGGCGCGGCATCGGTGCGCTCTACGGCGGCGCGATCGGACGCGATGTCATCGGCGCAGTGCACCACCTTCCGCTCGCGCCCGGGGCAACGCTGACCCCGCGCCCGGGGCTCATGAGCCTGGCCGACCTCGCCCGCTACCGGACCATCGACCGTGTACCTACGCACGTGAACTACCGCGGTTACGACGTCTACAGCATGGCCCCGTCTTCGAGCGGTGGCACGACGGTCGGGGAGTCGTTGAACATTCTCTCGAATTTCAATCTCTCGAAGATGACGCGGGTGCAGGCCTTGCACCACTACCTCGAGGCGACTCGGCTGGCTTACGCCGATCGCAATCGCTTCATCGGCGATCCCGCCTTTGTCTCGGTCCCGCTGGGCCAGCTCCTCTCCACGTCATTCGGGCGCCAGCGCGCCTGCCTGATCGACCCCGCTCGTGCCCTGACGAGTCCGGTCACTCCCGGCAACCCGAGCGCCGGATCGGGCGGATGCGCTCCGGTCACGACCGCGCAGGCGCAGCCTCAGGAGGGCACCAACACCAACCACTTCGTCATCGCGGATCGCTTCGGCGATGTCGTGTCGTACACGAACACGATCGAGCAGCTGGGCGGCAGCGGCATCGTCGTTCCGCGCCGGGGCTTTCTCCTCAACAATGAGCTGACCGACTTCGACTTCGCGCCCGCCTCTTCATCGGCGCCTGACCCCAACCTGCCCGCAGGCGGCAAGCGCCCGCGTTCGAGCATGTCACCGACGATCGTGCTCCGTCACGGACGACCCTTCGTCGCCGTCGGAGCGGCCGGCGGCGCCACGATTATCACCACTGTGCTCCAGATCCTGATGAACCGGATCGATCTGCACATGACGTTCCCAGCCGCGCTGGCAGCGCCGCGCGCCTCGCAGCGCAACGCCGCGACCACGCAGGCCGAGCCGGCCTTCATCGCGCAACCCACCACCCCCGGCCTCGAGCAGCTCGGTCAGAAGTTCGCCGTCAGCAGTACCTCGCCGCTCGATCCCACGATCACCATTCCCTCGACGATCGGTACGGCGAGCGGACTGGAGTTCCTGTCCCGCGGGAGGGTGCTCGTGGCCGCCGAGCCCGTCCGTCGCGGCGGTGGCTCGGCCGGCGTGGTCAAGCCGACACGTTGAGGCTGGCGCCCGCTGCCGGGCAAGGATCGCCGCCAGGCTCAGCTGCCTGAGCGGGGACAGGTACAGGGGAGCTTGTCCGCAGCAGAGCCGAGCCCAGCAGGGCAGCGAGGCACGCGAACAGCGCGCCAACCAGGAACGCGATGTGGTACCCGCCGGCGAGCGCGCTGCGCGCAGTTTGGCCGGCGACGAGCAGGTGGGTGGTGCGAGAGGCAGCGAGGCTGGCGAGAATCGCGAGTCCGAGCGCCCCACCCATCATGAATGAGGTGTTGACGATCCCCGAGGCAAGGCCGGAGTCGCTCTGCTCGACGTCGCCCATCGCCGCCAGCAGCACCGGATTGAACGCGAGTCCGGCGCCGACGCCGAGCAGCACCATGCTGGGGAGCACATCGGGGACGAAGTGACCGCCCACGGGCGCGCGGGCAAACAGCGCCAGACCGGCGGCGGCGAGCAGCAGGCCGGTCGCCAGCGGTGCCTTGATGCCGAAGCGCATCACGAGCTTGGCGGAGATGCCGAGCGAGAAGGCGCCCATGATCAGGTTGGCGGGGATGAAGGCGAGCCCAACCTGCAGGGGGCTGTATCCGAGCACGAGCTGCAGGTAGAGCGCCGACAGGAAGAACCACGCGAACATTGCCCCCGCCCACAGGACGCCGACGACGTTGGCGGTGGCGAGGTTACGCAGCCGGAAGAGGCCCAGCGGCATCAGGGGCGAGCGAACTCGTGACTCGACGACAAGGAAGGTGGCGAGTAGGGCGGCCGCGCCGGCGAGCAAGCCAAGCGTCTGGCCTGAGCTCCAGCCGGCGTGGTTTCCGTTCACGACCGCATACACGGCGAGCATCAGTGCCGCCGTGATGGTGACGGCGCCCGTGATGTCAAGGCGTTCGCCAGCCTGGCGGCTGCCGGGGGGCAGTACGCGGAGAGAGAGAACGCAGACCGCGACGCCGATCGGGACGTTGACGAGAAAGATCCAGTGCCAATCCAGGACGTCGGTAAGAATTCCACCCAGCAGTACGCCCAGGGTGCCGCCGCCCGCAGCGACGAACCCGAACACACCCATCGCCTTCGCCCGTTCGGCCGGCTCGACGAACAGGGACATCATCAGCGACAGTGAGACGGCGGACACGACGGCGCCCCCGAACCCCTGGACCACGCGCGCGGCGACCAAAACGCCCGGTGACGTCGCAGCACCGCAGCCTAGAGACGCGAGCGTAAACAGGGCGATCCCGCCCAGGAACAGCCGGCGGTGGCCGAACAGATCCCCGAGCCGTCCACCCAGCAGCAGGAAACCGCCGAAGCTGAGCAAATACCCGTTGACGACCCAGGCCAGCGAGGTCTGCGAGAAGCCCAGATCCTTGCGGATGGAGGGCAGGGCGACGTTGACGATGGTCGAATCGAGCACGATCATCAGCGAGCCGAAGCACAGCACTACCAAGGCAAACCAGCGTCTGTCAGTGGCCATGTTCATCAGGTCCCAGCTCCTCTCGGTCAGGTCAGGTCATCGTCTGAGACTTAGACCGCACACGTCGGCCAAGCTAATCGCTCATGCCGATCAGGTCAGCGAGCTGGATCGCGAGTGACCTCGGAGGCGCGCCGGCCGTGGCATGATTCGGGTCCGTGACGGTGCACTCGATTCTGCCTGAGCCGCTGACCGAGACAGCCCAGGAGATGTTCCGGGCGGCCGACGTCCGGCACGTTGGTCACGGGACCGAAGATCCGGTTGAGGCGACGGCAGCCGCGGCTCACGACATTCACGCCGTTGCGTTGCTGGGCCCGTACCGGTCGGCTGATGTGGCCGAGGCGGTGGAGGCGTCGGCTCCGGCCGGGCTCGGGCTGCTGGCTCCGGCGGCGACGTGGGCTGGGATCACCCGAGACGACGAGCCGGGCTGCGACGAAGCCGCTCGACACCGCGGGACCGTGCTTCGGTTCGTGGCCCGTGACACCGAGGTGGCCCGGCGGATCGCCGAGGATCTTCGCGCCGCGGACAAGCGCGCCCTCGTCATCGCCGGTGAGCACTTCTACGGCCGTCAGCTTGACGGTCAGCTGCGTCTCGCTGGCCTGCCTCGCGTTGCTCGCCTCGAGGACGCTGACCTCGTCGTACTCGCGGGGTTGCGCGGAGAGCCCGAAATCGGGCTCGCACGGGCCTCCGCGCCGCTACCACTCGTGGCGTTTGACGGCGTACAGGGCGCTGTGCTGGGCAGCCGCGAGGTCCACCTTGCGCTACCGCATGCGCCGGTTGATGGTGTACCTGTAGATCGGCTTTTGGCCGGGGAAGTGGCCACTCGCCACGCCGCGACATGTGTGATCCAGGCGCTCGCAGAGGGCGCGGCCGACCGCACGGCAATGCTTGCCACCGTCCGCCGACTGGGCGGGTTCGACGCGCACGGCGACCTCGCCGACCCGCCTGTCTGGCTGTGGCGGGCCGACGACGCGTGGCGACTCAGTCCTGACCGCCCGCTCTAGCCACCAGAGCCGATGGCGATAAGCGACGATGCCTCGATGGCGGTCAAGGCGGTGGTCTTCGACATCGGCGGGGTGCTGGAGCTCACACCAGCCACGCGATGGCAGGATCGGTGGGCAGCGTCGCTGGGGATGAGGGTCACCGAGTTGGACGCGCGGCTGGGTCCGGTCTGGGCAGCTGGTGAGATCGGCGCGGTCAGCTACGAGGAGGTCGAACGCCAGGTTGCCCAGACCCTCGAGCTGGACGCCGAACGGCTCGACCGACTCATGCAAGACGCCTGGTCTGAGTACCTAGGCACCTTGAACGAGGACATGGCCCGTTACTTCGCCGCGCTCAGGCCGCGCTACCGCACCGGCATCCTCAGCAACAGCTTCGTCGGTGCGCGCGAGCGCGAGCAACGCGCCTACGGCTTCGCCGACATGTGCGACTTGATCGTCTACTCCCACGAAGAAGGCACCAAGAAGCCCGATCCGGCCATCTACCAGGCCGTGTGCGATCGACTTCACGTTTCGCCCCAGGAGGTGGTGTTTGTGGACGACTTCGAGGCCGGGGTGCAAGGCGCGCGGCGGATCGGTATGAAGGCGATCAGGTTCACCGACACCGAGCAGGCGATAGCCGAGCTCGACCGCCTCCTCGCCTAGCGATATATGCTCGGCCGATGGATCTCGGGAGTCCGATCTCCTATCAGGTGCTGGAAGCGGGAACCGCGGTGCTCAGCTCCGACGGCGCGGAGGTCGGGCGGGTAGCGCATGTCCTTGCCGCCGAGGACGAGGACGTGTTTGACGGGATCGTCATCGCCGAGCATCCTGGCCCCGAGGGCCACCGGTTCGCAGACGCGGATGACATCGAAAAGATCTACGAGCGTGGAGTGGTGCTCAAGCTCGACCGCGACAGCTGCGCGAGGCTCCCGCGGCCCTCCGAGAACCCGGCCGTCATGCATGATGATCCCGCCGCACCAGCTGCTGGAGGGCAGGCGGGCAAACTGAGGCGCGCCTGGGACCTCATCTCCGGCAACTACTGAGCTGACAGTCGTTCGCCGGCACGGACGGCGAGCGGCAGCCGATTGGCTGGTGGGGCGAGCGGACAGGTCCACTTCTCGTCGTACGAGCACGATGGCTGGTAAGCGAAGTTGAAGTCAAGCACGAGCCGACCGTCCTGCTCTCCGAGGTCTGCGCCCTTCACCGTGTCCAGCAGGTAACGCCCGGCGCCGTAGGTCTCATGGCCGCTGGTGGCGTCGGCGAAGGGGACGAAGAGACCCCCGCCGTAGCCCTCGAGCCAGTAGAGCTCGAGGCTCAGGTCGGTCTCATCGAGCTGAAAATGGGCCAGGCCCCAGCGGCGACAGCCCATGACCTCGACGTTGCTGCTCGGCAGCTCGAACCTCGCCGGTGCCGCCGGCGCAATCCGGGCGAGCACTCGCCAGCGCGGGTCGTGGGGGTACACGTGCGGGCCCGAGTAGCGGCTGCGCGTGGAGCTCGGGATCGGCGACTGCTGATGCTCTCGGAACAAGCTCGAGCGGGTCTGCTCCCACCGCCGCCAAGCGGCCTTCGGGTCTGGGCCGGTGCGGACATCGGCGTACAGCTCCCCGACCCGCCGTCGCCAGTCCAGCAGCGTCATCGCCTCCACAACCGGGTTCTCCATCAATGCTGTTGTTTGATCCAGGACAGGATCGCGCGTGAGTGAGTGATCACAGTCCCGTCCGGCAGCTTGAGGGCTGGAAGCTTGGTCGCGCCCGTGGCGGCCTGAAGCTCATCCCGTGAGCCCTTTCGTAGGAAGGGCAGCGGATTGCCATGGGCGGCGATCACCTTCTCGTAGCCGATGTTTGCAGCCCTCAGCGCCTCCTGTACCCGGCGGCAGGGATGAAAGCTAGGGCCTCCGTCGTCGCCGTCACAGACAAACAGGGTCGGTTGCTCGGGCATGTCTCCTCCGGTCGGTAGGCAGTTGATTATGCGGGTCGTATCAAACCCGAGACACGCCGCGACGCGCGCTGATGTCCCAGGCACCGGGGTCGGGCTGGTGGCGCCCGATGCCGTGGCGCGCGGAGGTGGGGAAGGCGTGGTGATTGTTGTGCCAGGCCTCCCCGAAGGTGATCGGCGCCAGCCATCCCAGGTTCCGCGACTCGTCCCTGCTCAACCGACCGTACGCCACACGGGGCGGAAAGCAAGCGGTAGCGTGGCGGGATGGCGAAGTTCCGGAGGGTCGCCTCCGCGCAGCCGCCGGTCGGTGGCGTGGCTCGCTCGCCCAGCGACGGGGTCCGGCTCACCATGCGAGCGAGCGAGATGGTCCGCGCGCTCCTACACGGGTTCAAACACAACGACCTGCTGACCTACGCGAGCGCGATCTCGTTTCAGATCCTGACCGCCATCATTCCGTTCCTGCTGTTCGTACTCGCGGTAGCCGGGCTCCTGCATCTCAACGGTGTTTGGCACGATCACCTCGAGCCTGAGATCCAGTCCAATGTCTCGCCTGCGGTATTCGCGGTGATTTCAAGCGCCGTGGACAACGTATTTGCCGGCCGGCGCCTGCTATGGGCCACGTTCGGCGGCGGATTGGCGCTGTGGCAGGTGTCCGGGGCGGTCCGGGCGGTGATGGGCTCGCTGGGACGAATCTACGGTGCAGCGACCGAGCGATCGTTCCGCAAGCGCTACCTGGTCTCGTTCGTGCTCTCGATCGAGGTGGGAGGGTGCTTCATTCTGGCTGGGCTGTCCGTGCTGCTTGCGCCCTTCTTCTCAGTCGCTCACCCCAGCGTCGTCTGGGAGGTGGTGGCGTTCCTGGTGCGCTGGACCCTGGCCGTCGGACTGCTGTTGCTCGCCGTTGGCCTGCTCGTCCGGCACGCTCCGGCGACGGAGCAAACATTGCCGTGGGTCAGTCTCGGCGCGACGCTGGTGATCGGGCTGTGGGTGGTCGTATCGCTCATCTTCTACGTCTATCTGACGGCGGTCGCGTCATACGCCTCGGTGTTCGGAAACCTGGCCGCGATCATCGTCGCGATGGCCTACCTATACATCTCGACCACCGTGTTCCTGTTCGGGGCGCAACTCGATGCGATCATCCGAGCGCAGGCCACGGGCACTCTGAGCGGCGTCGCTGAACCGGGACCGGACTCACCGGTGGCTCATCCAAGCGGATGAGGCGCGGCCGACAAACGGGCCGCCCGGAGGGGGTGGTAATTGCCCTGATAGCCGATGTGCTGGCGCTGATGGCTCCCTAGCGTGGTGGTACGGAAATCGCTGAGCAAAGGAGCGGCATGATCGAGGCCCACAATCTGACCAAGCGGTACGGCGAAAAGACAGCTGTCGATGATCTCACCTTCAAGGTCCAGCCTGGCCTCGTAACTGGCTTTTTGGGTCCAAACGGATCCGGCAAGTCGACGACGATGAGACTGACCATCGGCCTCGACGCGCCCAGCGTCGGCACGGTGACGGTCAACGGAAAGGCCTATCGGGACTACCCGGCCCCCCTGCACGAGGTCGGTGTCCTGCTCGAGGCCCGTTCGGTCCACACGGGGCGCTCGGCCTACCACCATCTCATGGCTCTGGCGCAGACCCACGGGATCCCACGCTCACGGGTCAACGAGATGATCTCACTGGTCGGGCTCGACGAGGTTGCCCGCCAGCGAGCCGGGAAGTTCTCGCTCGGGATGGGTCAGCGACTCGGAATCGCGGCGGCCCTGCTCGGCGATCCTGAGGTCCTGATCCTCGACGAGCCGATCAACGGGCTCGACCCCGAAGGGATCCACTGGATCCGCGATCTGCTCAAGCGACTCGCGGCCGAGGGGCGCACCGTGTTCCTGTCCTCGCACCTCATGAGTGAGATGGCCGTCACGGCGGATCATCTCATCATCATCGGGCGCGGGCGTCTGATTCGCGATGTCGGTCTGGCCGAGTTTGTCGACGAGTGGTCGACGAACGTGGTTCGCGTTCGCTCGCCCGCCGCCGCGCAGCTACGCGAGTTGATCCTCGGGCCCGACGTGAGGGTGGCGAGTAACGAGCCGAGCGTGCTCGAAGTCCAAGGGCTCACAGCCGAGCAGATCGGGGATGCCGCCGCCCGCAACGGCCTGGTCCTGCATGAGCTGACCCCCGAGAAGGTGTCGCTCGAGCAGGCCTTCATGGAGCTCACTCGCGGGGAGACCGAGTTCCGCGCCAGTGACCTCAACGACCACACTGAAGCCGGCAGCGACCGGCAGGAAAGGATTGCCGCATGAGCGCTTCGGCTCCCACGCTAGATGGACCCCGACCGAACGTAGCCCGACGGGCGGCTCGGACTCAGGGCCGAGTCACGCAGACCGGCGTTTTTCGGTCCGAGTGGACGAAGCTCTACTCGCTTCGCTCGACGCGTTACTCGCTGCTCGCGACCGTCGTGTTCACGATCGGCTTTGGCATCATCGCCAGCGCGGCGACGGTCTCGCGCTGGAGTTCGATGAGTGCCGCTGACAAAGCGGGCTTCGACCCTTTGTCGACCAGCCTGCTCGGAGTCAGGTTCGGGGTGCTCGCGATCGGCGTGCTCGGTGTGATGCTGATCGCCGGTGAGTACTCGACCGGGATGATCCGGTCAACGATGACTGCTGTACCGAAACGGCTGCCTGTGCTGTGGGGAAAGGCCGTCGTCTACGCGGCGGTTGCCCTGGCGCTGGCCATACCGTCGGTGCTGATCGCCTTCTTCGCCGGTCAGGCGATCCTCTCCGGCCAGCACCTGCAGATTGCCTTTTCGCACAGTGGTGTGGGCACGGCGGTGTTTGGCGCGGCGGTGTACCTGACTCTGGTCGGGCTGTTCGCGATGGGGTTGGCGGCGATCCTGCGCAACACGGCCGCCGGGATCGCGAGCTTTGCCGGGATCATGTTCGTGATCCCGCCCCTTGTAACCATCCTTCCCGCTAGCCTTGCCAACTCGATTACCCCGTACCTCCCGAGCAACGCGGGCGAGGCGATGATGAGGATCGGGCAGCATGCCAACACGCTGTCGCCCGGAGCCGGGTTGGCGGTGTTCGCGGGTTATGTCGCGGTGGCAATCGCCATCGCCGCGGTTCTGCTCGTCAGGCGCGACGTCTAGCGGCACCCTCGGAGTTGAGAACGCGAAGCTGATGCCGACGGCGGGTCAGGAGGATAGTTATGGGATGCCTCTGGCCCGCCGATGGCGTTCTCCGCGGTTGCGAGGCAACTGGGGCAACGTTGCCCTCGCAGTCTGGCTGACAGCTGTCGTCCTGGCCTCGCTGGTGGTGATTGCTGTTCGCGACCAACGGCCGCTGGCGCTGGTGTTGATCCCAGGCGCGCTGGCCACAGTCCTTCTGCGCCGTCCGCGTCCCCGCGAAGCGCTGCTGGTGGCGGTCGCCGTGGTCGTGGCAATGCCCGACGATCGGACGCTCTGGCTGCCTCTGATCGCCGTCCTCTACACGATCGCCGCGCGATCGTCGCGCAGGGAAGCTGCCGTCGCTGGCGGCGCAGCCGCGGTGTTGGCCACCGTCGCCGAGGCGATGTGGGGCACGGGTGGCGGCAGTGCGGCCGACCACGGCGGCCTGCTCGGCTACGCCATCGGGAGTGTCGCCATCTGCGCGGCGGCGGTCGCGGCCGGCCTCTACGTCGGCGCTCGGCGTCGGGTTCTCGAAGGCCTGCACGAGCGGGCCGAGCGGCTCGGTCGCGAGCAGGAGCTGCTGGCTGAGCGGGCTGTCGCTCAGGAGCGCGTGCGTATCGCGCAGGAGATTCACGACATCGTCGCTCACAATGTCAGCCTGATGGTGGTCAAGGCGCAGGCCCTCGGAGCCACGGTCGATGATGACCACCGGGTCGCTGAGGGGACGCGGGATATCGCTGATCTCGGCCGCCGGGCGATGGCCGAGATGCATGCGACCCTGAGGCTGCTTCGGACCGGCGGAGGCGAGTCTCCGGAGCTAGCGCCCCAGCCCGGACTAGGCCAGCTCGAGCGCCTGATCGAGCAGCTGCGGGGGGCTGGACTCGAAGTGCAGCTGACAGTCGAGGGCCGGCCCCGACCGCTGGCTCAGAGCGTTGACCTGTCGGCGTATCGGATCATTCAGGAGGCGCTCACGAACGTCGTCAAGCATGCCGCCGGGGCGAGCACGAAGGTCACGATCAGCTACCGCGAGGAGAACGTGCAGCTGACGATCGTCAACAGCGAAGGCGAGCCCCGGGAGATTCCAAGCCCGAGCTCCGCCGACCGACACGGCCTGATCGGCATGCGGGAACGCGCCAGCCTGTTCGGGGGCACGCTGACCACCGAAGCCCGGCCGGGCGGCTTCAGGGTGACGGCGACGCTGCCGTATGGAGCCGTGGCGGCGTGACCAAGCTACGCGTGGTGATCGCCGACGATCAACCCATGATGCGGGCGGGATTCAAGGCCGTGCTCGAAGCCGCGGGTGATATCGACGTGGTGGGGGAGGCCAGCGATGGCGAGGAGGCCGTCCGGGCGGCCCTCGAGTACGCACCCGACGTGGTCCTGATGGACATCCGGATGCCCGGAATGGACGGCATCGAAGCCACGCGACGGCTCCCGCGACAGCGCGTCCTGATCCTGACCACTTTTGGGCTTGACGAGTACATCCTGGAGGCGCTACGAGCCGGCGCCAGCGGTTTTCTGCTCAAGGATGCCCCCACCCAGGAAGTCGTCGCGGCGGTGCGAGCCGTGGCGGCCGGGGACGCGGTCCTGTCAGCCGCTGTGACTCGCCAGCTACTGGACCAGGTCGCCAAGCGGCTACCCGCTGCGGTGTCTCGACGCCCGGATGAGCTTGACCTTCTCACCGAGCGCGAGCAGGAGGTGCTGCGGATGCTCGCCAACGGTCTCTCCAACGCCGAGATCGCGGCTGCGCTGGTCGTCTCGGAGGCGACTGTCAAGTCGCACGTCTCCCACCTGCTCGGAAAGCTGGGTCTCCGCGACCGCGTGCAAGCGGTCATCTACGCCTACGAGACACGGCTGGTGGCGCCGGCGGACTGAGGGGCGACTGGCAAACCGTCCGCGGTCCAGGTAGCGTCGCGGGATGGACACCAACAAATCTGGGGACAAGCTCCACACCGAGCTCAGCCTGGTTGATGCGGCCGCCTTCTCGGTCGGTCTGATCGGCCCGGTGGGGGCGATCGGATTGCTGGGGACCGGCGCGGCTCTGATCATCGGACGTGCGGTGACGCTGTCGTTCGTGTTCGCGGTCGTCGGCGTGGCCCTTGTCGCGTATTGCTTCATCAAGCTCTCGCAGCACATCTCGCACACCGGATCGGTGTACGCGCTGGTGGGCGTCACGCTCGGTCCTCGCGCCGGATTCTCTGCCGGCTGGGCCCTGATGGGCGCCTACATCGCGATCGGCTGCGGCTCGACGATCGAGATGGGGCTGTTCGGCGGGCAGTTTCTCAAGGACACGGGCATCCTCACCACGCACCAGTGGTGGTGGATCGCGCTGATCGGGCTGGTCGGCGTGAGCGCGCTGGCCTTCTCGGAGATCCGCATCATCACCCGAGCGCTCCTCACCTCTGAGGTGATCGGCGCCATCCTGGTCACGATCCTCAGCCTCGTGATCCTCGTCAAGGTGATCTTCAGCCATGGGCCGAGTGGCCAGACGTTCACGCTCAACTTCTTGGCGCTGCCCTCGGGCAGCGGCATCGGGACGATCGCCAAGGCGGCCGTCTACGGGTTCCTGGCCTTCGCCGGCTTCGAGGGCGCCGCGGCGCTCGGGGAGGAGACCTCGAGCCCCAAGACCCAGATCCCGCGCGCGATCAAGACCGCGGTGGTGGTCGTCGGTGCCTTCTATCTGCTCACCGCCGCCGCGCAGTCGCTCGGTTATGGGGCGACCGCTGCCGGGGCCAAGGCCTATGCCAACGGCCTCCCATTCTCGGACCTCGGCGGTGGCTACATCGGCAAGTGGTATGGCGACATCCTGGACCTGATGGCCACGATCAGCCTGTTCGCGATCTCGCTCGGCGTTGCCGCCGGCGCGGCCCGGATCATGTATGCCCAGGCGCGGGACGCAACCGGCAAGCGAACTGGCCTGGCCGGCCTGTCCAAGCACGGCGCCCCCGCAGCCGCGCTTGTCGTGGTGCTCGTCATCTTCGCCGGCGCGCTCGTAGGTCAGCAGCTGGGCGGCTCGACGGATATCAACGCCACCTTCTACGCGCTGCAGATCGGGACCGTGCTGATCCTCGTCGCCTACGTGATGGCTACGGTCGGCGCGATCTACTTCCTGTTCTTCAAGGGCAAGGCCAGGGCACCGATCTGGCAGCTGGGGATTCCCGTCCTCGGCGGCGCGTTCGTGTGTTACACGATCATTCGCAACGTTTTCGTCGGCCAGGTGGGCACATTCGCCCGTCTGCCCTACATCGAGGGCGCCTACCTGATCGTCGGCCTCGTGGTCGTGTGCGTGGCGCCGCGCCTGGCCGGACGAGTCCGCGCCGGGCTCGCCGCCGGCGCGGTGCCGTGACGCGGATCGCGTGCCAGCAGCTGGCCCCGGTCCTCGGCGACCTGGTGGCCAACCGTGGGCTCGCCCTGAGCGGCATCCGCGAGGCGGCGGACAAGGGTGCGGAAGTGGTCATCCTGCCCGAGCTGATCACCTCGGGCTACATGTTCGAGTCGCCCGAGGAGGCAGCCGCCGTGGCCATCGGGGCCGGCCACGAGATTCTGGGCGAGTGGGCGGCGGAGGCCGCGCGCGCCGACATCATCCTGGCCGGCGGCTTCTGTGAGCTGGGCGATGACGGCCGGATCTACAACAGCGCCGCCGTGCTGGACGCCACGGGCCTGCGTGCCGTATATCGCAAGCTTCACCTCTGGGACCGCGAGAAGCTGGTCTTCACGCCCGGCTTGACGCCGCCGCCGGTGCTGGACACCCGCATCGGTCGGCTCGCGATCATGATCTGCTACGACCTCGAGTTTCCCGAGCTGACGCGCTCGGTAGCGCTGGCCGGTGCCCAGCTGCTGCTCGTGCCGACCAACTGGCCACTCGTCCCGCGCCCCGCGGGCGAGCATCCCCCGGAGGCGATGATTGGCATGGCCGCAGCGCGAGTCAACCGGATGGCGATCGCGTGCGCGGATCGCCTCGGGCGCGAGCGCGGCCAGGAGTGGACCGGCGGGACCACGATCATCGGCGCCGACGGCTGGGTGGCGGCTGAATCTCGCGCCCCGGGGCTCGTGCTGGCCGACGTAGATCTCGAGCTCGCACTGGACAAGCGCCTGACCGAGCACGCCGACGCCTTTGGCGATCGCCGTCCCGAGCTCTACTGCGCCCTCACCGCAACCCAGAGTGAGCCCGACTCGATGTCCGCCGGCCCGCGCTGACTGGTGCCCGAGCCGAGGTATCTAAAGGCGCCCCCGGTCGGCACCTCGTCGGGCCCCGACCCGGCCGTCGCCGCGCGCGTTTCGGAAATGCTGTCGACCATCGAGCGCGGGGGTCTCGATGCGGTGCGTGAGTATTCGAGCGAGCTCGACGGCTGGGCCCCGTCCAGCTTCGAGGTGACCGAAGACCAGATTGGCAGGGCGAGCGACTCGCTGCCCGAAACGCTGAAGCAAAGCATCGAGTTCGCCCAGGCGCAGATCGCCAACTTCGCCACACTGCAGCGTGCCACGCTGACCGATTTCGAGGCCGAGACTCTGCCCGGGGTGTTCCTGGGTCAGCGCCAGGTTCCGGTGGGCTTCGTGGGTGCCTACTGTCCGAGCGGTCGCGTGCCGATGCTCGCCTGCGCCTTCATGACCGTGCTGGTCCCGAAGGTCGCTGGCGTCGAGACAGTGATCGCGTGCTCGCCCCCGCGCGCGGGTGCACTGCACGCCCCGACGCTGCACGCGATCGCGACCTCGGGTGCCGACCGCATCTTCGCGCTCGGTGGCGTCCAGGCACTGGCGGCGATGGCCTTCGGCCTCCTCGACGACCGCCTGGGCGCCGTGGACATGATCGTGGGGCCGGGAAACGCGTTCGTGGCCGAGGCCAAACGCCAGCTGTTCGGCCGCGTGGGCATCGATTTGCTGGCCGGCCCGTCTGAAGTTGCCGTGATCGCCGATGACAGCGCCGACCCGGAGCTGGTGGCAGCCGATCTGCTCGCCCAGGCCGAGCATGGCCCCAGCTCGCCGGCAGTGCTGATCACCACATCTGAGCTGCTCGGACACGCGGTGATCGACGAGGTCGCCCGCCAGCTCGATGAGCTTGACCGGCGGACCGCCGGAGGCGGAGACACCCCGCGCCGGGCCTGGAGCGACCATGGCGTGGTGGTGGTGGCCGAGGACCGGGAGCACGCCGCCATGCTCTCGGACGAGGTCGCCTGCGAGCATCTCGAGGTGCAAACCCGCGACGACGCCTGGTATCTCGGGCGCCTGCGCAACTACGGCTCGATCTTCCTCGGCAGTCGTGCCACGGTCGCGTTCTCCGATAAGGCGATCGGCACGAATCACACACTGCCCACCGGGCAGGCCGCCCGCTACACCGGCGGCCTGTCGGTGGCAAAGTTTCTCAAGACGCTCACCTACCAGCGGATCGACTCCGACGATGGCGTACGGCTTGTAGCTCCCCATGTGGTCGAGATCGCGCGCGCCGACCTGATGCCGGCCCACGAAATGACCGCCGTCAAACGCCTCGAGCGGCTCGCGGATCAGCCGCTATAGCCGGCGCGACGCTTCGGCCGGCCCTAGGCGTGCGAGGGTTGACCCGCGGTATCGGTGTGGGGTTGGCGATGGGAGTGGATGTGGTCGCCGTGGCTGTGCAGATGCTCATGCTCGCTCGAGGGTGCGTGCTCGGGCCCAGCTGAGCCTGATGGGGTGGCGCATGGCTGGCAGAGTCCGACGAGCGCGAAGTGGGTGAAGCTGGCCTGGTAGCCGAAGCGGTCTCTGATCTGTTGGCGGATCGAGTCGAGTTGGCCGGGCGCAACGACGGTGACCTTGGCGCAGCGTTCGCAGTACAGATATTCAACCTCGTGGTCGCGGACCAGGACGTAGAGGCCCGGGCCGTGGCCGAGGTGCACGTGATGGATCAGGCCGTGGCGCTCGAGCACCTCGAGGTTGCGATAGACCGATGATTCGTCGATCTCGAGGGTGTGCGCGAGATGCGTTGCGGAGACCGGGCCTTCGGCGGCGAAGAGCGCCTCGAGGACGAGCCGTCGGGCGGTGGAGAGGCGCTTTCCTCCCTTGCGGACGGCGGCGATCGCCTCCGCGAGGGTGGTGAAGGAGAGCGGTGGTGTCTGCGGCGCGACCGTCACTTGGTCTCCATCAACCGTCGGCTTCCGCGGAGGAGGCTGACCGCGCGGCTGCCTGTTGCATTCCGAGCGACCATCTCTCCTCGATCCGCGCGAAGCGCCAAACACCGAGCGCGATCGCCCAGGTTCCCACGAACATGCCGGCGATGATGAACCCCGCCGTGTTGATGTTGAAGTTCTGAAACCAGTCGGCCACCGAGCCGCGGAGACCGAGCTTGTCGGTGAGCAGCCCGACGAGCTCGATCGTACCGATGAACCAGGCCACGGCGATCGAGAGCCCCGTGATCGTGATGTTGTAATAGACCTTGCGCACGGGCTTTGAGAATGCCCATCCGTAGGCGAAGTTCATGAACGAGCCATCGATCGTGTCAAGCAGCGACATGCCGGCTGCGAACAGCACGGGGAGGCAGATGACGGCGTAGAAGGGGAGCCCGGCCGCACCCGCGCTGCCGGCGAGGACCAGCAGTGCGATCTCGGTGGCAGTATCAAAGCCAAGCCCGAACAGGACCCCCACGGGATACATCTGCCACGGCTCGCGGATCCGGTTGAGGTGGCGGCCGAAGAAGCGGTTCATGAACCCGCGCGAGTTGAGCTGCGCCTCGAGTTGCTGCTCGTCATAGGTGCCGCGGCGCATGTCGAAGAAGATCCGCAGGATGCTGACGAGGATGATGATGTTGAGGATCGCGATCAGGTAGAGGAAGGTGCCGGAAACCGTTGTACCGATCACGTTCGTCGCCTTGTGCAGGCCGGACTGGCCGCTTTTGACCGGGCTGCTGAGTGCCTTGACGCCGACGGCGAGCAGGAAGGCGAGCAGGAACACGATCGTTGAGTGCCCCAGCGAGAAGAAGAACCCTACGCTCAGGGGCCGCTTTCCTTCGCTCATGAACTTCCGCGTCGTGTTGTCGATAGCGGAGATGTGATCGGCGTCGAAGGCGTGACGCATGCCAAGCGTGTAGGCGGTGATCCCGGTTCCGATCGCGAACGTACCCGACGCGCCGAGTCTGTACTTCGCCGGGGCGACGACCAAGAGCAGGATCCCGAAACCGATCACATGTAGTCCGGTGATCACCGCCGCCATGCAGCCCGCCCGGCGCCATTCCTCGCGCGTCATCGATGCCTTGACGCGCACCCACCGTGACGGTGTGGGCAGCGGCACAGGCGAGGCATCCATCAGCGGACGAACATATGGTCAGTGTGTAGCTAATGCAAGTGCCCGGTAATTGAGAGCACCTCGTTCTAGGTCCCCCGACTCGCTTCGTCGATCATTCTTTGCCGATGACCGACGCACGCGACCTCTACGGTCTTCCCCGCGAGCTGTTCGTCCCCGAGCGAGGAGCGCTGGCAAAGTCGCTGCGCGCCGAGGGTGACCGCGAGCAGGCGGCGAGCGTCGCGGGCCTGCGCAAGCCGTCGGTTGCCGCGTGGGCGGTCAATCAGCTGATCCGGACCCAGGACCGGGCCGTCGCCTCACTGTTCCAAGCCGGTGATGCCCTTCTCCACACGCAGGCCGAGCTTCTCGCCGGCCGCGGCGACGCCCGCGCCCTGCGGGAGGCGGCCGAGCGCGAGCGCGTCGCCGTCGATGAGCTGGTCAACGTGTCACGCGGCCTGTTGAGCACCAACGGCTACGAGCTCACCCAGACCACGCTCGATAACGTGACCGCCACGCTTCATGCTGCGGCGCTGTCCGAGGAGGCGCGCGAGAAGGTCCGCCAGGGGTGCCTTGAACGGGAGCTTCGCTACGTCGGATTCGGGACGTCTGAGGCCCCGGCCGCCCCGGCGCTCGGGACGCCGGCCAAACCGAGGTCAGCCAAGACCGGATCTGGCGAAAAACGCGAAGTCAAGGGCCCCGGTCAAGCTCAGCGGGCACAAGCACGGCGAGCCAAGCGGGAGCGAGCTGAGAAGCTCAAGCAGGCGCGAAAGGCCGAGGTTGACGCGCGTCAGTTCGCGGAACGCGCGGACGCCGAACTCGAAGCCGCACACGAGCGGCGAGACCAGGTCGCCACCGAGCTCGGGACCGCCGAAGACGTCCTGGACAAAGCTCGGGAGCGGGCCAAAGAGGCTGCGCGGGCGCACCGTCTCGCGCGACAGGCGCTGGCCGAGGCCGACGACCGATAGTGGCCGGCGCAGCGCAGACGCGACCGCGCCGCTACTGCCAGTACTTCTCGACCGTCTCCGCCGACCGCTCGGACGCCAAGTCGGGGTTCTCCCCGGCGCTGCGCAGTGCTCGCCGTTGGCGCAGGAAGTCCCACAGCCGGTCGAGATCAATCCGTATCTCCTCGAGGCGAGCGGCATCCTCCTCGACGGTCGGATCCGCAGACCCTTCCCTTCGCCGCAGTCGCTCGCGTTCAGCCTCGAGCACCTCGATCTGGCTCTCGATCTGTTCATCGCTGGGCATCGGCAAAGCGTCTCACATCCAGCCGCGGGGCCGCGTTTTGTCTGCATGAACTCACTTCGCCACCACTCAATTCCCAGCCCGCTCGGTCCCCTGTTGCTCGTCGCAGACGCTGCCGATCAGCTCCGGGGCGTTTACCTTCCAAACCATGAGGGCGCGCCGGCCGCGATCGGTCAGCCCGGCGCGGGTGGTGTCATCGACCGCGCCACCGCGCAGCTGGGCGAGTACTTCGCTGGCGAGCGCACCGCGTTTGATCTGCCACTGACGACCGCCGGCAGCCCTCTGCAGGAGCAAGTCTGGGCGTCACTGCGGTCTGTGTCCTTCGGCACCACCACCACCTACGGCCAGATCGCCGGCGGACTCGGCCTGGGGCCGGGCGCGGCCCGCGCGGTCGGCGCCGCCAACGGTCGTAATCCGCTCTCGATCATCGTTCCCTGCCATCGCGTGATCGGCGCGTCGGGCGCGCTGACCGGATATGCCGGCGGCATGGAGGCCAAGCGCCGGCTGCTGACTCACGAGGCCCGGGTGGCCGGATTGGCTCTCGCCGTCTAAACCGTGTCGTGGTGGACAGCCTCGACGTTGTTGCCGTCCGGATCGAGGACAAAGGCCCCGTAATAGCCGCTGGAGTACTCAGGCCTTAGAGCCGGCGCTCCGTTGTCTCGTCCCCCGGCGGCGAGCGCCGCGGCATAGAACGCGTCGACCTGCTCACGGCGGTCGGCGGCAAAGGCGACGTGCACCGGCGCCCCGGTCGGGTATAGGGTCGAGATCGCGAAGTCAGCGGCCTCTTCGAGCCCGAACGCCACCTCGGTCCCGCCTTCGCGCCAGGGACCGATCTCGGCGAAGCCGAGGGGGACAAGCGCGCGGGCGTAGAAGCTACGGCTGCGCGCGAGGTCGCTGACGCCAACCGCGACGTGATCGATGACAACCCGGCGCCTGGGCACAGCTCCACAGGTTAAGCCAGCCTGCGTGCCCGGCATGGCAAACAATCTCCAATTCGCCCACAATCGGCGTAGAGTCGGGACGGGACGGTGGCCACTAGCCGACTCTCGCTAGCTGAGCAGTCGATGATTGGCCTCCGCCTGAGCGGTTTTTGGCCTGTTGGCCAAGGGCAGGTCCGCTTCTAACCGCTCATGCCCGGGACCATCCTGGTCCATGGTCCTGGGCACGAGGAGATCACTCATGCAAAGCGGACTTCACGCCGTCGGTACCGGCTTTCAGCGATTGGGGCTCGTGGCCGGAGCTGTTGTGCTCGCCGCCGCCCTGGCCTACATGCTGCTCGTGTTCGTGCTCGTCGTGATACAGGCCGCCGGCTCGTTCGGACAGTAGGAGCCACAGCCTCGAGCACTTCGCGGCCACGGTGGCCACGGGACTTGCGGGCCGGGGCGCTAAGGGCGCTCGCGAACCACGGCGCGCGGCGATTTGTCGTCGCGCAGGCCAAGAAAGCGAGGGTGGCGCAGGCGACCGGCGGTCGTCCACTCGCTGAAGCCCACGGCGGCCACCAGTTCAGGCTTGACCCACTGCACTGCGCGCTCGCGAATGCCGGCCGCGTCGGCGAACGCGGGTTCATCCTGCGCCAGCTGGCGCAGCCGCTCACCTAGCCAGTGCAGGGTGTCGGCATCGAACCCGGTACCCACCTTCCCGGCGTAGCGCAGCTCGTCTCCGTCGTAGTAACCGAGGAGGAGCGCGCCAAACTCGCTGCGCGAGCCCTGGGGTGCGGTGAAGCCGCCGATGACAAGCTCTTGGCCCTGCCCGCACTTGAGCTTGAGCCAGTCCCGGGACCGCTTGGCGGTGTACGGGCTGTCGGCGCGTTTGGCGATCAGCCCCTCCCAGCCCTTGCGGCAGGCCTCGGCGAAGTACGCCTCACCATCGCGGTTGCGGTGAGTGGAGAAGCGCAGTGCCTTGTCCTGGAACCCCAGCGCCTCTCGCAGCAACCGCTTCCGGGTGCGCAGCGGCAGCCTGCGCACGTCCTGGCCGTCGAGCCACAGCACGTCGAAGATGTAGAAGAAGACCGGGACGTGGGTCCGCCCGCGCTGAGCGAGCTTGGCGAAGCTCGTTTGCGAGCCGTCGAAAGCCACGACCTCACCGTCGACAGCGAACCGCTGCTGAGGCTGCGCCGTGAGCGCGGCGGCGATGTCCGGGTAGCGCCCGTTGAGGGACAGGTCATTGCGAGAGAGCAGCCTGACCTCGCCGCTGTCACGGATCGCGATGCAGCGCACCCCGTCGAGCTTGCGCTCGAAGATCCATCCGCCGTCACTGAAGGGCTTGTCGGTCAGGACCGCCTTCATCGCGCCCGCGTGGGCCGGGGCGGGCGCGAGCTTGAGGAGATCTCGCTCGGCTTCCGAGAGGGCGGTCAGCGTCATGCGGGGCAGAATGGGGGAACCGACGAAAGGAAAGCATGAAATTCGAGCAGATCCGGGCTGAAGTCGATGATCAGGTGCTCACCATCACCCTCAACCGCCCAGACCGGCTCAACGCCTGGACGGCGACGATGGGGCAGGAGCTCAGGGACGCCTTTGACCGAGCCGACGCCGACGACGAGGTTCGCGCCGTGGTCATCACCGGCGCGGGACGTGGCTTCTGCGCGGGAGCCGATCTCGCCGGTGGTGGGGACACTTTCGATTGGCGCCGGCGCGAGCATGGCGGGGTGACTCCGCGGGACAATGGCGGCCAGTTCACCCTCCGGGTGTTCGACTGCACCAAGCCGGTGATTGCCGCGATCAATGGCCCCGCCGTCGGGGTCGGCGCGACAATGACGCTGCCCATGGACATCCGGCTGGCGGCCGACACGGCCAAGATGGGCTTCGTGTTCGCCCGGCGGGGCATCGTGCCCGAGGCCTGCTCGAGCTGGTTCTTGCCCCGTGTGGTCGGCATCAGCCAGGCGATGGAATGGGTCGCCACGGGGCGCGTCTTCTCGGCTCAGGAGGCACTGCAGGCCGGCTTGGTCCGTAGCCTGCATCCACCCGACCAGCTGCTCGAGGCTGCCTATGACCTGGCGCGAGAGATCGCCGAGAACACCGCGCCCGTGTCGGTGGCGCTGGCCCGCCGGATGCTGTGGACGATGCTCGGCGCCGAGCACCCGATGATCGCCCACCGCGCCGACTCACGGGCAATGTTCTCGCGTGGGCAATCTGCCGACGCTCACGAGGGTGTGACGGCGTTTCTGGACAAGCGAGCGCCGGTGTTCCCGGATCGCGTCAGCGACGGGCTTGTCGACGTCTTCCCGGGGCGTACGACGCTCGAGTTCGAATAGTGGGCGCGCGACCCCGAGTCCAGCAACGAGCTCAAGAGCCGGCCATGAGGCAGAATCAAACCCGTGCCCGGTTCTGAGCTGACACCGACCGCCTCGGGTGAGCGCACGGCGCCCGTGGGTGATATCGAGCTCTGCTACGAGACCTTCGGGGACCCGGCGGCGTCACCGCTGCTGCTCGTGATGGGGCTTGGCTCGCAGATGATCCTGTGGGACGACGAGTTCTGCGAGGCACTCGCCGCCGAGGGCTTCTGGGTGATCCGGTTCGACAACCGGGATGTCGGCCGCTCGACGATCCTGCGCGACGCCGTGGTTCCCAAGCAGTGGCAACTGCTCACCCGCGACGTCCGGGGCGCCGCCTACTCGCTGGAGGAGATGGCATCCGACGCCGTCGCCCTGCTCGGCCATCTCGGGATCTCCGCCGCCCACGTGGTCGGCGTCTCGATGGGCGGGATGATCGCCCAGCTCATCGCTCTCGAACACCTTGACCGGGTGCTGTCCCTGGTCTCGATCATGTCCACCACCGGCAACCGCCGCGTCGGCCAGCCCCGGCCGCGGGTCGCGCTGCGGATGTTGCGTAAGGGCCGTCGCGACCGTGACGGATACATCGCCGATCATCTGGATACCTATCGACTGATCGGGTCGGCACGATTCGACTTTGACGAGGCGGGCAAGCGCAAGTGCGCGGGACGCCTGTTCGATCGAGGCCTTCATCCCGCCGGTGCCGCGCGTCAGATGGCGGCGATCGTGACTGCGCCCGACCGTACGCGACGACTGGCCGAGCTGCGCGTTCCCACCACCGTGATCCACGGGGACGCCGATCCCCTGATCAACGTGTCGGGAGGACGCGCGACCGCACAAGCCATCCCGGACGCTCGTCTGGTCATCCTGGCCGGGATGGGGCACGATCTTCCGCGCGAGCTTTGGCCCGAGATCATCACGGCCATCGCGCACAACGCGGCGCGCGCGGCGCGCTGAACGACGATGATGAGAGGAGACCAATATGCCCCTTCAGGGTGAGTACGGACCCAGCTCCCAGCAATGGGTGCGCGATCAGGTCGAGGAATACGAGACTTCAGGCGGGACGAAGGGGACAAGCCTGAGGGGCGTACCGGTGATCGTCGTGACCTCGCTGGGCGCCAAGTCGGGCAAGCTGCGCAAGAACCCAGTGATGCGGGTGCACCACGACGGCCGCTACGCCGCTGTGGCCTCCCAGGGCGGCGCTCCGAAGCATCCTGACTGGTATCGAAACCTGGTCGATCACCCGCTCGTCGAGGTGCAGGACGGGACTGCCAAGGGTGATTACGTCGCGCGGGTGCTCGACGGCGAAGAGCGCGACGAGTGGTGGCAGCGTGCCGTCGAGGTCTGGCCTGCCTACGCCGAATACCAGACCAAGACCGACCGCGAGATTCCAGTATTCATCTTGGAACCGGCGAGCGGAGCCGACGGTTAGCCGGGAAGCGCTTCGGCTGTCCGGGTTCCCGGCGAATAGCTGGCCTCGTCCTCGAGCATGCCGCGGACCTGCTCGCGGAGCTCGGGCGAGTCGGGGTGGCCGTGAACCGCGACGGCGTGAGCGCTGGCCGCGTTGACCACTTCCTCCTCTTCGCCGATGATCGTCAAGGAGCAGTTGCTCTCGCTTTCGAAGCGACGGCAATCAGCCATTCTGCGCGCCATGTCGGTCCCTTCCTTCGACGTGATTCCCCTGCTTGGAATGATCTCGCCAGGAGGAGGTACTTGTCAAGCCGTCCGATCGTCCAACGTCGAGGTGATGGCGTCGGCGATCTTGGCAAGCTCTGCGCGCGACACGACGAACGGGGGCGAGACCTGAAGGGTGTTCATGGTGATCAGCCGCAGCAGGACCCCGCGCTCGATACACCCCCGGAGCACCTCCTCGCCGGGCACCTCGGCGGCCAGCTGCACCCCGCCCAGCAGTCCGACGCCGCCGCGCACCTCGGTCACCAGCGGATGGTCGGCGAGCGGCGCGAGCACGCGTTCGAGCTCCGGGCTGAGCTCGGCCACCCGGGCGATGAGCTCCTCCTCGGCCAGGACGTCGAGGTTGGCCTGGGCCACCGCGCAGGCCGTGGCGTGTCCGGCGTAGGTGACGCCGTGGCGGAAGATCGGGCTCTCGGCCGAGGCGAAGAACGGCTCCCACAAGCGCGGCGCGATCAGCGCGCCCCCCAGAGGTGCGTAGCCTGAGGTAATGCCCTTGGCCATCAGGATCATGTCGGGGGCGAGTTCGAACAACTCAGTGGCGAACATCCTCCCGGTGCGGCCAAAGCCCGTGATCACCTCGTCGAGGACGAGCAGGACGTCATGTTCGCGACAGATGGCTTGCACGCGCTGCAGGTAACCAGGGGCGGGCGGTATCACCCCACCGGTTCCGATCACCGGCTCGGCGAAGACGGCAGCGACCCGGTCGGGCCCCAGCTCGAGAATCGCCTTCTCCAGGGCGTCGGCGTCGTTGGTGGGCACCAGGGCCGTCTCCGGGATCAGAGACTCCGAGCCGTAACCTTCGCGGTTGAAGGGAATCCCCGCCAGGCTGGTGCCAAACGCGTGTAAGCCGTGGTAAGCCCACTTGCGGCTGACGATGATGCGCTTATTGGCCTGACCCTGAAGCTGCCAGTACCTGCGCGCGAGCTTCGCGGCGGTGTCGACGGCGTCCGAACCGCCGCTACCCCAGAACACCTTCGGATCGGCTATTGGGCTCAGCGCGGCAACGCGATCGGCGAGCTCGAGGGCAGGCTGGTTGGTCACACGTCCGAACGTGTGGTAGGTCTCCAGCGTGCGCATCTGGCGCGCCGCGGCCTCGGCCAGCCGTTGGTGGCCATGTCCAATGTTGGCGTGCCAGAGTCCGGCGGTGGCATCGAGCAGCCAGCGTCCGTCGGCCGTCTGCACATTGGCGCCTTCACCGCGGACGATGATCAGCCGGTCGGTGGGGACCGTCCCCATCTGGGCCTGTGGGTTCCAGAGCGCCGAGCCCGGCGCGGCTGAGGTCGGCGGCATCTGCCCGAAACGTAACAAACGACCCGTGGTCAAATGGGCCAAAGCGACCGGCGATCGATTGGACCACTCCGCCTACGCCGGGCCGGGTATAAGGCGTCTGACATGAGCAAACCAGTCCGAGGAGAGCCGATGCCCGAAGGAAACGCTCCGCCCGGTGTACGGCGCCTGCGCGAGGGCGACTTCGACCGGTGGCTGGCCCTGTGGCGTGGCTACCTGTCCTTTTACCGCGCCGAGGTGACCGACGAGGTGACACGGGCCAGCTTCGAGCGCCTGCGCGGCGCCGACCGCGGCATGGTAGGACTTGTCGCAGTGGACGGGAATGACCGGCTGCTCGGCCTGGCGCACCTGGTCTTTCACCCCGCTACCTGGAGCGTGACTGACTACTGCTACCTCGAGGATCTCTACGTCGATCCGCAGCAGCGCGGGGGGCGGGTTGCTCACGTCCTGTTTGAGGCCGTGTATGCGACGGCGCGGGAACGGGGCGTCGGGCACGTGTACTGGCACACCCAGCAGTACAACGGGGCAGCCAGGTCGCTCTATGACCAGGTGGGACAGCCCACGTCGTTCGTCGTCTACCAGCACGATCTCGCCTGAGACCGATCTGGTTGCGCGACCCCGACGTCGTGCCGATCTGGTTGCGCGACCCCGACGTCGTGGCCGACCGTCGAGCAATCTTGACCGACGGTACCGAGTGACCCGAGGTCAGGGCCGGTATGGAGGCGCCTCGCCCCATCCCCACCGCGGCACCGGGGCGTGCGCAGGGATGTCGTGCGCCCCGGGCTGGGAGTTGTGCATGGCAAGCCGGGTTCCCCACTCCAGATAGGCCACTAGCGCGGAACGGAACTCGGGGTCGTCGGGCAGACCGGCGTCATCGGCGGCTAAGCTCATCAATGAGGCAAAGCGAAAGCGCTGCTCGGGATTGATCCCGAGGCCGCGGTGGCGGGCCAGCATGTGCTCATAGCCCCCGAGTTCTTGGCTGTATCGAGCTGGACCTCCGAAGACCTCGCACCACCAGGCGATCACGTGGTCACGATGCTCGGCGCTGACGCCCCCCGGAAAGAAGCCGGAGAGCAGGTCATCGGCCTCGATGCGGTCATAGAAAGCGTTGATGAGCCGTTGGAAAGCTTCCGCTCCGCCCGCCCATTGGTACAGCGTCTCGGCCATCTCGCGCCAGTCTAGGTGGGCTTCGCGTTCAGGCGGTGAAACCGAGGACAAGCGCGGCGGCCTCGGTGGGGACGTCGAGCTGGGGGCAGTGGCCAATCCCGTCCAGCTCCACCCAGTCGGCGTTGGCAAGCCACTGGTGCCGATAGCGGGCGGCCGCCTGGGGCCAGGGCAACAATTTGTCCTCAGTGCCCCAGATGACGCGGATCGGGCAGCTGATCTGCTCCGGGTTGAGCGTCCAACCCTCGCGGTGGGCATAGCCAACCAGGTCAAGGAGACCGTCGCACGCGGCCACGCCCCGGATCTGATGGGCGAGAAGCTCGGCGGGAATGTGCTCGTAGTTGGTGGTCGTGTACGCAGTGGCCCGCCGGCGACCTTCGAGCGTGGACACGATCTCGTCGGCGTGCGGGGCTGCGGCCTGCACCAGGCCGCGCATAGTCCGGAAGTGGTCCAGCGTCTCGCGATAGGAGTCGTCGTCCTCGGCCCAGCCTCCCGCCGGCGAGAAGGCGACCACGCTGAGCGCCCGGCCGCGGGCGGCGAGCTGGAGGGAAACGTAGCCTCCCAGTGAGTTGCCGACGATGTGCGCGGTCTCAAACCCGGCCTCGTCCATGACGCGCAGTACGCCGTCGGCCAGGACCTGATCGGTGACCGCGCCCGCGAGCGGCGGCCCCCCGGCATGACCGGCCAAGGTCACGGCGAGCACGTCGTGGCGGCGCTCCAGAGCGGGAAGCACGAGCTCCCAGCTGCGCCAGGTGTCGCTCAATCCGTGCAAGCAGACCAGCGGCGATCCCGAGCCGCCCCGATGCCACGGGCTGAAGCTGGTGTCCATGCGGCAAGACCGTAGCGGTTGCCTCACGCCTGGCTAGGCTTGACCGCCATGGCTGCGGCTCGCGAGGTCACCTCCGACGTTGCCATGCTCGAGCGGCTGGTCGAGCTGGCGGACCGGGATGTCGTCGACATCGGTTGCGGCCCTGGCGCGCTCGTGCGCGAGCTCGTCGCGCGGGGCGCCCGGGTGACCGGGATCGAAATCTCCGCCGGCCAGCTGGAGCGGGCGCTAGGCCATCCCGACGCGGGCCGAGCCCACTATCTGATTGGACGCGCCGAACAGCTACCTCTGGCGGCAGCCAGCATGAATGTGGCGATCTTCATGCGCGCTCTTCACCATGTACCCGTCGAGTGTCATCCCGCGGCCCTGCAGGAGTGTCATCGGGTACTGCGCCCGGGAGGCCTTCTCTACGTTGCCGAGCCCCTGCCGGAGGGTGACTTCTTTGCCCTCACCAGCCTGGTGGAGGACGAGCGCGAGGTCCGGGCCGCCGCGCAGCTCACTCTGGAGGGCGCTCCCCGCTTTGGGCTGGACCGGGTCCGCCGGGTCGAGTACGAGGTCGAGGCCAAGATCGGCGATACCGAGGCGCTGCGCCGGCGCATCGTCGACGTCGATCCTGACCGCGGCCCGGTGTTCGAGCGCCGCGCTGACGAGATCGCGGTCGCCTTCTCCCGGCTCGGCGAGCCCGCGGCCCACGGGGGGCGGCGTTTCCGCCAGCCGATGCGAGCCGACTTGCTGGTTCGCGGCGCCAGCTGAGCTCGTCGAACCCGGGAAGGGATGCACCCCAGGGGCGTCTTTCCGAGCAGAAGTCAAACCGTCCACGGGGAGGATCCATGCCGCATTCCAAGCTCATCCCAGCGCTCGCCACCACGGTCGCGGTCGTGGTCGCCGGCTGCGGGAGTGCCGGCAGCACGAGCCAGTCGGCCGCCGGCGGTCAAGCCGCTGCCCCCAGC
>JBAVWI010000044.1:0-13382 GCA_049697735.1 Solirubrobacteraceae bacterium
GGCCGGATCCGGGCCGGTCGGGCCGCCGCTCCGCGCCACGGCCGCCCATGTGGAGGCGAGGACTGCGGCCAGACACGCGACGCGGGTCATGCGACTCATGCCGAGGACTTCGGAGCCACCCCGGCACCGGCTTGAGCAGCGCCGGCCGTGTCTGGACTGAGAGACGAGGCTCAGGTGTAGGTTTCGAGCACCGCCGGGCGGCGTTGTGCCCGGTATCCCGAGCACCAGGCGCACGATACGCTGGCGCGGCAGTTCGCTGGTCAACCACCATTCGGGAGGACTCCTTGGACGCCGTCAACCATCAGATCCGGCTCGCCGCTCGTCCGGTCGGGCTGCCGAAGGACAGCGACTGGAAGTTCACCGAGGAGCCGGTGGCCGACCCAGGTGACGGCGAGGTTGTGGTCAAGATCAAGTACATATCTCTGGATCCGGCCATGCGCGGCTGGATGAACGAGGGCCGGTCCTACGTCCCACCGGTGCAGATCGGTGAGGTCATGCGCGCGGGGGCGGTCGGCGAGGTGATCGCCTCCAACTATTCCGGGTTGAATCCGGGCGATTACGTCACCGGGATGCTCGGCGGGCAGGAGTACGCCAGCGTCAGCGGCAAGGCCGTGACCAAAATCGACCCCAACCTCGCGCCCCTGCCGGTGTGGCTGAACACGCTCGGGATGCCGGGCCTGACCGCCTACTTCGGCCTGCGCGAGATCGGTAAACCCGAGCCGGGACAAACGGTCGTGGTCTCGGGCGCGGCCGGCGCCGTCGGCTCGGCGGTCGGGCAGATCGCCAAGATCAAGGGCTGTCGTGCCATCGGGATCGCCGGGGGACCCGAGAAGTGCCGGCACGTGGTGCAGAAGCTGGGCTTCGACGCCTGCATCGACTACAAGTCCGAGGAGGTCATGGCCTCGCTGCGTAAGCACTGCCCGGACCGGATCGACGTGTACTTCGACAACGTCGGGGGCGAGATCCTCGACGCGGCGCTGGCGCTGCTCGCTCTCCATGCCCGGGTGGCGATCTGCGGGGCGATCTCGCAATACAACGCGACCGAGCCGATGCGGGGGCCGTCTAACTACATGTCGCTGCTGGTCAACCGCGCCAGCATGACCGGCTTCCTGATCATCGATTACCTAGATCGCGCCGCCGAAGGGGTCAAGGAGATGGGACAGTGGCTGGCTGCGGGCCAGCTCAAGAGCGTTGAGGACATCGCCCCCGGGGGCGTCGAGAAGTTCCCCGACACGCTGCTGCGCCTGTTCCGCGGCGAGAACCTGGGCAAGCTGGTTCTCGAGGTCGGCTAGTCAGAAGAAGCTGCGGAAGAACCGCCGCCCGGCGGCCCGTCCTTGCGTCAAGCGCAGGTCGGCGATCCCGACCTCCTGGATGGTTCCGTGGCGGACCTTGAGCACCCCGTGGCTGGGCCCGTTGGCGACCACGTACCAGTAGTTGCGTCCGACGTGGAAGGCCCGGCCGATGCGCAGCCGGCGCCGGACCCGGGCCAGACGGGTATCTGGGCGCACGCCGTGCAGTGCGTAGTGGCGGTTGGCGCTCAGGACCAGGACGGCGCGACCGGCAACCCGGCGCCGCCGGGCTTGCGACATGTGCCGGGTCAGGGCTGGGGATGCATAGCCGACCCGGATCCCGCGGTTGGGCGGGCAGAAGAAGTCCATGTCGCGCCGGCCGCGGGTCGATCCGCGGGTGAACAGGCGGCGCGTCCGGGCCCGGGTCATGCCCAGCCGGACCGGCCCCAGTGACAGTCCGGCCAGCCGGCCCGAGGGCTTCGCGCACGAGAACTTCTTGCCGGCGGCGCCAAACGGCGCGGTCAGGACGATCACCGTCCGCCCCGAGTGAACGTTGACCCCGAACACGCCCGAAGCTCCGGCTACGCCGACCCGGCGGCCGTCGACCAGGACCACGGTTCCGCGCGGCAGCGAGGCCAGGGTCACGCGCCCGGCGCCGTCGGAATCGACGTTGATCGTCCCCGTCTGCAGCTTGGCGGCCGCCGTGTCGATGGTCAGCGCCGATACGTTGCCGAGCTTCAGGGTCATCACCGGCTGGGCAGCCGGCCGCGCGCCCAGCTGCCAGCGCAGCGCGGTCTCGGTGCCGGGCAGCGGCTGGGTGACCAGTGACGTCCCCGTACGCTGCACGGTCACCGCCGGGTCGGGCAGCGCCGAGTCGGCAGCGACGAGCGAGGCGATCTTGCCGTAGGCGTTGTCTCGCGCGCTGAGCCCCGAGACCCAGTAGTCGCCGGTTGCGCCGATCCCGAGGCTGGAGTTGTTCAGGCTCGGATACCAGTCGTAGGTGAAGGCACCCGGATCAGTGGTCCGCACCGGATTGCCGAGTGCGTTGACCACGTCACCGAAGCGATCCTCGGTGGCAAAGGCGAGGTGGTCCCCGCCGGTGTGGATGAACAGGTCGTAGCGCAGGCCGAGGCTGTCAAAGCCCTGGGCCTGGGCGATGACGCCGGTCGTGGGGACGAGCTCGTCGGCGTAGGTCTGATCAATCACATAGGGGATCCAGCGCGCGTTGGCGATCAGCGGGTAACTCTGACCGTCCTGGGCGCAGCCCGGGTCGCTCGACGACGCGGCGCCACTGGCTCCCGGGTAGGCCTCGACGCCGCAGACCAGAGGTCCGTCCAAGGAGAGCGCACCGGCGAAGTCATCCGGGTGCTGGAAGGCGAGCTTGTAGGACGCCCAGCCGCCCATCGAATAGCCGGAGATCACGGTTCGCTCGGGGTTCAGCGTGTAGCTCTCGGCCAGCGATCGCCAGACCTGCCAGAAGTCGGTCTCGGCCTCGTTGTAGTACCAGCCGGCCGGCCCGAAGCCCTCGGTGGTGGCGCAGATCGAGCCCCGGTTCTGGCAGAGCTGCTGCATGAGCTGGGGATCCAGCGCCCCGTACTGGTTGTAGTTGACCTCCAGGGAGTGCAGGATCCAGGTCAGCGGCGTCGGCGAGCCGGCGCGGTAGCTGGTGGGGACGTAGACCGAATAGGGCTGGACCTGCTCGAGCAGGGTGGGCTTGAAGTTGCCCTCGTTTCCATCGTTGATGACCTGGCCGGCGCCGGGGTGCAGGCGCGAGACGTACCAGCGCGCGCTGTAGCCGGTCGGCTGGGACTCCGGGGTGCTCTGGGCGGCCGAGAGGGCTGACCAGTCGATGACTTGGGAGAACTTGGATACGTCCCCGCCGGCCAGGGTGTTGGCCTGGTCATCCTCCATCCAGAAGTTGCCGGTCACCGAGCGAGCCAGCCCGTCGGCACCGAGCGCCTGGCCGATCGGAGTGGCGCCCAACGCCGCCTGTGCGGCCGCGATCTGAGCATCGCTGGTCCCGTCGGTGTAGACGGGCGGCTCCTGGGCGACGGTGCGGAAGGTGATGTTGTACACGCGCTCGGCGGTCGGGGAGGTCACGCCGCTCTGACCCACGTCGGGCGGGGCGAAGTTCTGACCCGCGGCGTCCGCCAGTCCAGCCGCGAGTCGCACCCGCCAGCCGCCGGCGACCGGCAACAGGCCCGTCGGGATGGCGACGATGAACGACTTCGAGGTCGGGTCGATGGTCAGCGTGCCGCCGTTTGCCACGACATCGGTGCGCAGCCCGGTCGTGGGGTTGACAAGCCAGGCGCCGCGGCTTGATACGACGAGCGCCTGGTCGATCCCGGGCGAGGTAACTCCGGCCTGGGCCGGCCACGCGGAGGCTCCGGTGGCGGCGTTGTTGTCGGTGTCGAAAGTCCACTCGGCGATCGGCACGCTCGGGTCGGCGAGCGTCACCCAGTCCACCCGCCAGTAGCTGTAGCCGGCCTTGAGCCCTACCCCGGCGCGGAAGATGTCGGCCCCGTTGTTGCTGGCCGGCCCCGACGGGAACACGTATCCGCCCTGGCGTCCGGCCAGGCCCGAGCTCTGGGCAAAGCTCGAGGTGGTGAAGCCCTGCGGGCTCGAGGCGCCGTAGTCGTCGTAGATGAAGTCGCTCCACAGCGAAGCACCGCCGGCCAGCCGTCCGGTCCCGGAGGTCTGGGGGAAGGTGCTCGGGAACGGCCACGCCGTACTCGACGGTTCGGGCAGTGTCGGTGCCGCCGTGCTGGCCGCGGCCGGGATGTCGCTCGGCATGCCGGCCGGTATGTCGGCGCGCGCCAGCGAGGCCAGCGATGCCGACGCGCACAGGACCGCAGCGCAGGCCAGCGCCAGCCACCGCGCCGCTCCAGCTAACCGGGCTCTCCTCACCACGGCGGCCACGATACCCCAGATGCTGGTGCCTGGACCCCGGTTGCCTTGACCGGCCGCCGGGAGGCGATACCGTAAGCAGGTGGTCATCCAGCCGCTGCTTCTGCTCGCTGTCGGGGTTTGCGCCGGAGTGCTGGTGGTGACTTTGCTGGAACGGATCGTGCCCCACGTGGGGCAGAGGTTTCGCGGTTGGCGCGGACAGCGCCGCTCGCTGCACACGGCCGCCAACGCCGAGTTGCGCGCCCGCACGATGATGAGCGAGCTCTGTCCGCACGGCTGGCGAGCCCAGATCATGCTCTTCGAACACCCCGAACTGGACGGCGATTACGGGGCCGAATCCATCCCCAACCCCGCCCGGGTCAAGCTCGAGTGGACCGAGCTGCGTGACGAGAGGGGCACGCCGGCGGTCATGCGCCAGGTGTGGGCGCCGACGGTTGGCGCCGCGCTGGATGCGATGGTCGCCGACCGGCGGACCGACGAGACACTCGAGCAGATCGAGCAGGGGGCGGTCGCCGACGGCGCCCTCTGGCCCGACCCGGATTAGCCGGGCGCGTCCGGCGGACCGGGCACCTCGAGCTGGTCACGGTCAGCCCACTCGAGCAACGCTTCGAGTGAGAACGCGATGTCGTCGATCGTGGCGTGAAGGTCGCCGAGGCGGGCGAAGCGCTCGGGCACGGTGGCGATCGTCAGCTCGGCGGGTTGCACATCGGTGATCTCGTCCCAGGCGATCGGAGTCGAAACCGTGCCCGTGCTGACTCCCCGCACCGAGTAGGCACAGGCGATCGTGTGGTCGCGGGCGTTCTGGTTGTAGTCGACGAACGCCTTGTCGGGCTCGCGGTCCTTGCGCCACCACGTGGTTGTCGCGTCAGCCGGGGCGCGGCGCTGCACCTCCCGGGCGAAGGCCAGCGCGGCGCGGCGAACGTCGGCGAAGCCCCAGCGGGGCTCGATCCGCACGTAGATGTGGATGCCCGACCCCCCCGACGTCTTGGGGAAGCCGACCACGCCGAGCTCGTCGAGCACCTCGTGAGCGACGCGGGCGACACGGCGCACGCGATCGAAGGGGCAGTCGGGCATCGGGTCGATGTCGATCCGCCACTCGTCCGGGCACTCGACGTCGGCCCGCCGGGAGTTCCAGGGATGAAACTCGACTGTGGACATCTGCACGGCCCAGATCACGCTGGCCAATTCGGTCACGCACAGCTCGTCAGCTGTGCGATTGAAGCGCGGGAAGTGGATCCGCACGGTCTCGAGCCAGTCAGGCGCGCCCGGGGGGATCCGCTTCTGGTGGACCTTCTCGCCGTCGACCCCCCGCGGGAAGCGATGCAGCATGCACGGCCGCTCGCGCAGCGCCCGGACGATTCCGTCGCCCACGCTGACGTAATAGCGAGCCAGGTCGAGCTTGGTCTCGCCGCGCGCCGAGAAGTAGACGCGATCCGGACTCGAGATCCGGACTGTGCGTGCGCCGACCTCCAGTTGCACCGCTGCGCTACTCGCCATCCGCACCCCCCACCCTTCTCGCCATGGACGGCATCGTCGCATGGTGATGCCCAGGGCGGACTATGTTGAAGGAGACCGCGAAAGATTGGAGTCCCGCAATGGACAAGCGCAAACTAGGCACGCTCGAAGTCTCCGCCCTCGGCCTGGGCTGCATGGGCATGTCGGCCTTCTACGGCTCGACCGACGAGGCCGAGGCGGTGGCAACGATTCAGCGAGCGCTCGAGCTGGGCATCAATTTCCTTGACTCCGCGCAGCTCTACGGACCGCTGACCAACGAGGAGCTGCTCGGCAGGGCGATCAAGGGTCATCGCGACGAGTACGTGATCGCGACCAAGTTCGCCCGCCGCATGGGCGCCGCCACCGTCCCCGGGGACATGTCCACTGTCGGGCCGCTGGACGGCTCGGCCGAACACGTGCGCGAATCGATTGAGGGTTCGCTGCAGCGCCTCGGCACCGATCACGTCGATCTCTTCTACCAGCACCGCGTCGACCCCCACGTCGAGATCGAGGAGACCGTTGGCGCCATGGCCGAACTGGTCAAGGCGGGCAAGGTCCGGCACATCGGCCTCAGCGAGGCGGCCCCGGAGACGATCCGCCGCGCTCACGCGGTGCATCCGATCACTGCCGTGCAGACCGAGTACTCGCTGTGGACCCGCGACCCCGAGGCCGAGGTGCTCCCGACCTGCCGCGAGCTCGGGATCGGCTTCGTCCCCTACTCGCCGCTCGGGCGCGGCTTTCTCTCCGGGCGCTTCAAGGGGCCCGAGGATCTCGACGAGAACGACTTCCGTCGTCACGGTCCCCGCTTCAGCGGCGAGAACCTCGACGCCAATCTGAAGATCGCCGCCAAGGTGTCAGAGATCGCCAAGGAGAAGGGCATCACCGCCGCCCAGCTGGCCCTGGCCTGGGTTCTGGCCCAGGGCGAGGACCTGGTTCCGATTCCGGGCACCAAGCGCCGCAAGTACCTGGAGGAGAACGCGGCCGCGGTCGACGTCGAGTTGACCGAGGAGGATCTCGCCCGCCTCGATCAGGAGCTGCCGCCCACCGCGGGCGAGCGCTACGACGAGGCCGGGATGGCCGCGCTCAACCTTTAAGGGTTTTGGTAGCCGTGGGGAGATTGGACGCTCCCGATGCCGACTTCAGCCTCCCAGATACGCTCTCCGGAGTCGTTCATCGCCGAACAACTCGGCCGCCGGGCCTTGGAGATCGAGCCGGCCTTCGCTCAGCACGTACCCGTGGTCGGCCACGGAGAGCGCCATGCTGTTCTGCTCCACCAGCACCGTCGTCGTGCCGTTCTCGCGAATCCGCGCCACCACCTCGAACACCTGGCGGGTGGTGATCGGGGCTAGTCCCAGGCTTGGCTCGTCAAGCAGCAGCACGGCTGGCTCGGTCATCAGCGCTCGGCCGATCGCGAGCATCTGCTGCTCGCCACCCGACAGCGATCCGCCAGGCTGGTCGATGCGCTCCCCAAGCAGGGGAAACAACTCAATCATGGCGGCGATGCGGGACTCAAGCCGCTGCCGGCTCAGCAGATGGCCGCCGATCCGCAGGTTTTCCTTTACGGAGAAGTCACTGAGGATTCGCCGTCCCTCAGGCGCCAGGGCGATCCCCAGCGCGAGTCTGCGGGCCGGGTCGAGACGCGTGATGTCCCGGCCGTCGAGGGTAATCGTGCCCTTCCAGGGTGGCACCAGCCCGGCGATTGCCTTGAGCGTGGTGCTCTTGCCCGCTCCGTTGGGTCCCAAGATGCACACCACCGACCCCCGCGGCACCTCGAGCGAAACACCTCGGACGGCTTCGATCGGTCCATAGGAGCAGTGGATTCCCGACACGCTCAGGGTCATGGCTCGCTCACTCCGCCTCGGTGCCATCCACCTGGTCCGCGTCTTGCCCGAGATAGGCGGCGATCACACGGGGATCGGAGCGCACCGCGTCGGGGCTACCTTCGGCGATCTTTGCCCCGAAGTCCATCGCGACGACATGCGAGGCAACGCCGAGGACGAGCTCCATGCTGTGGTCAATGAGCAGCACACTCGCTCCCCACTCGTCCGGAATTCGGCGGATCAGGTGAGCGAGCGATTCGTGCTCACTGTCGGGGATGCCTGCCGCCGGCTCATCGAGCAGGAGCAACTTCGGGTCAGCGGTCAGCGCCCTACCCATGTCGACCAGCTTGCGTTCCCCGAACGGCAACTCGCCGGCCCGGCGGTTGCGCAGATGGACGATGCCCAGGAACTCGAGCACGCGTTCTGCTCGGCGGCTGGCCTCCCGGTGGTGGCGTCGAGCTTTGGGCAGCCGGAAGAGGTTGGTGAGCAGGTGCGGCCTGTCAAGGTGATCCGCGCCGACGAGCAGGTTGTCGAACGCGCTCAGCTCGTTGAACAAGGCCACGTTCTGGAAGCTGCGCGAGATGCCAGTTTCGATCACCTGGTGCGGTTTGAGCGCCAGCACGTCGACGTCGTCGTAATGGACCGAGCCCGAATCCGGCCGGTAGAAGCGATTGATCACGTTCAGCACCGAGGTCTTACCTGCCCCATTAGCTCCGATCAGTGCGCCCACCACGCGCTCACCCAGCTCGAGGTCGAAATTGTCGATCGCCTGCAGTCCACCGAAGGACAGAGAGACGCCGCGAAGGCTCAGCATGGCCTACGGACGCCCGGTCTCGCCCGACGGTGAGCCCCCACCCGGATGCCGCCGGCTCCAGGCGCCGAGGGCCGCTCGAACACGGCGGGACAGGTCGGCCAGTCCCCCGGGGGTGATGAGAAGCAGGATCACAACTGCGCCGCCAATGATCACCGGCTCGTAGCCGCTGGAGCTGCTCGTCTTAGCTTCGATAACCGCGAGCACAACCGCCGCGGCCAAGGATCCCCACACCGAGGCCAGTCCGCCTACCACCACGGCAGCGAAGAAGAACAGCGACAGCGAGAACGGGAAGGAGTCAGGCGACACCAGGCCTTGCAGATGGGCGCTGAGGTCGCCCGCTACGCCAGCGAAGAACGCACTGGTGGTGAACAGGACCACCTTGGTCGCGTTGACGTTGATGCCCATTGCCGTTGCCGCCGCCTCGCTGTCGCGCACGGCGGCAAACGCTCGGCCGCTGCTGCTGGCCAGGATGGTGAAGATGGCGACCAGGCAGAGGGCGAACACGATCAGCGTGAAGTAGTACACGTCGGATGGGCTCACAAACACGGTGCCCCCGACCCGCGGGGGCGGGACCACTAGCCCGGTGCGGCCCAGTGTGAGGCTGGTCCAATTCAGCGCGATCTGCGGCACCGCCAGCCCGAAGCCCAGCGTGAGGATGGCGAGGTAGTGCCCACGCAGACGACCGGTGGGCAGACCCAGCAGCAACCCGACTGCGGCGGTCACAGCTCCGGCCGCGAGGACCTCGATGGGCGCGGGCAGACCGCCGACGTGCGTTGCCAGCACGGCGGCGGTGTAGCCGCCAACGGCCAGGAAGCCGGCGTGCCCGAGAGATATCTGACCTCCAAAGCCGACCAACAGGTTCAGCGTGACCACCGCCAGCCCGTAAACGAGCGCCTGCGTGGCCGTGTACATCACGAACGAGTCCCCGCCCTCAAACGCGGGGAAGGCGACAGCCACGACGACGAGCAGTCCGATCGCGGTGACCCGCAGCGTCACCGGCGAGGCCCGCCCCGCCCGCAGCCAGCTTCCCAGCAATGCATTCATTGCCGCGACGTCTCCCGTACGCCGAAGAGCCCCTCCGGACGGATGTAGAGAAGCACGACGATGGCCAGGAAGATCAGCGTCAGCTGCAGGTTGGTCGATACGTAGGCCGCGATCAGATTGCTCGACACACCGATCAAGAAGCCTCCCACGACCGCTCCGGCCAGCGAGCCAAACCCGCCGAGAATCGCGGCCGCGAAAGCGAACACGGCTACCTGATCCATCATCGTTGGATCCAGCCCGAGGGTGGGGGCGACAAGGATCGCCGCGATTCCGCTCAGCGCCACCCCGAGCGCCCACGAGGCGGTCACGTAGCGTTGGGTGCGGACACCCATCAGAGAAGCCACTTCCCGATCAGCGGCGATCGCTCGCATCGCCAAGCCCGTGCCGGTGTGCTCGAACACGACGAACAGCGCAAGCCCGATCGCGACGGTCAAGCCGATGATGAAAAGCACCTCGGGAGTAATCAGGAACGAGGCCAGGTTGACCGGGGTGCCGGAGGCGGCTTGAGGAATCGACTTTGGTCCGTAGCCCCAGATCAGGCCGGCGAGCCCCTCGATGAGGATCAACAGGCCGAGCGTGAGCACGATCTGGATGAGGACTGGCGAACGCTCCACGCGGCGCAACAGCACCTGGTTGCTGACCGCTCCGATCATCATCGCGATCAACATCGCCACCACCCAAGCGATGGCGAGCGGGAGGCCACTGCTCAGCAGGGACCAAAGTATCAGCGTGACTGCGGTGGCCATCGCCCCAAAGGCGAAGTTGACCACGCCCGAGGTCTTGAAGATGAGGACGAGGCCGAGGGCCGCGAGCGCGTAGATACCGCCGAAGCCCAAGCCGCCGACGACAAACTGGAAGAAGTTATGCATCGCCGCCGACCGTTGCCCTCAGCGACGGCTCACTTGGCGACCGGGCCCAGCTGGCCTCCTCGCGCCTGCACCATGAACATCTTCTGGAGCCCGACGTGCTGACCCGGTCCGTAACTCAGCGTGCCGCCAAGCGTCTCCAGGTTCCTGATCGCCTCGAGGCCCTTGATGTAGCTCTGACGCGTGAGCTTCCCCGTGACGGCTTTCAGCCCGGCCACCGCCACCTGGGCCTCGGTCCATCCCCATGCGGCGAAGGTCGACGGCGGTGCACCGGGCTCGTACTGGTGCATGGCCTGCAGAAACTGGCTGACCTGCGGGTTGCCCGAGCTCTGCAGGGGCGGGATGAAGGCGCCGATGTAGCTGCCCGGAAACTCGTTCGGCGCCGCCGAGAAGCTCTGGGGGATTGCCGACACCTGGCTCATCATCCGGGTTGGCTTGAAGTTGAGGGCGGCCAACGCGTTGAGGAAGGCGATGGTGGGCTTGGGGATGGCGAGGATGATCACGCCGTCCACTCCCGCCGACTTGAAGGCTTGAGCCTGGGGACTGAAGTCGGTTTGGGTTGGGTCGTAGGTGATCACCTTTGCCGGCTTCAGACCGGAGGACAGCACGCCCTTGTACAGGCTCTGGCCGAAGTCATCGTTCTGGTAGATCACGCCCACCTTCTTGAGGCCGCGGCTCTGCGCGAAGCTTCCCAGCAGCTTGCCCTCGATGGTGTATTCGGGCCACACGTTGAACAGGATCCGCGGCGTGCTCTGGAACAGATACGTCGCTCCGGACTGCGGCCCGACGATTGGAATGCCTTGTGGGCCGAGGACGTTCAAGATCGCCTTGGTCGTGGCCGAGCCGTTGACCGCCACCTCCGCGAACTCCGAAGAGGTGAGCTTGCGGGTCTGCTGCACCGCGACGGGCGGCGTGTACTGGTCGTCGAGCGCATTCAGCTTGAGCTTGCGACCGCCGACGCCACCGTGAGCGTTCACCATGGCAAAGTAGGCTCGCACGCCGGCCGTCGACTCGCCGTACAGGGCCGCGGGGCCCGAGAATGGAACCGTCTGTCCGAAGGTCACCGAGGACTTGGTGACGCCTGTCGAGGAACCGCCCCCGGTTCCGTTACTGCTCGCGCTCTGCCCACAGCCCGTGAGTCCTAGGACGAGAAGTCCGCTGACGATTGCCAGCGCCAGCCGGCGGATACGTTTGTGATCTATCACTTGAGCCTCTCCCGTGGCCTCGCGTTCAAGCTCCTAGGACTGTTCCCGCCGATTGACGAGAACAAACCACGGTGGCTTATCGGGTCAGGCCCTGCGCAGCGCCGCGGGCAGCTTGAGGGCCAGCCGCGGGAGGTCTGAGCGGGCGGCGGCGAGCGCGCCCTTGAGCGCCTCGCTCCCGCCCGACTCGAGCGCCGGCCCGTGGCCGACCAGCAGGCGCTCGGGGCTGAACTTGCCCAATGATGATCGCGGGGGGGTCAGGCGGAGCATCGGATGCACCCCGGCCGGGCGGCCGAGCGCGAACAGCGCCGCGGTTCCGATCGCCTCGGCGACGATCAGGGTCTGCTCGGCCGGCCACCACAGCGCGACCTCCTTCCACCATGGCCGTGCCACCACGGAAACTGGCTCAAACCCGCTTTCCGGCGGCAGCACGGTCGGCACCCTGTGGTGCGGCACGCCCAGGCGCTGAGCGATCTCCGCGCAGTCACGGTTGTGGCGGTCCAAGAGCTGGATCACGCCGGCCGGGGCCCCCAGTTCGGAGACCGCGGTCAGCGCCGCGGGATCGTCGAAGGGGTCGATCAACCAGGTGCCCTGGCCGGCGCGGACGGCGTGAGCAGCCCGGGCCATGGCATTTGTCTCATACCAGGTGACTCCGACCGCGTGGCGCTGGAGGGTGGCTGAGCTCATCGCCGCACCTTGCCAGATCGGGCCCTACCACGCGTCGCCGTCGCGCCAATCGCAGGTGAGCTCGCCTGACAGGTCAAGGGGGGCCGAGACGGGCAGGACGAAGATGCCGCCGTCCTCGCTCTCGGTCCGCATTCGGCCCGCGGGCGTGAGCGCCCAGGTCGTCCCGCGCCAGGCCTTCCAGCCCCGGGCGGCGTAGAGGCCCGCACCTTCGTGGCTCGCGCCCAGCGCGCCCAGCTCGTAGGCGTGACTCACGACGCGCTCGAGCGCCTGCATCATCTCCGCCCCCAAGCCGCGGCGGCGCCGGTCGGCGCGGACGGCGACCCCCTCGATGTAGCCCGTGCGCAGGGCCCGGCCGCCGTGCAGCAGCCGCCGTTGGACGACGGCAGCGTGTCCGACGAGCTCGCCGGCCTCCCACACGACGGCGTGCATGCCCCCCAACGCGTGCTCCCAGTCGTTGTCGGTCATGTCGGCGCCGAACACGCCGTCGAGCAAGCTCCGCGCCTCAGCGAGGGTCGCGGGATCAAGGTCGGCCGTGTGGGCGACGTGGAGACCGGAGCCGGGGGGATTACCGGGCACTAGCCTCAATCGTATGCCCGAGCTCCCCGAAGCCGAGCGCGCACGGCAGACGCTCGAGCAGGTGCTCGGGCGGCGAATCGTGCGCGTCCACGATGCCGACACCTATGTCTGCCGCCCGCACGCCCCGGGCGAGATCGGCGATGCCCTGGTCGGTCACGAGTTCGTCTCCGCGAAGCGGCGGGGTAAGTTCCTGTGGCTCGAGACTGCCGACGGCCCCACCCTGGGGCTGCACCTGGGGATGGCGGGCAAGATCGTGCTCGAGGACGACGCCCCGGTGCCACGTTGGGACCGGTTTGCTGTCGACTTCGAGGACGGCAGCCGGGTGGCGCTGCGCGATAAGCGCCGCCTCGGACGGGCGGTGCTCAATCCCGACTACAGCCACGTCGGACCCGACGCCGCACTCGTCGGACGCGACGAGTTCCGGCGCCGGATCGGCACCGGCCGCGCCCCGATCAAGGCGCGGCTGCTCGACCAGAAATGGATCTCGGGAGTCGGCAACCTGCTCGCTGACCAAGCCCTGTGGCAGGCGCAGATCGCCCCGGGCCGTCGCGTCTGCGAGCTCGAGGCGTCAGACCTCGACCGCCTGCGGCGCGCGCTGCGCTCGGCGATCCGCTCGGCCATCGAGAAGGGTGGTGTCTCCACCGGACGCTTCGTCCCCGACCGCCGGTCCGGCTGCCCGTGCC
>JBAVWI010000045.1:0-6964 GCA_049697735.1 Solirubrobacteraceae bacterium
AGCCAGGAGCGGCCGTCCGCGCGTGGCAGGCGACAGCAGCTCGATCGCCAGCCCCAGGCGCTCGCGCAGGCCCTCCGCGGGGAGAACCGCGTCGATGAAGCCATGGCGCCACTTGGCCTCGGCCGTAAACGGCTCAGGATCGTCGCGGTCGGCGCCGCGAACGCGTGATCCGGCAAAGGCGATGGCGGCGTTTGTCTCGCCGAGGATGACATCGGCGCCGGCGCCCAGGGACGCCCAGACACCACCGGTGGTCGGATGCCTGGCAACGCACACGTGGGGCAGACCGGCCGCCCCCAGCTCGACGAGAGCGCGGGCTACCCGCTGCATCTGGATCAGTGAGCGCATGCCCTCCTGCATCCGCGCGCCCCCGGTGCTCAGCACCGACACCAACGGCAGGCGCTCGGCGATCGCGACGGTGATCGCGTCCGTGATGCGGATCCCCTCGGCCTCGCCCATCGAGCCGCCCATGAAGGTGAAGTTGAAGACCACGGCCAGGCACGCGTGGCTCCCGGCCCGCGCCCGTCCGGCGGTGACCGCCTGCTCGTCGCCGGTGCGCTCGCGGGCTCGCTCGAGCATGGCCGGATAGCCTGGCCAGGCCAGCGGGTCGGTCGAGACAGCTTGCCCGGACAGCGGCTCGAACCCGTCCAGCAGATCGTCGATCGCCTGGCTGGCGGGACGCCCCCCGGTCACGACGGTGTCACCGGTCATCGGCAGCGTCTGGCGGCGGCGGCGAGAAGCGAGCCCTGACCTGCTCGGAGTGTTCACCGAGGGTCGGTGGCGGAGCCAGGTTCCGCAACGGCGAGCCGGCGAAGCGCAGCGGCGGTCCCGGGAGCGAGATCTCACCCAGCGTGCTGTGAACTGTGTCGACGACCAGGCCCTGCTCGCGAACCTGCTCGCTGGCGTAGACGCGGTCGAGCGTCTTGACCTCCCCCGCGGGCACGCCGTGGTCGGCGAACAGCGCGATCCACTCGTCGACGCTGCGCTTCGCGAGCTGCACTTCGATCAGCTCAGTCAGCTCGGTGCGGTGGGAGACGCGCTGGTGGTTGCCGGCGAACTGGGGCGCGTCGGGCGCGATCTCGAGCAAGGCGGCGAAACGTCGCCAGGTGGGCTCGTTGCCGACCGCGATAACGATCTGGCCGTCGCCGGCGTGGAACGAGCCGTAGGGAGCGACGGTCGGGTGGTGGTTGCCGGTCGGCTGTGGGACCTCGCCGGCGACGAGATAGCGAGTGCCCTGGAAAGCATGGATGGCGATCTGCCCGGCCAGCAGCGAGGTTTCGATTCTCTGGCCCGAGCCGCTGCGGGCTCGCTCGTGCAGCGCGGCGAGCACTCCGATCGTCCCGTACAGCCCCGCGGTGAGGTCGGCAATCGGCACCCCGACACGCAGCGGGTGCTCGGGGCTGTCGCCGGTCACGCTCATGAGGCCCCCCTCGGCCTGGAGGATCTGGTCATAGGCGACGCGATCGCGCTCGGGGCCGGTGCTTCCAAAGCCGGTAATTGTCAACACGATCAGCTCGGGATTGATCGCCGCCAGGGCTTCGCTGCTGAGGCCGAGTCGATCCATGACCCCGGGCCGGAAGTTCTCCACCAGCACGTCCGCCCAAAGCAGCATCCGCTCGAGCAGCGCACGGTCATTCGGGTCCTTGATGTCGAGCGTGACGCTGTGCTTGTTGCGGTTGGTGGAGAGAAAGTAGGTGCTCTCCTGGTGACCCTCGGGCCCGACGAAGGGCGGACCCCAGTCGCGCGTGTCATCGCCCGACTCTGGGCGCTCGACCTTGATCACCTCGGCCCCGAGGTCTCCCAACACCATCGTCGCGTAGGGGCCGGCCAGCACCCGCGACAGGTCGAGCACGTGAACGCCGGCCAGCGGCGGCTCCCGCGGGGGGTCGCGGGGAGCCGTCGGGGCCACTGCGGCCGGGTCAGCCGCCATGCTGACCCGGCTGCCGCCGGCCGGCTCGCGTGACGTCGCTCATCCGACTACGGTGTCGCCTTCGCCAGCGCCGCGGCGGACAGCAGCGCCACCTGGTGCTCGTTGCCCTGGAGGTCGACTCGGAAAGCTCCGTAGGGGCCGAACACGTTGTGGTAGCTGTTGTAATCGAGGCTCCCGCTGGCGCCCTCGTAGTTGATCTTGGTGCCGGCGGTGAGCAGCTTCTTGCACTCGGCAAACGCGTAGCATGGCGTCCCCGGCGGGTTTGTCACCTTGGTCATCTCCGCAGCCACCTTGGCTCCGTCCGCGGATTTGGCCGCCGTCTGCGCCAAGGCCAGCGAGACGACCGCGTCATAGGCGTAGTTGGCGTTGGCCAGCGGCTGCTGACCCTTGAACTTGGCGTTGAAGACGTTGGTGAACTCCGTGGTGGCCTTGCCCGATAGTGACGTTCCGTAGACGGAGATCAGGTGGGCGTGGGCGACGGGGAAGGTCACGGCCTTCAGATACTCACTGGCTCCCGTGACGTCGGTACCCACGAACGGAATCGCCAGGTTGTCGGCCTGCTGGAAGTCGCGGTAGAGAACCGCTGCCGTCGGGGCGTCGGTCTGGGTGAAGATCACCTGCGGCTTGGCCGCGATTACCGAATGGACTTCGGGAACGTAGGAGGTCTGACCCGGGGCCACGTTGACGTTGGCGACGATCGTGCCTCCCAGCTTCTTCCATGTGGCCAGGACCGGCTTGATCAGGGTCTGGGCCGCGGCGTCGGTGTAGAACATCAGGGCCGCGTGGCGGTACCCCTTCTGGTACGCGTACAGCGCCATTGCGACTCCGAGCTGACTGTCCGAGGGGCTGTCGCGGAACAGCAAGGGGTCGGTCTGCTTGTCGCGTGACGTGTCTCCCCCCTGGAACTCGTCCACGATCGACGAGTTCTTGAGGATCGGCTCGACCGCGGCGATCTCCTGGGTCTCGGGACCGATCACGCCCGAGACGCCGCCTGAGAGCAGCTTCTGGGTGGCCGGGACGGCGTCGGCGAGGTCGCACTGGGTGTCCTGCTGGCTCAGCTTGACCTGCTTGCCGTTGACTCCGCCGGCTGAGTTGATCGCCGTCTGCGCGACCTGGGCCCCCTGGAGCATCGCCTGGCCGAGGCTCGCCAGCCGGCCGCTGAAGCACGACAGGATGCCGTAGCTACCCGCGCCGCCGCCGCCACCACCACCACTACCGCCAGCGCTGGCGCCCCCGCCGCCGCCGGCGGCCGCGTTGCCCGACGAGTTGCTGCCGCACGCGGCCAGTACCGCCGCCGCGCTGATCGCGAGTCCGATACTGGTGATCTTTTTCGTGTTGATGGCCATCAAACACTCTCCTTGACCCTGGTTGACCCTCGGTGGTGTCGGGCATCGCAACCCGGTCCAGTCGGCGGCCCCGAGGGAGATGCCGCCCAGTGTTGGGCGGCGCTCAAGACAGCCGCCCCAGATACAGATCGATCACGCTCTTGTCCTCGGCGAGCTCACGAGCCGGGCCGTCGAGCTGGTTTCGCCCCAGCACCATCACGTAGGCCCAGTCGGCGTGCTTCAGTGTCCGGCGTGTGTTCTGCTCGACGACCAGGATGCCGACGCCGGTGGCGGCGATCTTGGTGATCTGCTCCCACAGCATCCCCTGGAACATCGGCGACAGGCCCGCGCTCGGCTCGTCCAGCACCAACAGCGTGGGGTCGAGCATCAGGCCCCGAGCCATGGCCAGCATCGAGCGCTGACCACCGCTCAGGGTGCCGGCGGTTCGCTTCAGCGCGTCGGTCAGGTCCGGGAACAGGTCGCACAGCTCGGCGAGCCGCTGCTCGACCCCGGCTTGACGGCAGTAGCCGCCCATTTCGAGGTTCTCGCGCACGGTCAGGCTCGGGAACACGTTTGCCACCTGGGGTACGTAGGAGATACCGCTGCGCACGAGCTTCTCGGTGGCCATCCCGGTGACGTCGGTGCCCTTGAGCCGGACGCTGCCGGCGCTCGCTCTGATGATCCCCAGCAGCGCCTTGAGGAGGGTCGACTTCCCGGCGCCGTTAGGGCCGACGATCGCGGTGATCTCCGCGGCGCGAGCGCGGAGGCTGACCTCTGAGATCACCGGCGCCCCCCCGTAGCCGGCCGTGATCCCGTCGAGCTCGAGCACCGGCGCCGTGTCGTCTCGGGGGCTGGCTTCAGTGGTCATCGTCCACCGAGCCCAGGTACGCGGTGACAACCCGCTCATCGTCGCGCAGCGAGCTGTACGGGCCCTGCGCGATCACGTGACCGAGGTCCATGACCACCACCTCGTGGCAGGTCGCCTCGATGAACCTCATGTTGTGCTCGACGATCACCACCGTGCTGCCGGCGGCGACGAAGTCCTTGATGGCCTGGGTCATGCGCTCGCCCAGTACGGGGTTGACGCCTCCCATCGGCTCGTCGAGGATGACCAGGCGCGGCTGTGCGGCCGCGACGCGGGCGAACTCCACCAGCCGCTTCTGGCCGCCGCTGAGTGTCTCGGCTCGCTCGTGGCGCAACCCGGCGAGATTGAACTGGTCGAGGATCTCCTCGACCCGTACGCGATCGGCGGCTTCGCCACGACGCACGGCCCGGGCTGCGAACAGGTTGCGGGGGATCGACTCGCGGGCGAAGGCCCGCATCCCGAGCATGACATTGTCGAGCACGGTCAGGGTCCCCCACTCGCGGGGCGCCTGGAAGGTGCGGATCAGGCCGAGCCGGGAGATACGGTGAGGCGCCTGATTGATGAGCTCCTGGCCCGAGAAGCGAACCGAGCCGCTGTCCGGGCGCCCGAAGCCCGAGACCATGTCGATCGTCGTGCTCTTGCCCGCCCCATTGGGACCGATCAGCCCGACTACGGTGCCCGCCTGGACGGCGAAGGTGCAGTCGTCGACAGCCTTGACGCCGCCGAAGGCCTTGGTCAGCGCCCGAACTTCGAGGATCGTTTCCGCGGTCATGCCGCCGCGCTCTCCTCGGGCTCGCCCCCCCGCCCGCGGCCGGTCCCGGCCAGGGCGCGCGCCAGCGGCCCGGTTCCGCGCGGTGAGCGGGGGAGGCCGTGGCGGTCGGGGAACAGCCCCTGGGGGCGGAACTTGAGCATGAGCACGATCAGCGCGCCGATCAGGACCTCGCGCAGCGAGGGGGCGAACTCGGGGCGGGCCTGGATGTTCGGGAGGTAGCGGGTGAGCTCGATGAAGCCGATGTAGACGATGAACGTCCCGGCCACCACGCCGCGAACGTTCCCGCGTCCGCCCACGAGCACGGCAGCGTAGAGGGTGAGGATCTCCTGTGGCGCCCACGCCGAGGGGTTAAAGGCTCCCAGGTAGGCGGCGAACAGCGAGCCTCCCAGCGCGGCGAGCCCGGCGCCGATCATGTAGGCGATGAGCTTGGAGCGGAAGATGCCGCGCCCGAAGGCCGCGGCCGCTCGCTCATCGTCTCGGATGGCACGCATCGCGCGGCCGTAGGGGCTCGAGGACAGCCGCTGGAGCATCAGCACGACAATCAGCAGGATCACGGCGCAGAACCCGAGCAGGAAGTACTTGTAGTTGCTGTAGGTGAGGCCCAGCGGGCCGGCCATCGGCGTAACCAGACCCGCGATCCCGTTGAAGCCGTTGAACAGCGGCGTGTCGACCTGGACGATCACGTAGATGACGCTGATCACGCCCAGCGTGGTGATGGCGAAGTAGATCTCGCGCAGGTTGCGCAGCGCGACCACCCCCACCACTCCGGCGATGGGGACAACGATCAGCACCGACAGGAGCACGGCGACCAGGTAGGGCAGGTGCCAGCCGAGGATGTACTGCTCGGGCGTCGGAGCCGGCCCCGCCGTCATCGCGATGGTGAGATAGACCCCGAGCGCGACGTACCCGTAGAGCGCGAGGTCGAAGTCCCCGGCCCAGCCCCAGATGACGTTCACGCCCTGGGCCATGATCGAGAAGATGCACGCCTCGGTGAGGATCGAGATCCAGTAGCTCATGAGCCGGCAACCTGACGTCCGGAGACGAGCACCCCGTTGGGCCGGAAGAGAAGCAGGATGACGAGCACCCCGAGCGCGAACGCGAGCTGGTAGCTCGAGCTCGTGTAGGCACCGGCGAGCTCGAGCACCAGGCCCACGAGCACGGCGCCGACAAGCGTCCCATAGGGCCGTCCCAGGCCGCCGGCGACGGCGGCGGTGAGCGTGATGAGCAGATAGCCGAACCCGAGCGAGGGGGTGAAGGTGCCGATCGTCTCGGCTAGGACAAAGCCCGCGAAGCCGGCGATCATCCCGGCGATCCCCCACGTGGCGGTTATCACGCGCCGGGCCGGAATCCCGCTCGCCACGGCCAGGTCCCGGTTGTCGGACACCGCTCGCAGGGCCTTGCCGAACTTGGTCCGTTGCAGCAGCACGTACAGGGCGGTGGCCACGGCCGCCGCGCTCACGGCGACGAGGATCTCGGCGTCGGTGAGCACGAACGGGCCGATGTGATGCGGCGATCCCTGGTCGATCACGTAGACCTTGTTGGCGGCTCCGAAGATGATGATGAGCACGTTCTGGATGACCAGCGAGAGCCCGAGGGTGGCGATCACGATGACGATCGTCGGCCGCCCGGCGAAACGCTCGATCAGTCCCAGGTTCATGGCCATCCCGGCCAGCCCGCCGGCCACCGCCGCGCCCAGCGCGGCGAGCGGAATGCTGCCGGTGAGCTGCAGGGCCTCATACGCGCCGTAGGCCCCGATCGTGAGCAGCTCCCCGTGTGCGAGGTTGGCCACGCGGCTGACCGCGTATTGGAGGGTCAGCGCCACGGCCGACAGCGACAGGACGGCGGCGGTGACGAGGCCGTAGCCCACGTAGAGCAAAAACTGATTCAAGGGCGATCAGGTCAGCAACGGTCTGATTGGCTTAGTCAACTAGTGGCTAGTTCACTTTGCGCCAGCCTATACGCCCCGCTAGCGGGGTGTCAAACCGGGGCTGACCGTGGCCTCAGTTGACTGCGGCCGCGGTGCCGGGCGCCGTGCCGGCCGCGGGGCCGGTCGCGGCGGAGAGCCGCTCGAGCGC
>JBAVWI010000046.1:0-4079 GCA_049697735.1 Solirubrobacteraceae bacterium
GCGCGCCGCCGCTCGGCCTCCTGGGCGCGAGCGCGGGCGAGCTCGCCGATCGTCCCGGCGGCCAGCGCCACGATCAGGAAAGCTGCTAGCGCCACCCAATTGCGGCTGTCGGCGATCGTGAACTGGCCGGTCGGCGGCAGATGGAAGAAGTTGAAGGCCGTCGCGCCCAGCAGCGCGGTGAGGACGCCGAACCCGAGGCCCCAGAAGGTGGCCAGCAGCAGTACCGCCGGCAGGTAGACGACGCTGAGCGAATTGACGTGGGCGATGTGACCCAGCGGGTAGATGGCCGCCGTGGCCAGCGCCACCGAGACGACGGCGACGACGAGTCCGAGCGCCGGTCGCGGCCGGGTGCCCCGCAGCGTCGCGGTCGCCCGGTCGCCGCCGCGGGGATCCAGTCTTTGCCTCAGGGGCCGCAGCGACACGACGCCGCCCGAGGTCACGCCCCCCCGTAGGCGGGGGGCGGCGTGAACGTGCCGTGGGCGCTGGCGATCTGGGCCAGCAGCGCCGCCGGGCTGGTGCCGTTGAGGACCCGCAGCCGGGGCAGCCGATAGCTGTCGGTGGCCGGTTGCGCCCACCCCGGGATGACAGTCGTCGAGCCCACGAAACCGGCGGCGCGAACGGCGGCAATCACGGTCGGGTTGTAGTGACCCGAGGGGTAGCAGAACCAATTCACGGGCACCCCGTAGCGGCGGCGCAGCCGGGCCCGCGCGGTCGCCACCTCGTAGTGCAGCTGCGTGGGGTCGAGCGTGATCAGGTCGGCGTGGCTGATGCCCTGGGTATCAAGCTCCCAGCCGGCGGCGATCATCGCTCTGACCTGCGGGGGGGTGAGGCCGCCCTGCGAGGGAGGCAGGCCGGCGAGCTGGATGTTCTCGTCGGCCACCCAGCCCATGCGCTGCAGAACCGGCAGCGCGTGCGCGTACTGCGAGAAGTAGCCGTTGTCGAAGGTGATGACGATCGGCTTGCCGGCCGGGAGGCGCGCACCGTGCTGCCAGTAGGAGCGGAGCTGATCAAGGGTCACCGGATGCCAGCCGGCCGACTTCAGGGCCTGCATCTGAGCGGCGAACTCGGCCTGTGGGACATACAGTCCCGGGAACGGCGCCCCCGCCGGCGGAGGGGCGATCACGTGGTACATGAGGATCGGCACCGAGGCCGTGCCGGGATGGCCTGTGGCGGGGCCGAGCGAGGCGGCCGTGGAGCCGCCGCGAACTGGCTGCTGGGCGGAGACGCCGTGGTGGTGGCGCCGAGCCGCGCCGTGCGAAGCGGCCGCCGTCCGCCCGGAGGTGGTCGAGCCCCCACCCGACGAGGCGATGACGACCACCAGCACGGCGACCACGACGGCCAGCGCGCCAAGGACGGCGACCCGGCGGCGGAGCGCCCGGCGCTGGCGCGCACGTTCGGCGCGCCGCTTGTGCAGCAGTTCGGAATCCATCGGCGAAACGAGCGTATAGATTGCCACGGCGTTGCTGGAAGGTGCCGACATTCGCACCGTGGTGCGTGACGACGTGACCCTGTCCGTGGTCTGCGCGGGCTGGGCCCGCCGGCCGACGGTCGTATTCATCCACGGGTACCCGGACACCAAGTCGGTCTGGTATCCGGTGCTGGAGCGCCTGGCCTCCGCCTTCCGCGTGGTCGCCTACGACGTGCGCGGCGCCGGTCAGTCATCGGCTCCCCGCGGTCCGGCCGCCTACAGCTTCGCGCACCTGGCGGCCGATTTCGAAGCCGTATGCGAGGCTGTCGCGCCCGGGGCCGCCGTCCATCTCGTCGGCCACGATTGGGGTGGGATCCAGGGTTGGGAGTTCGCCACCTCGGCGCGGTTGGCCGGGCGCCTGGCCTCCTTCACCAGCATTGCCGGTCCGGCGTTGGGCCATGCCGTGGTTGCCACCCGCGAGCCGCTGCGGCGGGGGCGGCTGCCCACCTGGCTGGCGCATGTGCGCCGTTCGTGGTACATCGCGCCGCTGTGCCTGCCGGGCGGCCCCACGCTGGCCTGGCGCGGGGTTCTCTCGCCCGAGCGCTGGCGCCAGACCCTGATGACCGTCGAGGGGCTGACGGTGGATGGCGACTATCCGGCCGCGACGCTGGTCGCCGACGGGCTGCACGGCGCGAACCTCTACCGGCGCAACATCCTGCCGTTGCTGGGGCGGTCCGTCTCCCTGGCCTCCGCGCAAGTGCCCGTGCAGCTGGTCGTCCCCACTGGCGACCGCTTCATCTCAGCCTCCTATTACGACGCCGCGGAGCGGATCGCGCCCGGGCTGCGGCGGCGAACCGTGGCCGGCTCCCACTGGGCCCAGCGCAGCCACCCCGAGCTCGTCGCGCGGTGGGTGGCCGAATTCGTCACCGAGACCGAGACCGGGTCCGGCCGCGCCTGACTGGGAAGGACTCGGGCGGGGGGTAGCGAACGCAGCACCATGCTCCTCAAACACCGCCCGCCCAAGATCGAGTCCCGCCCCGCTGAGCTCGCCGACGGCTTCCAACATCTCGATCAGGCCGCGGTCGCAGTACTGCGCTGGCTGAACGCCAACCGGGTCGATTACGTACTCGTGGGGCCGGTGGCCCGTGCCATCCGCGGCGACGCCGACGCGCGGGGCCCGGTGGCAATCGTCCCTGCCCCCTACGGCCGCAACTGGGAGCGGCTGTGCTCGGCACTGGTGGCCGGACACGCCGGCCTACGGACCGAAGCGGCGGTTCGCGGAGGCATCTCGCAGACCACCCAGGCCCCGGTCAAGCTCACCGCCGAGAAGCTGGCCCGCGGCCGGCGCTGGCTGCTGCGCTGCGAGGCTCACGACCTTGATATCGAAGCCGCCGCGTCACATCGCGACCAGGCTCGGACCGGCACCGCCGACGTCGGTCCGCGCTACCAGGAGCTGCTCTACGAGGCCGCCCGTTTCGAGGTCGCCGAGGGCGTGAGCGCCGAGGTCGCGGCGCCCGAGGATCTCGAGCACTACTCCCATGTTCGCCGCACCGGCACGGCGCCCGAATTTCGCCTCACCCGCAAGTCCCAGGCCGAGCACGAAACCGCCTGACCGGGGCTTGCGGCTTTGAGCCGGCGGGGGGGCAGGGCCCTCCTATCCTTACGGATATGCCGACGCGTGCCCGGACGGCGCTGCGTGGTGCCGGCGCTGGTGTGATCCTGCTGGCTATCACGTGGTACCTGACCTTCCACCTCGCCCTCGCCGGGCGGGCGGACCGCGCGATCCTGAACGGCTTCGGGGGTCTGCAGCGGGCGCGGGTGGACCAGGTGACGAACTTCATCGCCAACCTGTGCGATCCCCAGCCCTACGTCTACCTGGCCGCGATCGTGGTGGTGGTCGCGCTGATCCGGCGCCGGCCGCGGGTCGCGGTGGCGGTGGGGATGATCATCCTCGGCGCCAACCTGACAAGTCAGCTGCTCAAGCCCCTGTTGGCCGGCACGCGCACGGTTCCGGTCCCGGGCTTCACGATCAGTGCCGCCTCGTGGCCGAGCGGCCATGCCACCGCCGCCATGACGCTGGCTCTCTGCTCCGTGCTCGTCGCGCCCGCTCGCTGGCGTCCCGCGGTCGGAGCCCTGATGGCCGGCTTTGCCGTCGCGGTCTGTTACTCGTTCCTCGAGTTGGGCTGGCATTACCCCACTGACGTGCTGGGCGGCTTTCTGGTCGCTTCGACGTGGACCCTGCTCGGGGTGGGGGCCCTGTACTGGCTCGAGGAGCGCCGGCCGGTGCGCCGGCCGCTGACTGATGCCTCGGCCGGCGAGCGGGTCTCCCTTGCCGGGGCCCTGGCTCCGGTCGGGATCCTCATCCTGGCCGCCCTCGTCCTGACCGGAATCGTCGCCCTGGCCCGGCCCCACGAGGTGCTCGCCTACGCCAGCGCCCACTCGGCCTTCATCCTCGGGGCGGCGGCGATCGCCGCCTGTGGCCTGACGATGGCCACCGCGGCCGCGGTGGCGCTCCGGCGTTAGCGGTTGGTTGACCGGTAGCGACCGGGCTCCCAGAGGGGCTCGTCGCCATCGTTGGCGGCCCGGCTGAGAATGAAGAACAGATCCGAGAGCCGGTTCAGGTAGCGGATCACCTCCCGGCTGATCTGATCGCCGCAGGCGATGGCAAGCC
>JBAVWI010000047.1:0-14988 GCA_049697735.1 Solirubrobacteraceae bacterium
GTGGCACAGCACCAGCAGATCCGAGCGCTCGGCGACCTCCGCGTTGGTCGCAAGCGCCTCCCCGCCCGTCCCAACAGCCAGCGTTTGCGCCAGCTCAGTAATCGTGTCACAGCACAACACCGGCGTATGCCAGCCACGCGCCAGCGCCGTACCCATGTTCCCGCAACCGATCAGCCCAACCACCATGTGCGCAAGCCTAAACCGCGCGCCAAACACAGGTCCGCGGGAGGCCGGGCAGTCGACGGGCCCACCTCCGCAAGGGCGCTCTCCACAGCAGTTCTTCCCACCGATCGAAGCACTCCCGCGTCGCGCTGATCCAGAAGCCAGACGCGCTGGTGACGAGCGCGCCGACAGTGTCGGAATGATCAAAGGGGCCGTCCTGGTTTCGCGGGCTGCTTTTCGTCAGCCGCGCGGGCCAGGGAGCCGTCGGCCGAGCCAACCCAGTCCGCGGAGCAGCGCTCGCTGCAGCCCCCGACGAAGCACCTGCCGAAACCTTGGTCTCTGCAGGGCTTTGCCGGAAACGGAGAGGGCGGGATTCGAACCCGCGAAGGAGTGTTAACCCCTTACTCGCTTAGCAGGCGAGTGCCTTCAGCCACTCGGCCACCTCTCCCTCGGGCTCTGGGCCCAGTGTATCGGTGCCCCCAGAGCCCGCGGTCCGCGCCCGGGCTCCTGCGGCGGCCCGGCAAACCGCGCGGGCGCGGCTAGCATCCGGGCTGCCGGCCCGGAGGGGTGGCAGAGCGGTCGAATGCGCTGGTCTTGAAAACCAGAGTCCGGTAACCCCGGACCGCGGGTTCGAATCCCGCCCCCTCCGTTACTTTGCGGCCCGGGCTCAGTCCTGCGTCGGTGAGGGCGCCTTGGGGGCAGCGATCTTCGGGGCGGTCCCGAAGACGTGATCCCAGAAGGGGGCGCTGACGCCGTAGCCGCGCTCGTGGTTCTGGAAGTGGTGGCGCATATGAAGCTCGCGCATCCGCCGGCCGAGCCGGGTCTTGGGACGATGATGGTGCACGTGGTAATGCAGCATGTCGTAGGCCAGATAGCCCGACAGGAAGCCGGCGCCGAAGGGGAGGTAAGCGGGGTCGCCGGCCACGAGATAGAAGCCGTAGATGAACAGCGCCGCGAGTGGGATGCTGACCGACGGGGGCATGACGAGCCGCATCGGATCGTTGGGGTGGTCGTGGTGGACGCCGTGAATGATCCAGTGCAGCCGCGCGCCGATACCGCCGGCGGGCTCGAAGTGAAAGACGATGCGGTGCAGCCAGTACTCGGTCAGCGTCCAGAACAAGTACCCGCCGAGCAGGTAGGCGACGGTCAGGGGGCCGGCGCCCCGAATCACGCCTTCCACGATCATGAAGGTGATCAGCGGCCCGAACAGGATCGGGGGCACAGCCGGATGCACGCGCGAGAGCTTGTCGAGCAGCTCTGAGTCAAACATACGCGGCGAGGCGCGCATGTAGTCGCTACGGCTCAAACCCTCGAGCTCGCTGGGACTGAGGCGCTCGACGCGTTGGCTCTCTTGGGTCGCCATCGTCTCTGTAGTTTAGCTCGGGATGCCCGGGCCGAACATCCGCAGTGCCTAGCCCGCGGTGGATTCGGTGGCCGGCATGGCGAGCACGATGTGCCGCAGGGACAGGGCGACGAAGTCGCGCTGCTCGACCCTGGCAGCGCCGTCCAAGGGGGTGACCTCGACGTCGGTGAGGGCGAGGAAGAGCCGCTCGGATGAGTTCAGATAGTCGGTCAGGCGGCTGCGGTAGCCGTCGGCGGGCAGTTGCAGCACCCCGCTGATCCGATGCCGGTCGGTCTCGACGATGATCCGTTCGTCACGATGTTCCACCGCCGCGAAGATAGCGTGAGCGGGCCCCGGCCGATGTCATCCTTGTCCGATGGCCAAGGCGCCGCAACCGCGCTGGTGGTCTGTGCGCCGCGCCCAGAACACAAAACCAGCCACCTACCGATGCCCGCTGTGTGGTCGGCATCTGCCCGCTCTGAGCGAGCACATGCTCATGTTTCCCGAGGGACGGTCCGACGGCCGCCGTCATGCCCACACCGACTGTGTCCTCGGCGCCCGGCGAGCCGGCCGGCTGCCCTCTCGCGAGGAATGGCAACGCGCGCAGCCCCGCCGCCCCAGCCTGTGGCGCCGGGCCCGGGCGCGTCTGGCAGGGGATAGGGTGGGGCCATGGCGGCCTTGAAACTTGGCCTCAACACCGGCTACTGGACGGGCGGCCCACCGCCGGGCGCGGCCGAGTCGATCGCCGAGGCCGAGCGCCTCGGTTTCGATTCGGTCTGGACCGCGGAGGCCTATGGCTCCGATGCCCTGATGCCGCTGGCCTGGTGGGGGGCCGCGACGGAGCGCATCAAGCTGGGAACGGCGATCGTGCAGATCTCGGCTCGAACCCCGGCCGCGACCGCGATGGCGGCGATGACGCTTGATCATCTCAGCGGCGGCCGCGTGATCCTGGGCCTGGGCGTTTCCGGGCCTCAGGTCGTCGAAGGCTGGTACGGACAGCCGTTTGCCAAGCCCCTGGCCCGGATGCGCGAGTACATCGCCATTCTGCGCAATGTCTGGGCCCGCGAGGGACCTGTGATCAACGCCGGTCCCCACTACCCGCTGCCACTGCCGACCGATCCCGGTCGGGGGCAGTTGGTCGCAACAGGTCTCGGCAAGCCGCTGAAGTCGAGCATCCACCCGCTGCGTGCCGACATTCCGATCTACCTGGCCGCTGAGGGGCCGAAGAACATCGCTATGGCCGGCGAGCTTTGCGACGGGTGGTTGGCCCTCTTCTACTCACCGCACCACGACGACTTTTACCGCGACGCCCTCGCCGAGGGCCTGCGCCGCCCCGGCGCCCGCCGCGCGGCCGAGGACTTCGAAGTCGCCGCCACCGTGCCGCTGATCATCACTGACGACATCGAGGCTGCGGCCGACGTCATGCGCCCGATGTACGCCTTGTACTTCGGGGGGATGGGAGCCAAGGGGACCAACTTCCACGCCAACGTCGCGATCCGGATGGGCTACGAGGCCGAGGTGGCCAAGATCCAGGAGCTTTACCTATCCGGGCACAAGGACGACGCGGCGGCAGCCGTCCCCACCACACTCGTGCAGCAACTCACCCTGATCGGCCCCGTGGACAAGATCCGCCACGATCTCGATGCGTGGCGCGAATCGCTCGTGACCACGCTGCTGATCGCCGGCGATCCCCAGACGCTGCGGACCGCCGCCGAGCTCGTGCTCGGCTAGCTCTAGCGGCGCGAGCCCGCTCCGCTGGCGGCGACGCGCTGGGCGTCGGCCTCGAGGATCTGATGAGCCTTGAGACCGAGGCTGAGGCGCTCGCGACCGTCGGATTCGTAGGGGGAGAGCCCAGAGACTTCGTGGACCCGCGACAGCCGGTAGCCGACCGTGTGGCGGTGCAGCGCCATCGCCTCGGCGGTCTCGGTGGTCGATCCGTCGTGGGCCAGGAACGCCTGCAGCGTGGCCAGCAGATCGGTGTCGTGGCGCTGGTCGTAGCTGACCAGGGAGGAGATCGTCCGCTCGCGGAGCTGGGCCAGCTCGTCGGGATCGCGCAGCAGGACCCCGATGAGCAGACGATAGGTTTCGCCGTGTCCATTCGGTAGGTCCGGCGCCGCCGGGTCCGGGGGAGGCGTCCCTGGCGCAGCCGCGGGCGCTGGGGCGCTACCCGGCGCGCCGGCCAGCTCGAGCAGCAACTCGGCCTCGCGCAGCGCCTCGGCGAGCGCGGACGGGTACCGGCGGGGGGCCGAGATGGCTACCTCCATGCCCAGCTCGCGCAACCGCCCGGCGAGCCCGTCCGGGGTGGGCTCGGAGTCAAGGGGAGCCAGCGCGAGCAGCCGGCCGGGCGCGGTGAGCGCGGTCAGGACGCCCTCATATCTCGGCGGGGGGGAGAAGGCGGTCAGATTCGATGACGCGGTGGCGCGGGCACTGATCGCCACCGCGCCGGCGCCGAGCTCGACACCGCATCGCCGGGCCCGGGACAGGAAACCGGCCAGGTCTTCCGGTGGCCCGGCGCGGAGTTCGTGCAGGAGCTTGGCAGCCCCGGTCTCGGCATCGCCATTCTGGGCGTCGCGGATCAGGGCGGTGACCGAAGCCGCCGCGGCGGCGGCCTGAAGCCACGCCCGACTCTCGGCCACACCGATCCGCTCGGCGCGGGCGGGTCCCGCGGCGACGATGCCCACGACCTCGTCGCCGATCTGGACGGCGACCGACTCGCGGACGGCGGCCGGCGCGGGGCTGTCGCGGCCGGCGATTGTCGCCACCGCGTGGGCGGCCACCGCGTCGAGCTGGGCGGCGCTCAGCGAACCCGGGGGTGCAAAAACAGGAGCCCCCAGGGCGGGGATGGCGATCGCCACCGGACGGTGCAGTGCGTGAGCGACGCTCGCCGTCACGCGCTCGAGGTCGTCACCGGCGATCGCGCCCGAGACGAGGGTCAACGGCGTGGCCCGGGGGGCGGAAGTCTCCGCTCCCCGGGCCACTGCCATCACGCCGGGGTTGGCGTCGCTGTTCCTGCCCCCACTTCCACTCCCGGGACCCCGCTCGGATATCCCAGCGAGGGGATATCCGACGGATAGACCTCATGGCCGTGCTCGGCGGTGTCGCCGATCTCCATGTTCTCCTCCGACATCCGCAACGGAATGAACAGGCCGACCAGCTTCAGCAACACGAAGGTGGCGAAAGCCGACCAGGCGATCACGAACAGGGCCGCGAAGAACTGCCACTTCAAGAGATGAAAGCTTCCGTCGATCACGCTCCCGGACGCCGAGATGCTCGCCGTTTTGCCGACGCCGGGGTAGACGATCATGTTCTGAGATGCGAACACGCCGGTCAGCAGACCACCCGCAAGGCCGGCGAAGCCGTGCGTGTAGAGCACGCCCAGCGTGTCGTCGACATTGCGGAAAGGCCGCACCCGGCTCAGATAGTTGAGCGCGAAGTACACGATCGTCGAGGCGATAACGCCTATCGCTATGGCTCCGAAGCCGTTGACGTAACCGGCCGCCGGGGTGATGCCCACAAGGCCGACGATCATGCCGTTGACGCCCGAGATCAGGCCCGGCTTGCGACCCGTGAGGTAGTCCCAGCCGACCCAGATCAGGAACGCGACCGCGGTGCAGAGGTTCGTGTTGAGAACCGCCGCCGAGGCCGAGGCACCCGCGAAGTACGGGTCACCGCCGTTGAAGCCGTTCCACCCCAGCCACAGCAAGCCCGCCCCGACCGCGACCATGGCAACGTTGTTGGGGGCGTCGATCTCACGATCGCGCTGGAGCCTCGGTCCGATCACGGCCGCGGCCACGAAACCCGACACGCCGGCCGAGAGGTGGATCACATAACCACCTGAGTAGTCGATCGCGCCGTGCTGGGCGAAGAAGCCGCCGCCCCAGATGCAGAACGCATCCACGGTGTAGACAATCGAGGACCACAGGGCCACGAAGGGGATCCAGGCCTTGAAGTTGATCCGCCCGAGCACCGAGCCAAGCATCAGGATCGGGGTGATCCCCGCGAATACGAACTGGAAATAGACCAGCGTCGCCTGTGGGAACCGGAAGCTCGGGCCGGTGGTGGCCAACGGGATCGCCGCCTGGCCCTGTTCAGCGTTGTGGCCCAGGACCTCGCCCGGCTGACCGATGAAGTTACCCAGGAAGCCCGAGTGGGCAATCCCGTGGAACGGCGTCCCGAAGCCCATTTTGAACGCCCACAGCACCCAGACGACGAGCACTACGGCGAAGGCCGCGAAGGTCAGCATCATGCTGTTGATCGACCAGCGCTTCTGCATGACGCCGCCGTAGAGCACGACCAGTCCGGGCACGCTCATCAGTCCGACCAGCGTTGCCGCGGTCATCTGCCACGCGTTGTCTCCGGGACTGAGCCACGTTGGATATGGCAGCCACATTAGGTTTTGGATCTCCTTTGTCCTCGGGGACGGGGAACGAATGAACTCCGCTGACGTGGCAGCGGCCAGCCCAGCGGCAACTTCTACGGGTGTGAGTCTCGCTCTCTGCGCCGGCCCCACCCATGGCCTCGCGTCCAGCAAACGTCAGGGTCACCTGGACATAGGGATAAAGGCACCCCGCTGACACCGGGAAACAGCCGCGCCGAGCGGAAGCTCGGGACCCGGAGGACTCGGCTCAGAGCCGGATCGGGGTCTCGCGCGGGAGCACGAGAACCGAACTGCGGGCCGAGTCGAGCCTGGACCGGGCCGCCCCGCTGAGGGCGATCCTGCCCGGGCCGGCGCTTGGCCCTGAACCGACAACGATCAAGTCTGCGCTCGGGTCCGCCGCGGCCGAAACGGTGGCCCCCAGGGCCGCGGCCAGGGCGGCCGCCGTCTCCTCGGGGGCGCTGTCGTCTTCCGACGGTGTCACCGAGATCGTCTTGATCAAGCCGTGGCCAGAGGTCCGCAGGCCGGCGCGCGCTACAGCGACTGCGACAGTTCCCCCGGAGAAGAGATGTTGTGCGGCTCCCCCCGGCTCGACCCGGCCCGGCGAAGTCCGGTAATCCGAGCCGAAGACGATCAGCGCCGCGTCCTGCTCGGCGGCGAGCCGGGCGAGACCGGCTCCGGTGGAGGGATCGACAACGACGTGCCGGCCGACCTCGGGGTCGTTCAGCCACACCGCGCCAAGTTCAAGGCGACGTTCGGCGTCGTGCTGGGCGAGCTCCTCGCGCGCGGGGTCGTACTCGCGTGAGTGACGGACATAGGCGAGCGAGATCGGCAGCGACCCAGCGTTGAGCATCCTCCCCAGCGCCAGAGCGTCATCGTCGTTGGCGGTCCCGTCGTAGGACACGATCACGCTGGAGGCCATGCCAGCATCCTCTGTTACGGCCCCGGATCCGGCATTGGCCACGTGGACAAGGATCGCTGTGGACCGATATCCAGGCGGCGGCGGTCAGGAGCGGACTGACCGGTGTGCGACGATCGCGGCTGTGGAGAACGCAAGTTGCGCCTAGCCAAGGCGGTCATCTGGCTGCCGATCCTGGCGCTGTTGCACATCCATCTCCACCACCAGTTCCACGGGGCCGAAGGTGATTACCTCGGCCTTGCCGCCGGAGCCGCCGCCAGCTGGATCGGCGTGCCAGGCCCGGGCGAGCCGCTCCTGGTCGCCGCCGGCGTTCTGGCTGCCCAGCACAAGCTGGACATCGGTTCGGTCATCTTCGTCGCTTGGGCGGGGGCTACCGCGGGGGGAATCGGCGGCTGGCTGCTGGGCCGGGGACTCGGCCGAGCGCTTGTTACCGCTCCCGGGCCGCTGCACAAGACACGGCTGCAGGCGGTGGAGCGCGGCGAGCGCGTGTTCGCGCGCTACCCCGTGGTGGCGATCGTCCTCACGCCGTCCTGGGTAGCGGGCATCAACCGCGTGCGAGGGGCCGTCTATCAGCCCACCAATGCCGCCGCCGCGGCCCTCTGGTCGGCCGGCATCGGCTTCGGCGCCTATCTGGTCGGGCCCACCGTCGTCGATGCGGTGGGCGACCTGGGAGCGGCGATGGGGGCGATCCTGGTCATCGCCGTGCTCGCCCTGATCGGCGCCGAGGTTCGGCGCCGACGCCGCCGTGGGCGCCGCGACGAGGCGCCGCCTACAGCCCGGTCTGGGACCAGTTGACGGTCAGCTGGGGCGCTGCCGGTTGGCCGATGTTGAGCTGGATCAGCGCGTGGGGGAGAAGCGGGATGTCGCGCAAGCGCTTGTTCCAGATGTGGCCGTTGACAAAGGCGGTGATCTTTCCGTGCACGGTCCCGACCTGGCTGGCGGTCAGGGGCTGGTGCCACTCGTCGAAGAAGTTGCCCAGCGTGTAGACACGCTGGGTCGGGGATTCGATGTGAATCACGCCGTCGGACGTGTGGGTGTGAAGCCAGTAGATGCACTGGCCGCCCGCCGCCACCGGCCCCTGGCTGGTCTGCTGGGCGCTCGAGCCGGGGATCCCGATGCCGGCGGGCAGCGCGTAGATCCGACCCGAGACGAACACGGCCAGATGGGCGTGAATGTGGTACGCGAGCTGCTCGGTGGCTCCGCAGCGGATGCCATCCACGGTGGCGGTTTGCGTGGTGCTGGCGGGCGCGATCTCGGGCCCGGACTCGATCGGGATCCCCTCGTAGCTGATCTGATCGGAGCTCGTGGCGGCGGCCGACGAGCTGGTGCTCGCGGGGGTTGTGCTCGCGGCGTGGGTGGACGCGGACTTCGAGCTGCTGCTGCCGCAGGCGGCCAGGGCCACCGCGCTCAGGCTGCCGGCCAGGATGAAAGTCAGGCGTGATCGCATCGGGGCACCGTAGCTTGATCGGCCACCGTAAGAGATTGATAGGTTGCCGCTGAGATGAGCCACGAGGCCCCGCTGGGCGGTTTGCCCATGACCACGGCGCTGGAGCTCCCCGGCGTTCGCATCCGCGAGAACTTCGGCGTTTGCTACGGCCTGGTCGTGCGCAGCATGGGCTTCACCGGGGGCGTCGCCGCCTCCTTCAAGGCGCTGCGACGGGGCGAGATCACCGAGTACACGCAGCTGCTGGAGGATTCGCGCCGCCACGCGATCGATCGGATGGTCGACAATGCACGGCTGCTCGACGCCGATGCGATCATCGCCGTCCGCTTCGACTCCTCGGAGATCGGCCAGCAATTCACCGAGATCGTCGCCTACGGGACCGCCGTGAAGGTCGAGCCGGCCAGCTAGGCGGTGCTGCTCAGCGACGCTGACCGCGAGCAGTTCTTCGAGCGGCTCAACCGCCACGCCGCGGCCGGCACGCTGGACCTGGCCGAACTCGAGCGCCGGGTAGAGGCGATAGTCAGCGCCCCGACCCGCGAGGCGGCGCTGGCCGTGATGGCCGATCTACCGCCGCTCCCAGATGAGGCTCCGTCGCCACCCGCCCGGGCCCGTGGACGCCGCGGTCACGGCCATTCTGACCAGCCCGACCCCGACTGGCGGCCGACTGCCGAGCGTTTTCGTGATCCGCGCAGCAACCGGATCATGCGGGTCTATGAGGACGCAGCCGGCGGTCGCCATTACGTCCCCGACGGCTGAACCGGCGCCTTGCCGGGCTACAGCCTCCCCGGCGGCTGACCCGGCGCCTTCCGGGCTACAGCCCGGTCAGCGGCCTGGGCTCAGCTGCGTCCGCCTCCGAGCAGGCGCAGCATGAGCAGGAAGACGTTGAAGATGTCGAGAAAGATCCCGGCCGCGATCGGCACCGCGCTGGCCATGTTGGCCCGGCGCAGCCGGTTGAAGTCAAAGATCGTAAAGCCACCGAAGATGACCAGCCCCAGCACTCCGTAGATAACGTTGGCGCCGGGAACCGAGACGAAAAGGAGCACGATCCCGAACTCGATCAGCGCGATCAGGGCCCAGAACAGAGTCCGTCCCCATGACGACAGGTCACGGCGCGTGGCGTAGCCGTAGGCGCCGAGTGCGGCCGTGAAGCCCGCCGTGGCGCCGGCAGATTGCCAGAGCACGGCGGGATTGCTGCTGGCGTATACGGCCAGCGCCGGGCCGACCGCCATTCCCAGCAGCAGCCCGAGCGCGAACAGCAGTCCGGTGGCGAGCTGTTCCCGGCCCCGCGCGGACGCGAACTGGAGCGCGAACACGCAGGCGAGAGCGACGAAGAAGAGGATGATGGCGGTTCCGCCGCTGAGGTTGCGGCCGATGTATGCCCCGAGCGCGGTGCAGCCGACGGTCAGGGCGACCAGGCCCATGACCTGGCCGAACACCCCGCGGGTCTCGTCGCGGGTGAGGGCCTGATCGCGGACGCCGAATCGATATTGCTGGGTGGCAGGCATGCACTCAATTCTAGCCCGCGCGGTCAGCTCCCTGACCCAATCGCCACCGGCCCGTTCACCCGTGATACTGGGTGGATGGCCAACAGCGCCGTAGCGTCGAGCGTCCCTGCCGGGCAGCCCTCCCCCTCCGCGATTCCTCGCGCGGCGTGGCTGCGGCTGGCCGCCTGCACGGCGGCCGCGGCTCTGCTCCAGCTCGACGGAACGCTGATCACCGTCGCGCTGCCCTCGGTCGCCCACGGCCTCGGCGTCAAGGGGAGCTCCACCTCGGTTGTCCTCAGTGCCTACTTCGGCGCCTACGCGCTGTTCTTGCTGCCCGGCGGTGAGCTGGTCGACCGCTTCGGCGTCCGCCGCCTGGCCCTGGTCGGCCTGACCCTGTTCGCGGTCGGCGCGGTAGCGGGGGCCCTGGTCACCAACTTCGGAGAGCTGATCGGCGCCCGCATCCTGCAGGGGGCGGGGGCCGGCCTGGTCAGCCCGGCGGCGCTGGCCGGGGCGATCAGCGGCTTTCCGGCCGAGCGGCGGGGCAGCGCGCTGGGCATCTGGGGCGCCAGCGCCGGGATGTCCAACCTCCTCGGTCCTCTGCTCGGCGGGGTGCTGACCGTCGCCTTCGGGTGGCGCGCGGACTGGTGGGCTCTGGTCCCCCTCACCCTGCTGGTGGCGGTGGCGATCGTTCGCCTGGTGCCAGCTGTCCTGGAGGGCGCGGTCGAGGAGGGGGGTAACCCGAGCATGAATCGGATCGTGCTGGCGGCGACGCTGATCGCGGCCTTGACCTTCGCGGTGATGATCGGCTCCTTCTACATCGCCGAGCAGTATCTCCAGCGGGTGGCCGGCTTCTCGGCCCTGGGGGCGTCGGGTGCGCTCGTCCTCGTCGCCCTGCTCGTCGGGGCGGCTGCGCCCCTGGCCGGGAAGCTCGTCGACCGCCGCGGAGAGCAGCTCCCCGCGGTGCTCGGATTCATCGGGGCCGGGCTCGGGCTGGCCGTCCTCGGCCTGCCGGGGGTCAGCCTGGACGGGCTCGTGACTATCCTGCCGCTCATTCCGGTCGGGCTCGGGCTCGGCATGCTGTTTGTTCCCACCTCACGCGCGGCCCTCAACGCCAGTCCGCAGGCGTCCCACGGGCGAACCTCGGCGATCCTCTCGGTCGGCCGCCTGCTCGGCGCCGCCGTGGGCGCGGGTCTGGCCGGGGTGGCCCTCTCGGGGACCCTGACCGCCTCCACCGTTCACCACACCTTGTTGCTCGGCGCCGCCGTCTGCGTGGTCGTCGGGATCCCGGCCTCGGGCCTGCTCGGCTCGGGCGCCAGCGCGCCCCGCTCGCCCGCCAGCGGCCGAACGCCTCACTAGACGCTGGCCTCGCGCAGCAGCGCGGCGAGCTCGTCGGGGGCGTCCCAGAACGGCATGTGGCCGGCATCTTTGAGGACCACGTTGCGAACGTTGGCGGGCAGCCGAGGCGGGCGGTCGACGACGCTGTCGTGCTCGGGCCAGATCAGGGTGAGCGGCCCGGGGACGTGCGCGAGATCCTCAAAGCGCCCGGCGCGCATCGCCTTATTGACGGCCACAAAGCCGGTGGCCCTGGCGTAAGCGCGGACGAGGTGCGCGGCTTGGGCGGCCGGAATCCGCTCCGGATGAGCGGCGGCACCGGACAGGAGCAACCGCCGCCCGCCAGTGCTGGCTGCCACCGGACCCACGAGCGGTCGAAGCGCGCGGGCGAGCCAATGGCCGGCGCTCGGCTTGGGCACGAGCGGCTGAGCCCACAGACCGGCGGGGGCGATGGCCGAGGTCGAGCGGGTGATGCCACGCAGGCCCAGCTCGAGCGCCACCCAGCCGCCCAGCGAGTTGCCGGTCACGTGCGGGCGCTCGATCTCAAGCCGGGCCAGCAGGCCCGCCACCGCTCCCGCCAGGGCGCGTGCCGTCGGCGTCTGCTCGCGCAGCGGGGGCGACTCGCCGAAGCCGGGCAAATCCACTGTCACCAGCTCGCGCTCGGCCACCAGGCGCTCGACGATCGGTGTCCATACGTGACGGTCGGCGCCCAGGGGGTGCAGCATGACCAGCGCCGGTCCGCTCCCGACGCGGTCGTAGGCGATGCCCGCCGCCGGGTCAGTCATCCACGGCGAGCGCGAGCAGCCCCGAGACCAGGGCCGACCCGCCCCCGACCAACGCGGTGGCCAGGGCCGCCCCCCCAGGCAGCTCCGAGCGTCGCGCCAGGGTGGCGCCCACGTCGGTCAGGTCTCCGGCGATGCTGCCCAGCAGCCACGGGCGAAGGGGACGGCCGCGGTAGGCGGCGATCGCGATACCGGTGTGCATCACGACTTCGCGTGTCCCGAGGCCCTGGAGCGCAACCTGGGTCGGCGCGGTCTCGGCCGCCGACCCCAGCCAGCGTCGCGCCAGGCGCGCGGGAGCGGCTAGGAGCCCAAGGCCGTAGGCGACACGGAGCCACATGACGGCGATTACGGTGGCTCGAGCGGGCTTCACCGGCGCAACCGGCGCTTGAGTCGCCCGCTGGCTGTCATCTCGTGGCGGGCCAGCGAGTCTCCGATCAACCAGATCGTCGGCGGCCACAGTCCCACGAACAGAGCCCGGCGCTCGGCATTGCCGCGCTCGTCCTGGTCGACTGTCTTGGCCCGGATCCAGAGGCCGATGCACAGCCCGACGGCGCCCATCGAGGACGCCTGCATCAGCCCGGCGCGCAGGCCCCAGCGATAAAGGAGGGTGCTGAGCACGTCTCGATCCTACCGCCGCACCCCCGGGGCTGACCGGCTGATCCCGCTCGGTAGGCTCGGAGGATGCCGAGACGCCCGCACCCCGCGCGCCGCTGGTTGACCGCCGCCACGTGGCCAGCCGGCGTCGGCCTCACCTCGTGGGACTACATGTGGCGCACGACGGTCATGCACCGCCGCGAGGTGCTTGAAACCTCAGCTGCAGGGCATCTGCCGCCCCCCTGGCCCGACGGCGTGGACGTCAGCGAGGCGATCGGCGTGGGCGACGGCTACGGCCCGCTCTTTCACCGCCGCTACCGGACCGAGATCCGGGAGGCCAAGCTTTCCCCCGACGAGCTGTTCGAGTGTCTGACCGCCAACCTCAATCGGGCCGCGCCAATCAAATTCGCCCGCTTTCAGCGCCTGCTTGGAGACAAGGGCACGATGGCCGTCGGCGATGAGTACGTCGTGCGCATGCCCGGTCCCTGGGACGGCCCGGTCCGGGTCATCGACCTACAGGACCGATCCTTTCGGCTCGCCACCCTGGCCACCCATCTCGAGGCGGGACAGATCGAGTTCCGGGTCTCGCAGGACGAGCTGGTCACGTTCGAGATCGAGTCCTGGGCGCGAAGCTCGGGCCGCCTCTCCAACCTGCTCTATCACCACGTCAGGATGGCCAAGGAGATCCAGCTGCACATGTGGATCTCGTTCCTGGAGCGAGTCGTGGGCCTCTCGGGCGGCCGCATGACCGGCGGGATCGACATCGACACCCGCCGCGTCGAGGCCGGCTTTTCCGCGTGAAGCTGACGCCAGAGATCGAGCACCGGCTGGCCGAGCTGCGCGAGAAGCCGCTCAACTACAACCCCGCCGAGCTCAATCTCATCAACCCGCCTTCGGGCTGGCACGTCGACGATCGCTTTGCGCCGCTGCCCGCTGAGGCCCCGGGACCGCCGGAGCCGGAGGGCAGCTGGGAGATCGCGGGCCGCCTGATCCGCGGCTATGAGTTTGCCGACCCGTCGCTCGTGCGCGCCTTCTACGACGTCGGCGCCCCCATGGCCGGGCGCGACATGCTCCTCGAGCTGCGCGCGCTGAACCTCCTCCATGTCTATGTCGGCGTTCGCGTCCACGACGTCTATGACCACACCCGGACCGTCGCGGGGCGCGAGGTCAGGGTGTTCGGTTGGAACTACCGCACGCTCGAGGGCCACGTGGAACGGGGCCAGATGGACTGGGAAGTGTGGAAGTGGCTGGACACGGGCGAGGTCAGCTTCCACGTCCACGCCGTCGCGCGCCCGGCTTCGATCGCCAACCCGGTCATCCGGGTTGGCTTCTGGCTGCTGCGCGGCCACGAGCGCGAGGTGTTCCTGGCCAGCACCGATCGCCGGATGCAAGCCTTCACCGAGCTCGGCCTACGAGGCGAGGGACGGGCGGGGGAGATCCGGGCGGCCAGCGACAGCCTCACCGCGCGTCGCCTGTCGCCGCAGGACCCGTCCCACGCCGAGCTCGCCGGGCGGGTCGATCGCCCCGCGCGAGCCGGCGGACCCGGGGCACCATGAAGCCGGCCTCTACGGCCATCAGCTTCTGAGTCGGCTCAGCCGCCGAGCCGGGGCGGTCGGCGGCGATACCGCGGCGGCGTGCGCGAGAGCCGGATCGGGTTGCGGGTCAGCCGCACGGGGGGTTTGGCGTCCGCGCTGCCGTCGGCGTCGGCGTCGGCGTCTGCGCTGCCGTCGGCGTCACGCGCTGAGGGGACGGCGACGATCGGCTCCAGGCCCAGTGACTCGGCGAGCTCAAACGCGCCCCGCACATCGTTGACAACCCCGGCGGGCACCCGGACCGCGGTCAGCTCGGCTGCCCAGTCGGCCGCGGGCCGCTGCTTCAGGGCGGCCTCGAGCTGCGCCCGCAGTGCCTCGCGATGGGCGACCCGGTCACCGTTGGTGGCAAAGCGCCTGTCGGTGGCCGCGGCCGGGATATCGAGCACCCGGCACAGAGCACTGAACTGCCGGTCATTGCCGACCGCGATGACCAGGTCTCCGGCGCCTGTCGCGTACAGGTCATACGGGGAGATGCTGGGGTGGGCGCTACCGAGCCTCCCGGGCACGACCCCGGCGACGGTATAGCTCGAGGCCTGATTGACAAGTGCGGCCAGGAGTGCCGACAGCAGGTCGACCTCGACGCGCTGACCCTCGCCGGTGGCCTCGCGGTGGCGCAGGGCGGCCAGGATCCCGACCGAGGCGAACAGTCCTGCCAGGACGTCGACCAGCGCCACGCCCACCTTCTGGGGCTCGCCCTCGGGGGAGCCGGTGATGCTCATGAGGCCGCCCACGGCCTGCACAAGCAGGTCATAGCCCGGCAGCTCGGCGCCGCCTGCGCGCCCGAAGCCGGTGATCGAGCAGTAGACCAGACCAGGATTTGCCGCTGACAGAGTCTCGTAGCCGAGGCCGAGCTTGTCCATCACGTCAGGACGGAAGTTCTCCACGAGCACGTCGGCCCGGCAGGCAAGCTCGCGAGCCCGGGCGAGGTCCGCGGGCGCCGACAGATCCAGGGTCAGGCTGTG
>JBAVWI010000048.1:0-5995 GCA_049697735.1 Solirubrobacteraceae bacterium
CGGTGGTCACCCCGGCTGTGGTCAGCGCCTTCGGCCTCGACAGCGGGCTGTGGACGATGGCGCTGGCTCCGGCCGGACTGGCCATCGCCGGTTACCCGGCCTTGCGGGCCATCGACCGGGAGACCGAAGCGCAGGCCCGAGAGCTGGCTCCGACTGTCGGCCGCCTGGAGGGGCTGGGGATCTTTGCCGGCGCACGCCGCCCGGTCCTCGAGCGCCTGGCCGCGGCCGCCACCGAGGTTGGCTTTGCCGCTGGCGAGACGATCGTGCGCGAGGGCGATCCAGCAGAGGCGCTTTACGTGCTTGTCACCGGCCAGGTCCAGGTCAGCGCCCGCGGCGAGGCGGGCGGCGCGCAGCGGCCGGTTCGGGGCATGACCGCCCCCGCCTACTTCGGCGAGATCGGGGTGCTCGAGCAGATGCCCCGCACGGCGACCGTCACCGCCCTGACCGACTGCGTCTGTGAGCAGATCGACGGTCACGAGCTGCTCGAGGCGCTGACCAGCTCCCCGCCCTCCTCCTCGCTGATGGCGACCGCCCGCGGACGGCTCGCGGTCACGCATCCCGGCCGTTCGCTCACCTACGAGGCGCGCAACGAACGCTGACCAGCTCAGGGATTGCGGTCGTAAAACCGGGGGTAACTTGACCCTCAGGAATGACCTGCTAAGAAGGTTTGAGCGCGGCCCGTCCCGCCTGCGAAAGACGAACAAGGAGACCTTCGGATATGAGCGACAGCCAGGTACCCCGCACCACCACCGACGCCGGCATCCCGGCCGCCAGCGACGAGCACTCGCTGACCGTGGGCGCCGACGGCCCGATCCTGCTTCAGGATCACTACCTGATCCAGAAGATGGCCCAGTTCAACCGGGAGCGGGTCCCCGAGCGCGTCGTGCACGCCAAGGGCGGCGGCGCCCATGGCTTCTTCGAGGTCACCGAGGACGTGACCCAGTACTGCAAGGCTGACTTTCTCAAGCCCGGCAAGCGGACCCCGCTGTTCATCCGCTTCTCCACGGTGGCGGGGGAGCTGGGGAGCGCCGACACGGTCCGTGATCCGCGTGGCTTCGCGATCAAGTTCTATACCGACGAGGGCAACTACGACATGGTCGGCAACAACACGCCGGTGTTCTTCGTCCGCGACCCGTCCAAGTTCCAGGATTTCATCCACTCGCAAAAGCGTCTGCCCGAGACCAACCTGCGCAGCAATGACATGCAGTGGGACTTCTGGACCCTCTCCCCCGAGTCAGCCCACCAGGTGACAATCCTGATGAGCGACCGTGGCACGCCGCGGACCTGGCGTCATCAGAACGGCTACAGCAGCCATACCTTCCTGTGGGAGAACGAGGGCGGCGAGAAGTTCTGGGTCAAGTACCACTTCAAGACCGTCCAGGGGATCGAGAACTTCACCGACGACGAGGCCAAGGCGATGGTCGCCGAGGAGCCCGACTTCCACATCCGCGACCTCCACGATGCGATCGCCAAGGGCGACGCGCCCGCCTGGCGGCTCGAGATGCAGATCATGCCGTTCGCCGATGCGGCCGACTACCGCTTCAACCCGTTTGACCTGACGAAGGTCTGGCCGCACGGGGACTACCCGCCGATCACGATCGGGCGGATGGTCCTTGACCGCAACCCGGAGAACTATTTCGCCGAAGTCGAGCAGGCCGCGTTTGAGCCGGCCAATCTCGTTCGGGGGATCGGTCCCAGCCCCGACAAGATGCTCCTCGGCCGCCTGTTCAGTTACCCCGACACCCACCGCCACCGGATCGGGACCAACTACCTGCAGCTCCCGATCAACCGGCCCAAGGCGCCCGTCAACAGCTACAACAAGGACGGCGCCATGCGCTACGAGCACCGTGGCAACACTCCGGTGTACGCGCCCAACAGCTACGGCGGCCCCAAGGCCGATCCGAGCTTCATGGAGACGGTGTGGGGCGTCGAGGGCGGCGAAATGATCCGCGAGGCCTACAAACCCCACCGTGAGGACGATGACTTCGGCCAGCCCGGCACGATGGTGCGCGAGGTCCTGTCCGACACCGACGTCGAGCATCTGGCCGCCAACATCATCGGCCACGCCACCAATGCGGTGACGCCGGAAATCCAGAAGCGGGTGGTCGAGTACTGGACCAACGTCGACGCCGACCTCGGGGCCAAGGTCGCGGCTGGCATCCAGAGCTCAAACGGTTCGAGCTCCAACGGCTCGGGTGCTGCCAACGCGCCGCACGGCGAGGCGCCGGTCGGCTCCAGCGCCTCCACCGGCCTGTAGACGCAAGTCTGACGCGGGCGCGTCCGGGCCTCCGCGGCCTGGGCGCGCTCCGCTCTTTCAGCCCGGCTCCGCGGTGAGCAGCCGCTCGAGCGCCGCCATCACTTCCAGCGCCGCCTCGCGCCGGGCTGGATCGGCTCCTGCCAGGGCCCGCTCCAGCCGCGCCGCCGGGGCACCCGTCCCGCTGGCACGCTCCAGATCCCGGGCGTCTTGCACGAGGGCGAGAACGATGGCGGCGTGGGCAGCGATCCGGGCCAGGACGTCCATGTCGGCGATGCCGACCTGCGCCCCGGTGGATTGATCGAGCACGTTGAGCACCCCGAGTGAACGCTCCCCGCTGAGCAGCGGGTAGACGATGATGCTCGTCGGCACATAACCGGTGCCCTCGGCCACGTCGCGGGCAAAGCGCGGGTCTCGGCTCACGTCGGCGATCGCGATCGGCTCCTCGGAGGCCAACGACCAGCCGGCGAGCCCGGTGCCAGCCGGGATCCGTTCGCCGACCAGGCGGCCGGCGCCCCTACCCGCCACGGCCTCGAAGACCAGCTCGTTGGTGGCGCCGTCGTGGCGCATGATCGAGCACGCTTGGGCGGCGAACACCGACCGGGTGGTTTCGACGATCGCGCGCAGCAGCTCCGCGCGGCCGGCCTCGTCGGCCAGGGCTCCCGGGGCCACGGGACCGCCCGCGGTCACCCCGCGCCCCTGACGTTGCTGCTCGCGGCCCGCAGCGCGGTCTTGAGTTCAAACGGCGTCAGCCCGGGGTGCTTGGAGAGGATCAGGGCGGCGATCCCAGCCATGTGCGGGGTCGCGAACGAGTTTCCGGTCGCCCGGATCGTCTCCCCGTCCAGCCAGGCCAGCTCGAGATCGACGCCGGGAGCGGCGAACTCGACCGGCGGTGCCGGATTCGAGTAGTACTCGAGCGGATCCGCCCCCGCGTGGCTGCCCACCGAGAGCACGGCCGAGAACCGCCACGGGAATGACTCCACCGGCATGTTGTGCGCCGAGGCGACCAGCAGGCTCCCCTGAAAGTAGGCGCGGTCGGCGAGTTCGCGCAGCTCGGGGGCGAACTTGCTCTTGGTGGTCGAGAGGCTCAGGTTGATGACCTCAAAGCCCTGGTCGATCGCCCAGCGCAAACCGTGCAGGAGGATCGGACCGGTGCCGGTCAGCTCGCCGCCCAGGACGCGGATCGAGTGCAGTTCGCAGTCGGGCGCCAGCTTACGCACGATCCCGGCGCACGCGGTCCCGTGGCCGTAAGCGTCGCCCTCGTGATCGGCGGCGACGGTCAGGCTGCCCGCCTCGCCCGCCACCACCGCCATCGCCCCGTGCACCGAACCAACCATGGGATGCCCGGCGTCGATCCCGCTGTCAACGATGCAGACCCGAACCCCGGCGCCGCTCGCGCCGCCCCAGGCCCAGGAGCGCGCGTCCCCCAGCGGCCACTGCGAGGCCAGCGGCGCCTCGAGCATCTCCTCGCGGTGCACCGACCAGGCCGGCAGCTCCTCTTCCGCGCTCGCCGTCATCGCCGCGGATCTTATTGGCGCTTCTGTGGCCATCGTCACGGAGGAAGATTTTCGCGAGCTGCTCCGTCTCTTAGGCATACGCGCCGGTTGGCGGACGGCATTTCCCAACAGAGGAGCTCAGATGAGCGAGCATGACGAGCAGGCCAAGCAGGACGAGGCGGACGTCGAGGGCCACAAGCGGATGGCTGCCGCCAGCGACGAGAGCCAGGATCCCAAGGCCGGCCAGGACGAGGACACGCCGGACGTGGAGGGGCACCTCAAGAAGGGGCACAAGCGTTTCAAGAGGTTCTAACACGACTTCGCCGGGGCGGCGGCCGGGGGCGCCGCCCGCTTCGGACAGCTGATCGTGACTGGTGCGCGATCGGATTCTGCTGACGCCAGGGGCGTGGCTTGGAATCTCGACGCACTGATGCCGGGGGGTGCCGGCGGGGCGCAGCACGCCGGTCGCGATGCTCTGTCCAGGGCGAAGGCCTTCGCCCGCGCCCACCGGGGCAGGGTCGCGGGTTATGAGGCTGCCGAGCTCAGCGCCGCGTGCGCTGAGCTCGAGCAGCTGCACGAGGTACTCGCGACAGCCGACGCCTACGCGACCTTTCGCTTCGACGCCGACAGCGACCCGCCCGAGCACGGCGCCCTGCTCTCAGAGCTCGAGGAGATCGCGGCCGCGATCGAGACCGAGACGACCTTCTTCGATCTCGAGTGGCTGACGATCGGCGACGATCGCGCTGACCGATTGCTCGCCGACCCCGCGCTGGAGCGCTACGCCCATCTCCTCCGCGTCTTGCGCCTCACCCGGCCCCACCGGCTCAGCGAGGCCGAGGAACGGGTCCTGACCGAAAAGGCGCTCACCGGCGCCGGCGCCTGGCGGCGCCTGTTCGAAGAGCAGCTGTCGGCGCTAACCGTCGAGCTCGACGGAGACGCATTGGAGCTGCCCGAGGCGATTGCGCTCCTGTCCAGCGCAGACCGAAGCGAGCGCCGGCGGGTCGCCGAAGCCGTGACCACGGCGCTCGCCCCCGGACTGCGGACGCGCACCCGCGCGCTCAATGTGCTGGTAGCCGATCACGCGCTCGACGATCGTCTACGCGCCTACCCAAGCTGGTTGGCCGCCCGGAACCTCGAGAACGAGGCTTCCGATGAGTCGGTCCGCGCGCTCGCCGACGCTGTGGCTGCGCGCAATGACATCCCCCAGCGCTGGGCGCGCGTCAAGGCAGCCACCCTGGGCCTTGACCGGCTGGCCGATTATGACCTTTCCGCTCCCGTCGGGCCCCCTCCACCGGTGGTGTCCTGGACGCACGCCCGGGAGCTGGTGATCGCGAGCTACGCGAGCTTTTCGGATCAGCTCGGGCGGCACGTGACCCGTTTCTTCGACGAGCGCTGGATCGATGCCGAAGCCAGGTCCGGAAAGACCCCCGGCGCGTATTGCGCGCCGACCACGCCAGCTTGTCATCCGTACGTGCTGGTCAACTTTGCCGGCCGTCTCGATGATGTGCTTGTCCTCGCGCACGAGATTGGGCACGGCCTGCACTATCTGCTCGCCGCTCCGCGCGGGGTGCTGGCCATCCACACGCCCGTCACGGTGGCCGAGACGGCCTCGGTATTCGGCGAGACCTTGACCTTTGCCCACCTCCTTGGCCAGACCCAGGATCCCGTGCGCCGCTGGGGGCTGCTCGCCGCGCAGCTCGACGAAACCGTGGCCACGGTCTTTCGTCAGATCGCCATTCACAGCTTCGAGGAGGCGATCCACACTGAGCGGCGGGAGCAGGGCGAGCTGTCCGGCGAGCGGATCGGGGAGCTGTGGCTGGCCGCCAACCGGGCGATGTTCGGCGACACCGTGGAATTCAGCCCCGGGTACGCGACCTGGTGGTCGTACGTCAGCCATGTCTTCGCCGCCCCCGGGTATGTCTACGCGTATGCCTACGGTCAGCTGCTGGCGCTCTCCCTGTATGCGCGTTACCTCGACGAGGGCGAGGCGTTTGTCCCGCGCTACCTGAGGCTGCTCGAGGCCGGCGGATCGCGATCCCCGCACGAGCTTGCCGCCTACGCCGGGGTCGATCTCGCCGACCCCGGCTTCTGGAGCGCCGGGATCGCACTGATCGACACGCGCCTGGCCGAGGCGGAGCTGGCTGGGCGGAGCGTGACACCCTGATTCGGGTGAGCTCGAGCTCAGACGATCAGGTCGCGCGCGCCGCGCGGTTTGCACGCGCGGCCCCGCCCCTGGGCGCAGGCG
>JBAVWI010000049.1:0-13091 GCA_049697735.1 Solirubrobacteraceae bacterium
GCCGCGATCAGCCGGTGCGGGCGTGGACGGCGTTGCGGGTGGTGGCCGGGGCGGGCGGGGCGCGGCGCGGAGCCGGGCTCGAGGCCCCGTTCGTCGGGCGCGACCGCGAACTCCAAACCGTGATCGACGTCGCGGAGGACACCGTGCAGTCGCGTGCCGCACGACTGGTCACCGTGACCGGAGATGCCGGGACCGGCAAGTCACGGCTGCTGTGGGAGTACTTCAAGTACATCGACGGCGTCGAGGCGGTCCGCTGGTGGCACCAGGGGCGGTGCCTGTCCTACGGCGACGGCGTCGCCTACTGGGCACTTGCCGAGATGGTCCGCGCGCGCGCCGGAATCGTTGAAGAGGAGGACACCGAAGAGAGCGTGCGGGACAAGCTGCAAGCGGCGATCGAGTTGTTCGTGAGCGACGAGCGCGAACGGCGTCTGGTGGAGCCGCGCCTGGCGCAGTTGCTGGGCCTGGAACAGCGGGCGGCCCGCGAGCCCGCTGATCTGTTCAGTGGCTGGCGACTGTTCTTCGAGCGGATGGCTGACCAGGCTCCGGTGATCCTGGTCTTCGAAGACCTGCAATGGGCCGACAGCGGCCTGCTCGACTTCATCGACTATCTGCTCGAATGGTCGGCCGACCATCCCATCTTCATCCTCGCCCTCGGCCGCCGCGAGCTGGAGGCACGCCGGCCCGACTGGGGCACCTCGCTGCGGCTGGCGCCGCTCGTGCCGGATGCGATGCGAGCCCTGCTCGACGGGCTCGTCCCGGGCCTGCCAGCTGACCTCGCTGACCGGATCCAGGAGCGTGCCGAGGGGATCCCGCTCTACGCCGTGGAGACCGTGCGAATGCTGCTGGACCGCGGACTGCTGGCCGAGGAGGGCAGCCGCTACGTGGTCGCGGGCGCGGTCAACGACCTCGAAGTGCCCGAAACACTGCAGGCGCTGGTCGCAGCTCGGCTCGACAATCTCGACCCCACCGAGCGGGCGTTGCTGCAGGACGCTTCCGTGCTCGGGATCTCGTTCACGCCCAGCGCGCTGGCGGCCGTCAGCGACCGGCTCGAGTCTGACGTGCGCCAGCGGCTCGATGCGTTGGTGGCCAACCAGGTTCTGGGCCGCAACGACGACCAGCGCTCGGGTGAGCCCGGCCAGTACCACTTCCTCCAGGCGCTGCTGCGCACGATCGCGCTCGGCACCCTGTCACGTCGGGATCGCAAGGCCCGTCACCTCGCCGCCGCCGAGCACCTGCGCACGGTCTGGGGTGACGCCCCGGAGATCGCCGAGGTCCTGGCCAGTCACTACCTCAACGCGGTGACGGCCGAGCCCGAGGCCCCAGACGCCGACGCGATCCGGCGCCGCGCACGGGATACCCTGACCGCCGCCGGTCACCGGGCCGTGTCGCTCGCGCTGGGCTCCGAGGCGCGGGCCCATTTCGAGCGCGCCGCCTCGCTCACCGACGATCACGTGCAGCGCTCCCAGCTGCTCGCGCAAGCCGGCTCGGCGGCCGCCGCCACCGGCGATCACACCACCGCCGAGACGCTGCTGGCCAGCGCGATCGCGGACCTGGACGAGCACGGAGCCTCGCTGGAGGCCGCGGCCACGCGCACCCGCCTGGCCGCGGTCCTGATCGACGTCAACCGGCTCGAGCAGGCGAGCGAGTTGCTGGCGCAGGCGGGAAACCCGGAGAGCGATCCCCGGCTGGGGTCTGAGATCGCTGCCCTCCGCGCCCAGATCGCTTTTCTGCGCAGCGACTTCGAGCGCGCCTATGACGATGCTGAGCTCGCGCTCTCAATCGCCGATCCTCGCCGCATCGACGCCGTCGTCGCCGATGCCGCGATGACCAAGGGGATCGCGCTGTACTTCCGTGATCGCCTCGCCGAGGCCGGAGCGATGATGGCGCTCGGGCTCCAGGTCGCACTCGACGCAGACTTGACCACCCCCACCCTCCGCGCCTACTACAACCTCGCCGACTTGCGGGTCCTGTCGGGACGCGGCGAGGAGAGCTCCCGGCTGATCGAGAGCGGCCTAGCCCTGGCTCGCGAACGCGGTAACCGGGTCTGGGAGCGACATCTCCTCTCCCAGCGGGCCGAAATCCGGATCCTCATGGGCCAGTGGGACGAAGCTCTGGCAGACGCGGTCGCACTGCGTGACGGCGGAGACGACGAAGGCTCCCAGACGGCGACGATGATGAGCGCCGTGATTTTCGGCGCGCGCGGGGCGCTCCCCGAGCTGGAGGCGCTGATCGCAAGACCGCTGCGGCGCTCGGAGTGGCACGAGCTCGCGGCCACGCAGGACGCTGGGCTGGGCATCGCCCTGCACGCGGCCGGCCAGACCGAGGCGGCGCTCCCCCTGCTCGAGGCGACGATGCCGCTCGTCCAGTCCGACACCGCCTCGGGCTCGATCTTCGTGGGGGACGTCCTCGAAGCCCTGCTCAGCCTGGGGCGTCGCGATCTCGTCGATGAGGTCGTCAACGGCAAGGAGCACCGCGGTTCGGCGCTGGTCGACCCTCAGCTCGCGTGCGGCCGGGCGCTGCTGCTCGCCAACGACGGAGACCTCCAGGCCGCCGAACAGGAGTTCAGACTGTCACTGGACGGTTTGCATCACATCGCCGTCCCGTTCCCGCTCGCCCGCTGTCTTGTCCATTACAGCTCGCTGCTGCTCGCGCTCGGGCGCAGTGGTGAGGCCGAGCCGCTGCTGCACGAAGCCCATGGCCTGTTCAGCCAGCTGCGGGCGAGGCCATGGATTGAGCGAACCGACGCCATGCTGACTCCGCTGGGCGCGGCCGCTCGATGACCTGGCCGGCCGTGCTGGGAGCCTTTCTGGTCTCTCATCTCAGCGGCGACTTCCTTCTCCAGACCGAGTGGCAGGCCCTGACCAAGGTCCAGGGGCTGGTCACCGCCGAGGGCCGTCGCGCCCTGCGCAACCACGTGGCCACCTACATGCTGGTCTTTCTTCCCTGCCTGATCTGGATCGCCAACGATCGCTCTGTGCTCGGCGCGATCGGCGTCGCGGCCCTGATCGCCGTGCCCCACGTGGCAGTTGATGACGGACGCCTGGTTGCGCACTGGATGACGAGCGTCAAGCACGCGCCCCAGGCCACCCCCGGTCTGCGCCTGATGGTCGACCAGAGCTTTCACGTCGTGTGCCTGCTCGGTGCTGCCCTGGTCGCCGCCAGCTGAGGTTCACCGGCAGGCCGTGTGCCCCGGCCGCTACGGTTACAGCGTGCTCGGCCTCCCGGACAGCGTCACGGCCTGCCTGTTCGACCTCGATGGTGTGCTCACCAAGACCGCCGAGGTTCACGACGAAGCCTGGAAGCAGACCTTCGATGCCTATCTCAAGCAGCGCGCCGAGAAGCAGGGCGAGAAGTTCGAGCCCTTTGACAAGGTCAGGGACTACGACGAGTTCGTGGACGGACTGCCGCGTTACGACGGCGTGCGCAACTTCCTCGCCTCCCGGCACATCGAACTGCCCGAGGGCAGTCCTGATGACTCCCCGGACAGGGAGACGGTCTGCGGGATCGGCAACCGCAAGAACGATCTCGTCCTCGAGCTCATCAAGCGCAACGGCGTCGAGGCCTACGAGGGCTCGGTGGCCTTCGTCAAGGCGGCCCGTGACGCCGGGCTGCACCGCGCGGTCGTCTCCTCGAGCGCGAATTGCCGCGATGTGCTGGTCGCGGCCGGGATCGAGGATCTGTTCGAGGCCCGCATCGACGGCAAGGTCGCCGACGAGCAGCATCTGAAGGGCAAGCCCCATCCGGACACGTTTTTGGCCGGGGCCAAGGCGCTCGGCGTGTCGCCGGGGCAAGCTGCCGTGTTCGAGGACGCACTGGCCGGGGTCCAGGCCGGACGCGCGGGTGACTTTGGCTACGTGGTCGGCGTGGACCGCGTCGGTCAGGCCCGTGCTCTGCGCGAGCACGGAGCCAACGTGGTCGTGGAGGACCTCTCCGAGCTCCTGCGCGGATCGTGATCCAGCGCCCGGCCTTCCCGGTCGAGCCGTGGGCGATCCGCGAGACCGAGCTGCACCTCGACACCCTGGCCGAAACCGAGTCTGTATTCGCGCTCGCCAACGGCCACATCGGGCTACGCGGCAACCTCGACGAGGGGGAGCCCTACGGCCTCCCCGGCACCTATCTGGGCGGGTTCTACGAGGTCCGTCCCCTCCCCTATGCAGAGGCGGGCTTCGGCTATCCCGAGGATGGCCAGACGGTGGTCAACGTCACCAACGGCAAGATCATCCGCCTGCTGGTCGAGGATGAGCCGTTTGACCTGCGGTATGGCACGCTGATCGCCCACACGCGCCTGCTCGACATGCGCGCGGGCACCCTGCGCCGCGAGGTGGAGTGGGTCTCCCCGACCGGGCGCCGGGTCAAGGTGACCTCCACCCGGCTGGTCTCGTTCACGCACCGGGCGGTCGCCGCCATCGAGTACGTGGTCGAGGCGATCGACGATGGCTTTCCGATCGTGATCCAGTCCGTGCTGGTCGCCAACGAGGCCGGGCCCGATGCCAGCGCCGATCCCCGGGCCGCAGCCGCCCTGGCGGCTCCGCTGGAGTCTGAGATGTTCGGTCACCACGAGGGCGGGGCGGTGCTCGTGCATCGCACCAAGACCTCGGGGTTGCGGATGGCGGCGGCGATGGAGAACCTCGTGGAGGGTCCCGACGGGCTGGACACGGAGACCGAGTCCTACGAGGATGTGGCCCGCTTTCGGGTCTGTGCCGACCTCAAGCCCGGCGAGCCGCTGCGGCTGGTCAAGCTGCTGTGCTACGGCTGGTCGGCCCAGCGCAGCGTCCCCGCTCTGCGCGACCAGGTGGCAGCGGCGCGGGGGGGCGCCGTTCACGCCGGCTGGGACGGACTTGTCGCCGCCCAGCGCGCCTATCTCGACGATTTCTGGGCGCACGCCGACGTCGAGCTCGAGGGCGACGCCGAACTCCAGCAGGCGGTCCGCTTCGGGCTTTTTCACACCCTCCAGGCCGGCGCTCGCGGCGAGCAGCGGGCGATCGCCGCCAAGGGTCTGACCGGCCCCGGTTACGACGGCCACACCTTCTGGGACACCGAGATGTTCGTACTGCCCGTCCTCACCTACACGGCGCCACGCGCGGCGGCCGACGCCCTGCGCTGGCGTCAATCGACGCTCGACCTGGCCCGCGACCGTGCCCGCACGCTCGGCCTGGCCGGCGCCGCCTTCCCGTGGCGGACGATCGACGGGCAGGAATGCTCGAGCTACTGGCCGGCCGGCACGGCGGCGTTTCACATCAATGCCGACATCGCCGACGCGGCGCTGCGCTACCTGTCGGCCACCGGCGACGAGGAGTTCGGACGCGAGACCGCCCTCGAGCTGCTGGTGGAAACCGCCCGTCTGTGGCGCTCGCTCGGTCACCACGATCCCGCCGGGCACTTCCGGATCGACGGCGTCACCGGTCCTGACGAGTACAGCGCTGTCGCCGACAACAACGTCTACACCAACCTCATGGCCCAGCGTAATCTGCGGGCCGCCGCTGACTTGGCCGAGCGCCATCCGGCGCCGGCGGGTCGCCTCGGGGTCGATGAGGAGGAGCTGGCCAGCTGGCGCGACGCGGCCACCGCGATGGTCGTCGTCTACGACGCGACGCTCGCCGTTCACCCTCAGTCCGAGGGCTTCACTTCCCACCAGGTGTGGGACTTCGCGCACTGTTCCCCGGAGCAGTATCCGCTGCTGCTGCACTTCCCCTACTACGACCTGTACCGCAAGCAGGTGGTCAAGCAGGCCGATCTCGTGCTGGCGCTGTACCTCTGCGGTGATTCGTTTAGTCCCGAGGAGAAGGTGCGCAACTTCGACTACTACGAGCCGCTGACCGTGCGCGATTCGTCGCTGTCGGCGTGCACGCAGGCGGTGGTGGCTGCCGAGGTCGGCCAGCTCGAGCTCGCCTATGACTACTTCGCCGAGGCGGCCCTGATGGACCTCGGGGACCTCGAGCACAACACCGCTGACGGGATCCACATCGCCTCGGTGGCCGGCACCTGGATCGCGGCCGTGGCCGGCTTTGGGGGCCTGCGCGACCACGGCGGCGAGCTCAGCTTTGCCCCCCGGCTGCCCGCCGCGCTGACTCGGCTGCGCTTCCGGATCATGATTCGCGCCTCGAGCCTGCTCGTCGAGGTCGAGCACGCCCAGGCCACCTATAGGCTGCTCGATGGTCCCTCGCTGACCCTCAGCCATCACGGCGAGAAGCTCGAGCTGACCACGGAGGAGGCCGTCTCGCGCCCGATTCCCGAGCTGGCCCCCCGCCCCGCCCCGCGCCAGCCACCAGGGCGCGAACCGACCCGGCGCCGACGCCACCGCTGACCCGCGGTAGCGATTGCCGCGTCTGCGCCCAGGGTAACCCCAGAGCATGCCCCAAGAACTCAACGTCGCTGACCTCAAGCTGACCAGCCCGGCCTTCAAGCACCACGAGCGGATGCCCGATCGCCACACCGGCGACGGCGAGGATGTCTCGCCCGAGCTCGCTTGGACAGGCGTGCCGGACGGCACCAAGGCGTTCGCGGTCGTCTGCCATGACCCCGACGCCCCGCTCGTCGACGGCTTCACCCACTGGGTGGCCTACGGCATCGCCGGTGACGCCACGGGTCTGCCCGAGGGCGGCGGCGACGCCGTGCAGGGCACCAACTCGATGGGAAACGCCGGGTTCAACGGCCCGGCACCGCCCGCCGGCCACGGCACCCACCATTACTACTTCTGGGTCTACGCCCTCGACGAGGATCTCGGCTTGGAGCCCGGCCTAGACCGGCGGGCGCTGCTCGAAAAGATCGAGGATCACGTGATCGAGCAGGCCCGCCTGGTCGGGACCTTCTCGCACTGAGGCGCTAGCGACCCTAGGCGCCGAGGCCCTTGAGCTCGCGCCAACGCTCCCGCGCGCGAATCACCTGGAGGGCGATCTCGCGCAGCTCGTCGCCCTGCTCGACGAACTCGGGAAGCGTCATCGCCACCTGCAGCCCGTCGTCTCGCTCAAGCGTGATCCGATGCTCGCCGGTCTCTTGGCTGTGCTCGAATGGCAGGTACGACCAGCCGTCGGCGCCGCTGACCGGCGTCTTGCCGTGACCGTCGCCGGTGCCGCTCCTGTCCTGACCCTCGCCAACCCCGGTCTCGTCCTGACTGCCCTCGCCGGAGAACATCTCTAACCCCCCGCTCCGTTGCCGGCCGAGCTGCGTCCGTCCTGAGCCGACTCCGGTCCGGGTGGCTGGGCCTGGACTCCGGCGGCCGCGTCCTCGCCCCGGTTCTGGACGAACTGAAAGCCAAACCGCCCCTTCACGCACAGGTTGCCGCGGGTGATCGGATGATCCAGTGGCGAGGTGACCTTCACGATCTCGTTGTCCTGCTCGTGGAGCTCCAGGTTGCAACCGACCCCGCAGTAGGTGCAGATCGTTGTCGTCTTGCGCTGACGAGTCTCGTCCCAGGTGCCGGCCTGGCGACGATCGAACTCGCTCTTGAACATCAGCGCCCCGGTCGGGCACACGGCAATGCAGTTACCGCAGTACACACACGCGGAATCAGGCAGTGGATTTGCGAACTCGGTCGCGATCCGCGCGTCGAACCCGCGGCCGGCAACGGCGATCGCGAACGTGTTCTGCCAGTCGGTGCCGCAGCCCTCGACGCACTTGTAGCAAAGGATGCACTTGGCGTAGTCACGCACATAGAGCTCGTTGTCGATCTTGGGCGGCTGCTGAACTGTGGCGGCGTGGCTGCCGTCGGGCACCTCGTGGTGCCCGGTGCGGAGCTGATCGCGTTCCCCCTCTCCGTACGGTGGGGCGGGCGGTCCGTAGCGTTCGGGGCGGGCCTCGTACTCCTCGACCCAGCGCTCGACGTTGGGCGTCGTTGAGAGGTCGACCGAGGAGGCCAGGAACTCCAGCACCATCTTGCGGCTGTGCCGGACACGCTCTGAGTGCGTCTCGATCTCCATCCCCTCCTCGACCTTGCGCGCGCACGAGGGCACCAGCACCCGGGAGCCCTTGACCTCGACCACGCACACCCGGCAGGCGTTGACCGGCGTCAGCGTCCGCTCCCAGCACAGCGTCGGGATCTCGATGCCCTCACGCTGGGCCACCTGCAGGATCGTCATCCCTTCGCGGGCCTGCACGGTCTCGCCGTTGAGGGCGATCTCCACCGTGTGGGCGGGCGCGGAAACTTGAGCCCGGCTCATCCTTACCTCCCTCTCTTAGAAGACATCCAGCTTCACCAGCGCCGACTCGATGGCATCGGCCGCGGTCTGCCCCAAACCACAGATCGAAGCATCCCGCATGCCCGCCGTGATCTCGTCCAGCAAGGCACGCTCATCCTCGACCGAGCCCCGTGGCTGTCCGTTGGCCAGCCGGGCCAGTGACTCCTCCTGGCGCACGGTGCCGACCCGGCAGGGCACGCACTGGCCGCAGGACTCATCGCGGAAGAAGGCGGCAATCCGCCGTAGGGTCGCCGGCAGGTCGACGGTGTCGTCGACGGCCATCACCACGCCGGATCCCATCGTCGTCCCCGCCTCGCGCGTGGCCTCGAACGAGAGCTCCACGTCGAGCTCGTCCGGGGTCATGAAGCGTCCCGCCGCTCCCCCCAGCAGCACTGTTCGCAGCGGGCGCTGGTCGATCACTCCGCCGGCCATCTCCAGCAGGCTGCGCAGGCTGATGCCCATCGGCGCCTCGTACAGGCCCGGTTTCGCCACCCGGCCCGAGAGGCAGAACAGCCGCGTACCGGTGGAGGCGGCGGTGCCGATCTCGGCGTAGGCCAGACCGCCCTGGACCACGATGTCCAGGACGTTGATCAGCGTCTCCACGTTGTTGACGACTGTCGGGCGCCGGAACAGGCCCGAGTCCACGGGGAACGGCGGCTTGTTGCGCGGCTCGCCGCGGTAACCCTCGATCGAGTTGAACAGGGCAGTCTCCTCGCCGCAGATATAGGCGCCGGCGCCCTTGCGCAGCTCGATGTCGAAGTTGCATTCGGTGCCGAGGATCCCCTGACCCAGGTAACCCCGGGCCCGCGCCTGGACGATCGCCTCGACCAGCCGATCCCACGCCACCGGGTACTCCCCGCGCAGGTACAGGTAACCCTGCTCGCAGCCGGTCGCGAAGCCGGCGACTGTCATCGCCTCGATTACAGCAAACGGATCGTGCTCCAGGATGACCCGGTCCTTGAACGTGCCCGGCTCGGACTCGTCGGCGTTGCAGACCAGGTAATGAGGCCTGCGGGGGTTGCGGGCCACCGCCTCCCACTTGCGCCCGGTGGGGAAGGCGGCACCCCCCCGGCCCAAGAGCTTGGCGTCGGTCACCTCACGCAGCACGCCGGCCGGCCCGAGATCAAAAGCCGCCCGCAGCGCGCCGTAGCCACCGTGCGACCGGTAGCTGTCGATGCTGCCCGGGTCGGCGTGGCCGATCCGTCGCAGCAGCCGCAGTCCACTCTCGCCGGCCTGGGGCACGGCCGGCGGCGGCGGCTCGGGAACCTCCCCGCCGGCCATCACCGCCGTCAACTCGTCGGCCGCCGCGGGCGCCAGCGACGACTCCCGGGGCTCCTCGCCGGCGACGGTGATCAGGGCGGCGGGGGCGCGCTCGCACAAGCCCAGGCACGGGCTCTCCAGCCAGATGGCGTTGCCGTTGCCCTGGTGCGCGCCCGACGGACCGACCCGCTGCTCCAGTTCGGCGCACAGCCCGGGTGCGCCACCGGCCAGGCAGGCCACATCGGTGCAAACGTGCGCCACCACCGGGGGCTGAGGCGCAAGCGCGAACAGCGCATAGAACGTGGCGACACCATGGGCCTCGGCCGGCGGGATCGTCAGGCGCCGGCAGACGTAGTCCAGTGCTCCGGGGCTGATCCAGCCCGCGCGCGCCTGGACCGCGTGCAGGACGGGCAGCAGCAGGTGACGCTGATCACGCGCCGCCCGGCCGCCGTGGGCCACGTGCGCGCCGCGGTCGACGCTGTCGCTGTCGGTGGCTCCCTCCCAGATACTGCCGGGGGGCCCCAGCACCGCGTCGACCGCCGCTCGCTCCCCCTCGCTGGGGGCGACGTCGTGCAGGACGATGTCCATCAGCCGCCCCCGACCCCAGACGCGGTGGCGGCCTCGATCTCCTGCGCGTCCCCGTCGGTCACCGGCTGGACCCGGATCGCGGTGGCCTTGAACTCCGCGGTCCCGGACTTGGGGTCGGTGGCATTGATGGTCAGCAGGTTGGTCTCGACCTCGTCGGGGAAGTGCAGCGTCATGAAGGCCAGGCCGCGGCGCAGCGAGCGCTTGACTCTGACCGGCGCGGTGATCGATCCCCGCCGAGAGCTGATCCGCGCCCGCTGCCCGTCGCTCAATCCCAGCTCCTGGGCGTCGGCCGCCGACAGCTCCAGCTCCTCGGGGCGGCGCAGGGGCGAGGTGTAGCCCCCCGTCTGGACTCCGGTGTTGAAGGAATCCAATCGCCGTCCGGTTGTCAGCAGCAGCGGGAACTCGTCGGAGAGCTCGTCGACCGGGGGATCGTCCTCGACGACGTGAAACGGGACCGGGTCACGCACGTAGGGGTCATCCCAGAGCCATCCATGCAGGAACGACGCCCCGTCGTCCTGCTCATCCCAACAGGGCCACTGGATGCCGCCGAGCTCCTCCAGCCGGGCGTAGCTCATGCCGGCGTGATTGGGCGCCAGCGAGCGCAGCTCGTTCCAGACCTCCTCCGGCGACGGGTGGCCCCAGTCGTGTCCGAGGCGGCCGGCCAGGTCGAACATGATCTCCAGGTCGTCGCGAGCCTGACCCGGCGGCGTCAGCGCCGCGCGTACGCGCTGCACCCGGCGCTCTGAGTTGGTGACAGTACCCTCGGACTCACACCAGCTCGCCGAGGCCGGCAGCACCACATCGGCCAGCTCGGCCGTCGCGGTCCGGAAGATGTCCTGCACGACGAGATGGTCCAGACTTGTAAGCAGCTCCTGCACGTGACCCGAGTCGGCATCTGACTGCGCGGGGTTCTCGCCCAGGACGTAGAGCGTGGTGAGCTCGCCGCGCCCGATCGCTTCCAGCATCTCGGTCATGTGCCAGCCGTACTTGGGCTTGATCGGGGCCCCCCAGGCGCGCTCGAAGCGCTCCCGTGCCTCGTCGTCCTTCTCCATGTCCTGGAAGCCGGGAAGCCGGTTGGGGATCGCCCCCATGTCCCCGCCGCCCTGCACGTTGTTCTGACCGCGCAGCGGATTGACGCCGGATCCGTAGCGGCCCACGTGACCGCACAGCAGCGCCAGGTTGATCAGCGCGAGCACGTTGTCGACCGCGTTGTGATGCTCGGTGATGCCGAGCGTCCAGCAGATCTGCGCCCGATCGGCGCGCCCGTAGGCGTGGGCGACGTCGCGGATCACCTCGCCCGGGACCCCGGTGACCTTCTCGGCGTGATCCAGCGTGTAGCGCTCCACGCCGGCGGCGTAGGCGTCAAAGCCGGTGGTGGCCCGATCGATGAACTCGCGGTTGGCCAGGCCGGCATGGATGATCTCGCGCGCCATCGCGTTGGCCAGCGCGATGTCTGACCCGACGTTGAGCCCAAGCCAGGTGTCGGCCCACTCGGCCGAGGTCGTGCGGCGGGGGTCGACAACGTGCAGCCCCGCACCGGCGTGGACTGCCTTGAGCACGTGGTGAAAGAAGATGGGATGGGCTTCGCGGGCATTGGAGCCCCACAGCAGGATCTGATCGGTGTCCTGCACTTCCCGATATGAGCTGGTGCCGCCACCAGCGCCGAATACCGTCGCCAGACCGACGACGCTAGGAGCGTGTCAAGTTCGGTTACAGGAGTCGATGTTGTTGGTGCCGATGGCCACGCGGGTGAACTTCTGGGCGATGAAGTTGACCTCGTTGGTCGCCTTGGAGCAGCTGAACATTCCGAACGTATCCGGACCGCGTCGGTCAACGGCGGCGCGGAATCCACCGGCTGCCGCGTCGAGCGCCTCACTCCAGCTGGCCGTCCGCAGGGCACCGTTCTCACGGATCAGCGGTTCTGTCAGGCGGGCATATTTCATGGGACGGGTCCTTTCACCATGGGGTTGGTCCCGGCGAGGGATCGTACTCTCGCGGGCGTTTCAGGCGGCACTTCAGGCCACCCCCAGCGTCTCGGCGAGCAGGCCGCAGGAGGCGCCGATGGCGCGCAGTGACGGCACCTCGACGCTGGTCAGCTCGGCCAGCTCGATCACCGCGTCGATGATCGGACCGCGCTCCAGCTGCTTGCCGGCCAGCAGGTCCTGCAGGGTCGAGGTCCGGTGCTCGCCGACCTTCTCGGCACCGGCCATCCGCCTGTCCACCGATATCCGTGGGCTCGCTCCGACGGCGTGGGCGACGTCCAGGGCTTCGTGCATCATCCTGTCGATAAGTTCCCGGGTCGGGCGGTGGCGGCACATGGCGGCGATCGTCGCCCGGGTGAGCACGCTGACCGGGTTGAAGGCGACGTTGCCCATCAGCTTGACCCACACCTCGTTGCGCAGCTCGGCGGTCTCCACCGGGCACTTGAGTCCGCCGGCGGTCATCGCCTGGCTGAAGCGTCGGCAACGCTCGGACGACGAGCCGTCGGGTTCGCCGATCGTGAACCGGGTGCCCTCCACGTGGTTGACCACCCCGGGCGACTCCAGCTCGGTGCCGGCGTAGACGACACACCCAATCGCGCGTGGCGGTGGGATCGCCCGGCTGACGGCGCCGTCCGGGTCCACAGCGTCGATCCGGCGAGCCGCGAACGGGCCGTCGACCCCGTGGAAGTACCACCACGGAATGCCGTTCTGGGCGGCGATGATCGCTGTCTCCTCGTGCAGCAGGGGATCTAGCAGCGGACCGGCGTCGGCGTAGCAGTGGGCCTTCAGCCCGAGGAAGACGAAGTCGACTGGTCCCACCTGCGCCGGATCGTCGGTCGCGGGAGGATGGGCTTCGAAATCGCCGCGCGGCGATTTCACGCGGATCCCATCGCGCTGGATCGCGGCCAGGTTCTTCCCGCGCGCGATCACGTGCACATCGGCCCCGCCGCGGGCCAGGGCCGCTCCCACGTACGCACCAATCGCTCCCGCGCCCAGGACCGCGATCCTCACCGCGGCGCCCTCCGACTGCGCTCGAACTGGAAGCCTGCTCACCGCCGTCTTCACTCCCTCAGCTAGCTGGGATACA
>JBAVWI010000050.1:0-4649 GCA_049697735.1 Solirubrobacteraceae bacterium
CACGAAGACCGCACGCCGCCTGAGCTGTACGCGGTCCGCCCGGGCGGGGGCGCCCCCGACACGCCCGGCTGGACGGTGCGTGTGGTTCCCAACCTGTACCCGGCGCTGCAGCCCGACGCGGAGCCGCCGGCCCCCCAGGCCAACCCCGAGCTCTTCTGGTCGGGCCCGGCGCGGGGCTCGCACGAGGTGATCGTCAATGCACCGGCGCCGGTTACCTCGCTGGGCGAGCTCGGTGTCGAGCAGGTGGTAGCAGCGATGGACGTATGGCGCGAGCGGATGCGCGTGCACTCCGGCTCCGCCTGCGTCCACGTGATCGTCAACGAGCGCCGTGAAGCGGGGGCCTCACTGCCCCACACCCACGCCCAGCTCTACGCCCTGGACTTCGTGCCCGCGGCGATCGCCCGCGAGCGCGAGCGCTTCGGCGCCTACGCAACCCAGACCATGGGCGGAAACTTGCTCGCCGATCTCGTCCAGCAGGAGGTCCGTGAGCGGGGGCGGATCGTCGCCATCGACCCCGAGGTGGTTTTGCTCTCGCCCTACGGGGCCCGCGTCCCCTACCAGCTGATGATCGCCCCCCGCACGCCCCGGGCCCGCTTCGAGGACGACGGCCCCACGGGGGCGGCGATGCTCCACGAGGCCCTGAACCGGCTCGCTCGCCACCTCGGCGCCGCGCCGCCTCTCAACCTCTGGGTCCGCACCGCGCCCCGCGGCGCCGACGAGTTCTGCTGGCGGATCGACATCCTGCCCCGCCTCACCCATCTCGCCGGGCTCGAGCTCGGCGCTGGGGTCAACCTCAACATCGTCGCCCCCGAGCAGGCCGCGGCCGAGCTCCGCGACGCCTAGCGCACCTGGTGCGGGCTCTGCTCCAGCGGGTCACCCACGCCGCGGTGAGCGTGGCCGGCGAGCGGGTGGCCGAGATCGGCCCGGGGCTGCTGGTGCTGCTCGGCGTCCACGAAAGTGACACCACTGCGGAGGCCGACTGGCTGGCCGCCAAGGTCCGTCGCCTGCGTGTCTTCGCCGACGCGGACGGGCGCATGAACGAGCCCCTGGGCGAGCGCGAGGTGCTGTGCGTGAGCCAGTTCACCCTCTACGGCGACGCGCGGCGCGGCAACCGTCCCAGCTACCTCGAGGCTGCCCGCCCCGAGCTGGCCGAGCCGCTCTACGAGCGCTTCTGTGACCTCCTGAATGCGCGCCGCGGCGCGTTCGGCGCCTACATGCAGGTGCACTCGGTCAACGACGGGCCGGTGACGTTGCTGCTGGAAACCCGATAATTGCCTGCGTGGGCGGTTACCGGTTCCTGTTCTCGCAGCTGGTCCGGCGCGAGCTGCGGCGAAAGTACAAGGGCTCTTCGCTCGGCGTCCTCTGGTACCTGATCAACCCACTGGTCCTGATGGGCGCCTACACGCTGATGTTCGGGTACGTGTTCAAGCTCCAGCACTTCCCCGACTTCCCGGTCTTTCTGATGATCGGCCTGATGGCCTGGACGTTTTTTCAGCAGTCGCTGCTGGCGGCCGCGGAGTCGCTGATCGAGCAGGGGGGGATTGTGCGGCGGGCACGCTTCCCGCGGGAGACGATTCCCGCCGCCGCGGTCACAGTCCAGCTGGTCACCTTCGCGGCCATCCTCGTCCTGCTCACCCCGCTCAGCCTCGCCCTGCGCGGGACCAGCGCTCCGGCCACACTGTTGTTGCTGCCGGTCGTGGTCGCACTGCTGTTCGGCTTCGCCCTCGGCTGCGCGCTGATCGTCGCTGTGCTGCACGCCTACTACCGCGATGTCGCTCCGATCCTCACCGCGGCTCTGCTGCCGTGGTTCTTTCTCAGTCCGATCTTCTACGTGCCCGATCGCTCAATCGCCTTCGTGGCTCAGCACCCCGCCGTGGCCACCCTGCTCAACTGGTTCAACCCCATGGCCCCGTTCATTCAGGGGTTGCGCGACATTCTCTACTACGGGACCGCACCTGACCCGGGGCGGCTGGCTTACATGGCGGCGGCCGCTGGCGTGGCTCTGGCGGTTGGCAACACCATCTTTCAGCGGATGGAGGGCGAGCTGGCGGTGGTGCTGTGAGCGCCACGTTGCGCCCCGGGGAAATTGTCCTGCGCGGGGCGACGCGCTCGTTCAGCGTGCGCGCTGACAACGCCCGCACCCTCAAGGGCCTGCTGGTCGGGCGCCGGGTGGCTGGGCCGGCGCCCGTGCCCGCGCTGGCCGGAGTCGATCTGCACGTCGAGCCCGGGGAGCGCCTGGGGCTGGTAGGCCGCAACGGCGCCGGCAAGACCTCGACGCTGCGCGTGCTGGCCGGGATCGTCCCGCTTCAGGCCGGCGTGGTGGCCTGTGGGGGGACGGTGGTCAGCCTGCTCGAATTCGCCGCCGGCTTTTCTCGTGACTTCTCCGGGCGCGAGAACATCTACCTGCAGGGCGCGCTGCACGGTCTCGACCGCGCCGGTGTGGAAGCCCGGGTGGAGGAGATCATCGCCTTCTCCGAACTCGGCGAATTTATCGACATCCCCGTGCGCACCTACTCAACCGGCATGTTCGTGCGGCTCGGCTTCTCGATCGTCGCCCACCTCCAATCCGATGTCCTCCTCATCGACGAGGTACTGGCGGTTGGCGACGAGGCCTTCCAGCAGAAGTGCCTGCGCCGGATCGGCGAGCGCATCGCCGCCGGAACCACGGTCGTCCTGGTCTCCCATGATGCCGCCGCGATCGAGCGCGTGTGCGAGCGTGTGGTCGTGCTCGACGCCGGCCGGATCATGTTCGACGGGCCGACCGACGAGGCGCTGTCCTTCTACCGCCGCCTGCTCGGCACCGAGCAGGGGGCGCTCCTGTAGCCAAAGTGACAAGCCCCGAGGACGCGATCGAGGTGGCCCGAGCGGCGCTCGCCGCCCAGCGCGAGGCCGGCGTCTACGGTGACCGTGAGCAAGGCGGCGATGACCGGCCGGGCGGCCCGTCGGCCCCCGCCGATACGCGCCGCAAGCTGCTCGGGTGGGCGTTCGTAGAACCCCAGGCCGGCGTCCTGCGTTCGACGCGCCGGTACGGTGCGCCGATCACGGCGGTCAAGCGCCTGCTGCTGCGGGCCCTGGCCCAGTACCACAGCGAGCTGGTCGCCAACCAGACCCGCTTTAACCTGACCCTGCTGGCTCACCTCGACCGTATCGAGGAGCGGATCGAGGCGCTCGAGCGCGGCGACGGGCCGCCGCCCGCCCCGCCCCCGTGATCGTCCACCAGATCCTGTCCGGCGCGGGGCCCCGGGATGCCATCACGATGGAGGCCCGGGCGTTCCGCCACCGCTTCCGCGCTTGGGGGTGGGGCGGCCGCGACCTCGCGGCGCGCCTCGCTCCCGGTCTCGGGGGGGATTTCTCTGAGCTCGCCTCGCTGGACGCGGCGAGCTCAGATCTCCTGCTCCTGCACCACTCGGCCAGCACGCCCGGCCTCTCCGAGCTGCTCGCCCGGCCCAACCGCAAGCTCCTGCTCTACCACAATGTCACCCCGGCGCGATGGCTGTGGGACGACGCCCCGGTCGTAGCCGCGCACTGCGCGCTGGGACGCGAGCAGCTCGCCGAGCTGGTCATGGCCTGTCACGTCGCTGCCGCCGACTCGGCCTTCAACGCCGCCGAGCTCGCGGCGCTGGGGGCGCGGCGGACCGAGGTCATCCCACTGCTCATCGATGTCGAGCGGCTCGGGCCGCCGGCGCCCGCCCGCCGGGTCCCCGGCTCAGCTCCGACGGTGCTGTTCGTGGGCCGGCTCTCCCCGCACAAACGCCAGGACCGCCTGATCGAAGCCTTCTCGCTCTACCGTCGCGTGCGGGCGCCGGAGGCGCGGCTGATCCTGGTCGGTGAACCGCTGACCGACGCCTATGCCGAGTCGCTTCGGGCCCTGGCCGCGCGTCTGGCCCCCGGGGCGGTGTGGGTCGAAAGCGGGCTGAGCGCGACCGAGCTCGGAGATCGGTACCGCGCCGCTGACGTGTTTGTCTGCCTCTCCGAGCACGAAGGCTTCTGCGTTCCGCTGCTCGAGGCCATGCACATGGGCCTGCCGGTCATCGCCCGGGCCACCGGCGCCGTGCCCGAGGTGGCCGGGGACGCCGCGCTGCTGGTGACCGACGATGAGCCGGCATTCGTCTCTGAGCTCATCCATCTCGCCGTCACCGACGCAGAGCTGCGCTCCGAACTGGCGCGCCGCGGGCGGGCGCGGCTAGCCCATTACGCGCCCGAACGCGTTGCCCGGCAGCTGCGTGCGGCGGTGCTGTCGGCCGGCAACGGGGGTTCCTAGATGGCGGTCTCGACGCGAGCCACGACCCTCGGCCGCAGCCTTCGACGCCCGACCGGCTGGTCGCCGGCACGGACCGGCGCGATCACGATCGCCATCGTGGTGGTCGCCGGCCTGCTCGTGGCGCGCACGCCCTCCCCGCAGCTCGCTCCCGTGCCTTCCGCCGCCCGTGGCCTCCTGGCTGGTCTGGTGCTCTTCCTGATCTGCGGCGATGCCGTGGCCGTGACGCTGGTCCCGCGCGAGTGGGGCGGGCCGGGGCGGATGCTCGCCCTCCCGATTGGCGCCGCGCTCAGCGGCCTGGTGCTGACGGTTTTCGGGCTGGTCTCCGTCTCGCTCCAGATCAGCCTCTGGCTGGTGCTCGCCGGCGGGGCCGCGGCCAGCGCGGTCGTGC
>JBAVWI010000051.1:0-19628 GCA_049697735.1 Solirubrobacteraceae bacterium
GTTGAAGCCGTAGGCGCCGGCCACGATCGCGGCCCCGCCCCACCACCGCTTGCGACGCTCCCCCGGCCCGGCGACGAGACCGCCCACCCCGCCTAACGCCAGCCAGCAGGCGGCGTGCTCGCCGAGCTGGGAGTAGACAGAGATGGCGCGCTCGCGCCCGGGGGTATGGCCGCGGGTGCGGGCGAACCGCAGCAGATCGAGATCGAGTCCGGCCAGTCGGGTCACGGCCGGAGACTGTAGAAGCACCGAGGACCGCGCGCGGCTCTGCCGGCCGCGCGCCGGTCCTCGTGGCGCACCCCTGCCTAGGTGGTGTCTGCCCGCCCCACCACTACGCGCGGGCTGGGGTCGAAGCCCCCAGCCTGACCGGGCTGTCGTCATCACACCCGGCAAAGAAGTCGCCCACGACGTCGAGCAGGTGCTCGATCCCGTCGGCGGCGTAAAGGATCGGCTGGTAATGGGTGATGTCGTACTTCAGGACGCCCATCTCGGCGATCTCGAGCGGGCGGATCTCGGCGCCTCGGAACTCCTCGATCTCCCCGTAGGAGGACAGCAGGCCGGCGCCGTAGGCGCGCAGCTCACCCCTCTCGTAGACGACGCCGAACTCGATCGTGAACCAGAACACGGTGGCAAAGAAGTCACGGCCAGCGGGCGTCTGGAGCCGGCGGGCGGCCTGTCCGGCGAGCCGGTTGAGCTCGGCCAGCCGCGGGCTGGCCAGGAGACCGCCGTGACCGATGACCTCGTGGATCAGGTCGGGCTCGGGCGTGTAGAGCGGGCGGCCGTGATGGCGGACGTACTGGGTGGAGTGAAAGACGCCGTCGGCCAGCGACCCGTAGAACTCCTCGAACGGCACCAGTCCCGCGGCCGGGTGGTATTCGAACCCGGTCAGTGGCGCCAGCCGGGCGCCGACTTGATCGAGCTGGGGAATGTGATCGCGGGGCAAATCGAGCCGGGACATCGCCTCGCGGTATTCGCCACAGGCCAGGCGCTCGTGCTTGGCCGCGAGCTCGCGCCAGACCGTGCGCCACACCCGCTGCTCGTCGTCGCTGTAGTCGACGTGCGGAATCGGCTGGCCTGGTTTCCAATCCAGCGCGCGGGCGGCGATGTCGTTGCGCCTCGCCCGGTAGCCGGGGTCGCCGAAGCCGGGATGGTCCTCGTCGAGGTGGACGGTTACGGCGCCGTCGGCGCCGGTGGTCACCGGGGCGTAGAGCTGGGCCTCCTTAAACACCGGCGCCGACCGCTCCGGGGTGGCGATCGTCTGCCCAGGACAGGGCGTAGTGACCGTCGTCGAGCTCGCCGCACAGCTCGGTCAGGCGCAGGGGACGGAACGTGTCGCACATCACGGCCAGCTCGTCGGTGAAGCGCTGTCCAATTGACTTCTCGGCCAGCCCCGGCTGGGGTCCGTGGGGAAGGCCCGAGGGGTGCAGCGTGATCGAGCCGACGTCGACCCCCTTGCGCGAGCCGAACGACCCGCTCACGTAATAGATCATCTCCTCGCTCTGCAGGTTGGAGTGGTTGTAGGGGATGGGGATCGCGTTGGGGTCCCAGTCGAGCATCCGCGGGCAGAAGGAGCAGATCACGAAGTTGGGCCCCTGGAAGGTCTGGTGCACCGGCGGTGGCTGGTGCAGGCGCCCCGTGACGGGCTCGAAATCGTCGACGTTGAACGTGTAGGGGTACACGTAGCCATCCCAGCCGACCACGTCGAGGGGGTGGTAGTCAAGCCCATAACGCTGATGGCCGCCGCGCACGCGGACGACGAGCTCATGATCGCCGCCGTCGCGGTGGGTGACCAACTCGGCCGGTGGATGGAAGTCGCGGTGCGAGTAGGGCGCGTGCTCGAGCAGTTGGCCGTAGCGGTTGCGGTAGCGGTTGGGAGTCTCGATCTCACCGGGGGTGTGAAAGGTCAGCCACAGCTGCTCGTCAGTGGGCGCAAAGCGGTAGGTCGTCCCGCGCGGCAGCACGATGTAGTCACGGGGCCGGTAGGCCAGCGTGCCGAAGGCCGTCTCGACCTCGCCCGAACCCTCGTGGACGAAGATCACCTCGTCACCCTCACCATTTCGATAGAAATACTTCTGCGATTCGGTGGGACGGGCGACGGCGATCTCGACGTCGTCGTTGTACATGAGCACGCGCCGGCCGAGCACCGGGTCGCCGCCCGCCGGGGCCTGGCGGGTGTCAAACAGGCGGTGGGCGTGGGCGCTCGGGACCCACTCCCGGTGCACGATGGGCGTAAACGTACCCAGCTCGGTTACCCGGCACGGGCTCTGCACGTGGTAGAGGATCGACTCGTTGCCCGAGAACCCTTCGAAGCCCATCACCTCCTCGGTGAGCAGCGTCCCGTTCTCGCGGACTGCGACATGGCGTTTGTCGGGAACCTGGCCGCGCCGCTCGTATCGCATCGTTCCAGCCTCTCGCTCAGAGGTTGCCGCGTCGGTCCTGCTCGCGCTCGAGCGCTTCGAACAGGGCCTTGAAGTTGCCCTCGCCAAAGCCCCGGGCGCCGTGGCGCTCGATCAGCTCGAAGAACACCGTCGGCCGGTCGCCGACCGCCTGGCTGAAGATCTGCAGCAGATAGCCCTCGTCGTCGCGGTCCACGAGGATGCCGAGCCGTCGCAGGTCGGCGACGTCTTCTTGGATCTCTCCGATCCGCTCCGGCACATCGGCGTAGTAGGACTCCGGGATGGGGAGGAACTCGACCCCGCGGACTTTGAGCTCGGTCACTGCCGCGACGATGTCCGTCGTCGAGACCGCGATGTGCTGCACTCCGGCGCTCCGGTAGAAGTCCAGGTACTCCTCGATCTGGGACTTGCGCTTGCCCGTGGCCGGCTCGTTGATCGGGAACTTGATCCGCCCCGAGCCGTCGGTCACCACCTTTGACATCAGAGCCGAGTACTCGGTCGAGATCGCCTGGTCGGAGAAATGGATCAGCTCGGTCATCCCGAACACGCGCTCGTAGTAGTGCACCCACTCCTCCATGTGGCCGAGCTCGACGTTGCCGACTACATGGTCGATCCCGACCAGGAGCCCGTCAGGACCATGGCTGGCGATGCCACGCGACTCGTAACCGGGGAGGAAGGCACCCTCATACCCAGCGCGCTGCACGAACACATGACAGGTCTCGCCGTAGGTGGCAACGGAGGCCAGCTGCACGGTGCCGTGCTCGTCGCTGAGCTCGTACGGCGTCTGCAGGCCCCGCGCGCCGTGTGTGACCGCGTGCTGGTAGGCGGCGGCCGCGTCGGGCACGCTGAGGGCGATGCTGTGCACGCCGTCGCCATGACGTTTGTGGTGCTCGCCGATCTCGTCGTCGCCGGTCAGAGTGCCGGTCACCACGAGCCGGATCCGGCCCTGCTCGAGCACGTGCGAGACGCGGTCTCGGCTGCCGGTCTCCAGGCCGCGATAGGCGGTTTCGGTGAAGCCGAAGGCTCGGGTGTAGAAGTAGGCCGCCTGAGCGGCGTTGCCCACGAACAGCTCGAGGTGATCGATGCCGTGCACGGGCATCACGTCGGCGGTGTCGGGCGCGGGTACGGGGATGGCTTGAGCGGTAGTCACGACATGCAATGATCCGTGCCCACGACCGGCATCTCAATAGCGAAACGTTGCGTATAACTGGGAATATGAGGCTCGATGGACGGAGTTGACGAGCAGATCGTTGCGTTACTCCGCGAAGACGCCCGCCGCTCCTTTCAGGACATCGGCCGGCGCGTCCATCTCAGCGCGCCCTCGGTCAAGCGCCGGGTCGATCGCCTCGAGCGCGACGGGGTCCTGCTCGGCTACACCGCGGTCGTCGACCCCGAGGCGTTTGGCTGGCACGCCGAGGCGTTTGTCGACCTCTACTGCGAGGGGACGATGGCGGCGGGCGCGATCAAGCAGGCGGTCGAGCGCGAGCCGGGCGTGATCGCCGCCCACACGGTGGCCGGCGAGGCCAGTGCGCTGCTGCATATCCGAGCTCGTGACACCAATGGCCTGGAGCTCGCGTTGGAGCGGATCCGGGCCACGCCGGGGGTGACGCGCACGGTTACCGAGGTTGTCTTGTCTACGCTGTTTGCGCGATGAGCCGTCCTTTCCCCGAGGGCCGCCCGCCTTCGATTCGCGACTTCATGGCCTTTGAGGAGCACGTGGCCAACGCTCGCCGCCAGGCCGGTTCGGTGGTGCCGCCGGCCTGGTATGAGATTCCCGTCTTCTACTTCACCAACCCCGGAGCCGTCTATCGCGACGGCGACGACATTCCCAAGCCGGCCGATACCGAGATGCTCGACTACGAGCTCGAGCTGGCCTGCGTGCTCGGCGAGGACGGCCGCCCCGAGGGCTTCACGATCATGAATGACTTCTCGGCCCGCGATCTTCAGCGACTGGAGATGTCGGTGGGGCTCGGCCCGGCCAAGGGCAAGGACTTCGCCACAGCGCTCGGACCGGTGCTCGTCTCCCCCGGTCAACTCCCCGCCGATCTGGACATGCGCGCCATCGCTCGCGTCAACGGCGAAGTTAGAACCGATTCGCGCACCGGTGGCCTCCACCACAGCTGGGAGCAATTGCTCGAGGCCGCGGCGCGCAACACGCCCGGCCTTCAGGCGGGCGAGATCATCGGCTCGGGGACCGTCGGGAGCGGGTGCATCCTCGAGCACGGCGACGGGCGCTGGCTCCAGCCCGGGGACGAGATCGAGCTCGAGATAGAGGGCATCGGCATCTTGCGCAACCGGATCGTCTGATGGGGCGCCGGCTTGTCATCGGCATGGTGGCGCTGGCGATCGGCGCCGGGTGCGGGAGCGCGGGTAGCACCGCGCCGCGACCAGCTGTGGCGGGGGCCCCGGGGGCAGGCCTGGCCCGCTTCTCGATCTCTGCGCACGTTCAGGGTCCGCTGGATCTGGCCGGACCGCTGTCCAGCGGCTCGCTGGTCCTGGCCGCCGGAGGCCGCCTGTGGACGCTGGCCGGCGCCGGTCGCTTGGCGCTGTTCTCGGCCGCCTATAACCGGCCGGGCAACGCCGAGCCCTATATCGCCGCGCCCGCGCCCGGACATCGCGGGTGCAGCTTCGGGACCGACACCGTCTACGTCCTGCGGCTGTACGGCGGGCGAGGGGTGGTGGCTGTCCGGCGTGGCGGTCCGGTGCGTATGTTCGCCCGCCTCAGCGCCCCCGGGCTGATCAACGGGATCGCTTTCGACGAGAGCGGCGGCTTTGGCCACCGCCTGCTGGTCACGATCAACAACGGCTCCCACACCACCGTCGGCGCGATCGACTGTCACGGACGCGTGACCACGATTACCCGGGCGGCGCCGCGCGTCGAGGGCGGGATTGTCGTCGCGCGCCCCCCGTTCGGTGCTTTCGCCGGCGATCTGATCGCACCCGACGAGAAGAGCGGGCGGATCTACGCGATCACGCCGAGCGGGCACAGTCGACTCGTAGTCTCCTCGGGGCTGTCGTTCGGACAGGACATCGGCGTGGAAAGTGCCGTTCAGATTCCCGCCTCGCTCCACCACCCGGTCCTAGGGGCCGACCGCCGCGCCCCAGGCAACCCGCACCCGGGCGACGATGCGCTGTTGCGGATCGACTCGGCGATCTTGCAACGCGCGGGGGTGCGACCGTTTGACCTTCTCGTCGGCACCGAGGGCGGCGCGCGGCTGGTGGACGTGAGCTGCCGCGTGGGCCCGTGTCGCGCTCGCGAGATTGCCGCCGGCCCAGCCGACGCCCATCTCGAAGGCCACCTGGCTGTCGCCGGGCCCTGAGAGCAGGCCGCGGCGCCACGCCTGGGCGCAGCCGGGCCTCAGGTCAGGTCCCGAACCCGACCCGGTGACCTTCGGTGTCCACGAGCACGTAGACGACCTTTTCGAGGTCGAGCGCGATCGTCCCGTCCTCAGCGATCAGGTCATGCCAGCCGGTCGTGCCCAGCGCCTGGCGCAGCTTGGTCAGATCGTCGGGAGCAACCCGCGCGCTCAGCACGGGACCTCCGAGGAAGCCGATGTTGATCTTCTGGGGCTTGGAATCCGCCATTGCCTTTCAGTGTCCTCCCTCGGCCGGCTGCACGATTTCGGTAAGCACCCCGCCGGTGGAGGCGGGATGCAGGAAGGCGACCCGCGAGCCGCGGATCCCCCTCCGGGGGTTCTCGTCGATCAGACGCAGGCCGGCCGACCTGCAGGCCGTCAGCGTGTCCTGCACCGACGCCACCCGATAAGCGACGTGGTGAAGCCCGGCGCCGCGTTTGTCCAGAAACTTGCCGACCGCGGACTCGGGTGAAAGCGGCTCCAGCAGCTCGATGTGCCCGTCGCCAACGTCGAGCAGAGCCGCGTCGACGCCCTGCTCGGTGACGGTCTCGCGATGCACGAGCGGCATCCCGAGCGCATCTCGATACAGCGCCAGCGCCGTGTCGATGCTCGGCACGGCGACACCGACATGGTCAATCGCGGACAGCACGGGCCGGGAGGATACCGGCGGGGCCTGCCCACACGCGGAGCGGCGCGGCCCGGCGCCTGCCCCATGGCTCAGGAGCGGGGGAGCGGGGGCTGGCCGGCTCCATGGCCGGGGCTCAGGAGCGGGGAAGTCGGGGGCTGGCCGGCTCCATGGCCGTGGCTGCGGCCAATCCGAGGCGGCCCTGGCCTTGCCGTGATGAGCGCGAGCCGGGCACCCCGTCCATGACGCGCTCGATGTCGACGCGCTCGATGACCTCCTTGGCCAGGAGCGTGGCGGCGAGTTCGTCGAGCTGGGGGCGGTGAGCGTCGATGATCGCCAGCGCGGCGCGCAGGGCCTGGTCGGCGAGCTCGCGGACCTCGGCATCGGCCTGGCGGCGGGTCGAGTCCGAGGCCTCCGGCGCGTCCATACGCAGCGAGGTAATGCCGGTTCCCATCGCGAAGTCATGGATCATGGCGTGCGCGATGTCGGCCACGCGCTTGAGGTCGTCGGCGGCGCCGGTGGTGATCGAACCGAACACGAGCTGCTCGGCCGCGCGCCCCCCTAAGACCATGGTCATCAGCTCGAGCAGCTCCTCGCGCGTCTTGAGGTAGCGGTCCTCCTCGGGCAGATTCATCGTGTAGCCGAGCGCCGCTCCGCGGGGGACGATCGAGATCCGGTGCACGGGGTCCACGGATTCGAGCAGCTCGGCGCACAGGGCATGGCCGCTCTCGTGGTAGGCGACAACCCGGCGCTCGTGCTCGGTCAGGGTCCGGCGCGACTGCATGCCGGCCATCACGCGCTCGAGCGCGAAGTCGAAGTCCGACGCTTCGAGCGCAGCCGCCGAGCGACGGGCCGCGTTGATCGCGGCTTCGTTGCAGATGTTGGCCAGGTCGGCTCCGGTCAGGCCGGCGGTCTGGCGAGCCAGGACGGTGAAGTCGATTCCTTCCGCCACGGGCTTGCCGCGGGAGTGCACGCGGAGGATCTGCTCGCGGCCCCCGACGTCGGGGGGGGTGACGAAGATCTGGCGGTCGAAGCGTCCCGGGCGCAGCAGCGCCGGATCGAGCTTCTCCAACAGGTTGGAAGCGGCGATGACCACGACATCACCGGCGCCGGTGAAGCCGTCGAGCTCCACGAGCAGCTGGTTGAGGGTCTGGTCACGCTCCCCGGTGTTGTCTGAGCCCCGCATCCCGCCCACGGCGTCGAGCTCGTCGATGAACACGATCGCTGGAGCGTTCTTGCGGGCGGCCTTGAACAGGCGCCGGATCCGGGAGGCGCCCAGACCGATGACCATCTCCACGAATGCCGAAGCCGACTGGGCGTAAAACGAGGCCCCGGACTCATAGGCGACGGCCTTGGCCAGCAGCGTCTTGCCCGTCCCGGGCGGCCCGTGGAGGAGGATCCCGCGCGGCGCCCGGGCGCCGACGCTATGGAACTTGCGGGGATCACGGAGGTAATCGACGACCTCACGCAGCTCCTCCTTGGCCTCGTCGACCCCGGCAATGTCAGTCCAGGCGATCGGCGGGGTCTCGCCCGGCTTGATCTCGTCGGGTTTGGTTCGAGGCGCCATCCGGATCAGGAAGATCACTCCGGCCACGAGCATGCCCATGAAGACCAGCGGGAGCCACTGCTGGAGGAAGGAAGCGAGGTCAAACCCGCCCCCCGAGGTCACGACGGGGTTGTGGGCCGTGGTGGCGGTGGAACTGAGCTGGCTGATCACGGCGGCGCTGAGCATGGGGGCTAGAGCATCATCGGCTCAGAACGCCGATTACTGAACCCTTTTAAGGCGCGGATTGGGCGCGTAGCTGCGGCCCACCTTCGCGCACGGCCTGCCTTCCAGCATCACCACGTCAGCCGTGAAGTCATTCTGTCCGCGGATCAGCGAGGACCCCACGCCGTAGGCGTCCACCGGCACTCCCTGGGCCTCGAAATCCAGGATTCGCTGGGCATTGAACCCTCCCGAGGCGACGATCCGCACGTCCGGGAAGCCGGCCCCGTCGAGCCCACCGCGAACCTTCTCGACCAGCCGGGGGTTGACGCCGGTGAGATCAGGGCGGCTGGCCGAATCCATCTCATCCCGGAGCGAGCGGTCGACCAGGTCCTCGGAGGTGTCCAGGCGCACTCCCCAGAGCTTGGGTCCGAGCGCCCGGGCGACCGCGAGCGAGGTTGCCACTGAATCGTTGTCGAAGTCAACCAGGACGGTGATGTTCATCTGGCGGTGATAATGCTCGGCGAACTTGACCGCTGCCTTCACCGTGTCCCCGCCGTAGGCCGCGATCAGGCCGTGGGGAACCGTCCCGATCCCGGTGCCGCCCCACCACGACGCCTGGGCGTCGGTGGACACGCCGATGGCGCCGGCGACGTGGGCGCTCCAGCCGTCCCCGGTCTGGACGAGCCAGTGATCGTGACGAGCGGGGAAGTAGAAGATCGGCTTGCCGCGCGCCGCCTCCACGACCTCGCGGACGTTGTGCATGACAAGCGAACGCCGGGCCAGGACGCCGAGATACACGGTCTCGAGGTGGGCAAACAGGCTGTAGTCACCCTCGATCGTCATCACGGTCTCCCGCGGGGCGATCTCGTCGCCCTCGTGCAGAGCGTTGACGACAAGCTGCTCCCAGCCGGGAATCCACTCGCCGGCCTGCTCGTGTCCGGCACAGGTCTTCAGCACGGCGATCGCTTCGTCGATGCCGCCCAGCAGCGAAGCCTTCTTCTGGAACACCTGGAGGGTGACGTGCGGGTGCGCGCTCTCGGTCTCGAGCAGCGCCTGTGTGTAGACGAAGTAGGCGTCTGAGTAGTAGCCGGCGCGGATGCGCTCGACCGGTAGCCGGAAGATCTCCGGGTCCAGGCGCGCGGAGACCCGGGTCGACATGCCGTGGGAGTCTATTGGCCTGAACTCGTCCTACCTGCGCGTTCTGCGCCACCCCGATTTTCGATACCTGTTCCTGGGCCAGTCCGCCAGCGCGATCGGCGATCAGGCCGTGATCGTCGCCCTGGCGCTGTACATAACCCAGCGAACCGGGTCGGCTACCGACCTCGGCTTGGTCCTGGCCGCGCAATCGGTGCCGCTTGTCGCCCTGCTCCTGTTCGGAGGCGTTTGGGCCGACCGCCGGGGTGGGTGGGTCCGGATCCGGATCATGATCGTCGCCGACTGGGCTCGAGCGGTCCTGCACGGCGTGCTGGCCGGGCTGATCCTGGCCGGCGGGGCATCGGTGGTCGAGATGGTGGTCATCGAGGCGCTGTTCGGTGCCGCGCGCGCCTTCTTTCAGCCTGCCTACACCGGCCTGCTTCCCCAGACGATTCCCGACGCGCTGATCCAGGACGCGCGCGCCCTGTCCGCTGCGACCGAGAACGTGGCAATCCTCGTCGGTCCTGCCCTGGGGACCGCGCTGGTGCTCGGGGTCGGCGCCGGCGAGGCCTTCGCTCTCGATGCCGCCACCTTCGTGCTCAGCGCCGCGCTGCTGGCTCGCATCGGTCCGCGGGCGCGGGTGGGAGTCCCTTCGGCCGACGCCCAGCCCACCTCTTCGGCCGACGCCCAGCCCACCTCGATGGTGACCGAGCTACGCGAGGGCTGGAACGAGGTTCGCTCGCGACCCTGGGTATGGGTGACGATCGCCGCCTTCACAGGCGCCGTGCTCTGCGCCTACGCGCAGTGGTACGCGCTCGCGCCGCTGATCGCCCGTGACCATTACGGGGGCGCCGGGCTGTTCGGGGTGCTCGAGAGCGTGGCCGGGGCCGGCGCGGTGATCGGCTCGCTGATCGGTCTGCGCTGGCGGCCGGCGAGGCCGATGCTGGCCGGGCTGCTGCTGACCCTGGCCTGGCCGCTGCAGAACGTGCTGTTCGCGCTTGGTGCGCCGGTGGCGCTGATGATCATCAGCGCGATCGCGTCGGGCTACGGCTTCTCGTTGTTCGGGGTCTGGTGGGAGACCGCCCTGGCCCGCCACATTCCAGCCGCTGCCCTGTCCCGGGTCAGCGCCTACGACTGGATGGGTTCGCTGGCTCTGCTGCCGGTCGGGTTCGCAATCGCCGGGCCGCTGGCTGGGAGCTTCGGCGCCCGGTTCGTGCTCGGCGTGGGGGGCGGGCTGGCCTTCGCAATGCTCGTCGTGGCCTTGATCCCGCGTTCGACGCGCGAGCTCAGCGGCGAGGCCTCAGCCCAGCATCTCACGGGCGATGTCGGTGTAGAAGCGGGTTGCGAAACCCAGGTCTCGGACGTCGATCCGCTCGTTGGCGTTGTGCACAAGCGGCGCGGCCTCGACTAGGCCCTGGTGGCGCTGGGGGAAAAAGCCGTAGGCCACGCAGTCGGGAAACGCGTCACGGAACCAGCGCGAGTCAGAGAACCCGGGCAGGATCACGGGCAGCGCGGTCGCCCCCGGATCGTTGGCTGCCACCCAGCGCTCGATTGCCGTCATCAGCTGGCTGCGGACGGGCGACTGGTTGCCGACCACCTGCTCGGTGAACTCGATCGTCAGCTCGTCAGACTCCTCGCCGAGCACCTCGAGGATGCGCGCCCGCGCCGCCTCCTCGCCGAGCCCGGGCGGTACCCGGCAGTCGACCCGGACCTGGGCACGGGAGGGGATCACGTTGATCTTGCCCGAGGCGCTGGACATGGTCGGGGTCAGGGTGACCCCGAACATCGGCTCGACCAGGGTGCGCAGCCGCGGGTCGGCGGCCGAGATCCGAGCCAGCGCAGCCCCGGGATCATCGGGGTCCTCGCCCAGGCCACGCAGCAGCGCCGCCGGGCCGTCGGTGACCGCGTAGGTCTCGGGCTGGTCGGCCAGCCGGGCCAGGACGGGGGCGAGCTTGAGAAGCGCGTTGTCTCCCGTGCGGGGGATGGAAGCGTGTCCGGCCGCGCCATGGGCGATGACGTTGAAGCGGAAGATTCCCTTTTCGGCACAGCAGACGCCGTAGCGCCGCTGCCCTCCGTACTCAAAGCACTCACCCCCGCCCTCGTTGAGGAGCAGGTCGCAGCGGACCTTGTCCGGGTGCTCGCTGGTCAGCCAGTGCGCGCCCAGGTCCCCCCCGGTCTCCTCGTCGGCGACGAAGACGAGCTTCAGGTTGCCGCGGGCCGGTCGCCAGCCGCTGCGGGCGAGGGCCACGCCGGCCACGGCCTCGGCCGCGACCTGAGACTTCATGTCGAGTGAGCCGCGACCCCAGAGAAAGCCGTCGGCGAGATCGCCTGACCAGGGGTCGTGCTGCCACTCGGTAGCGTCGGCGAGGACCGTGTCGACGTGCCCGAGCAAGCACAGTGTCGGCCCCTCGGCTCCGCCCTCGAGGTCGGCGACCAGGTTGGGACGCTCGTGGCTGGCGCCGAGGACGTCGGTCTCAAAGCCGCCCTGGGCGACATAGCCCTCGAGGTACTCGATGGCTTGGCGCTCGTTGCCGGGCGGGTTGACGGTGTTGAATCGGACCAGCTCCTGAAGGACCTGTGTGCATTCGCTCTGCAGTTGCTCGTCGGTCATGGCGGCCCAGCCTAGCGGCGTAGGATCCTCGCCGTGATCGAAGCCCAAGCCGACCTGAACCTGGCCCTGGAGCTGGCCGACCTCGCCGACGAGATCACCATGGCCCGGTTTCGGGCCGACGATCTGCTGGTCGAGACCAAGCCCGACCTGACGCCGGTCAGCGAGGCCGACCGAGCGGTCGAGCAGACGCTGCGGGCCCGACTGGCCGAACTTCGCCCGGGCGACGCGATCCTCGGTGAGGAGTACGGAGTCGATGCCGTCCAGGGTGCCCACCGGCGTTGGGTCGTCGACCCGATCGACGGCACTAAGAGCTACGTCCGCGGAGTCCCGGTGTGGGCCACCCTGCTCGCGCTCGAGCAGGACGGCGTGCTCAGCCTCGGTGTCGTCTCTGCCCCGGCACTGTCGCGGCGGTGGTGGGGGGCTCGCGGCACGGGCAGCTTCGTCCGCGAGGGCATCGGCACACCGCCGCGCCCTCTTGCGGTCTCGGCGATCCGCTCGCTCTCCGACGCACAGCTCTGCTTCGGCGGCTTTGAGGAGTGGCTGGAGACCGGGCGGCTGCAGGGACTCACAGACCTCAGCCGTCGCTGCTGGCGAACTCGCGGTTACGGCGATTTCTGGCAGTACATGCTCGTGGCGGAGGGCGCCGCCGAGATCGCGCTTGACCCGATCGCCTCGTTCTGGGATCTCGCCGCGCCGCTTGTCATAGTCGCCGAGGCCGGCGGGCGCTTCACCGACCTGGGGGGGATCACGACCGCCGGGGGCGGCGACGGCCTGGCCACCAACGGTGCGCTGCACGAAGCCGCGCTCGAACTGGTCGGCCGCCGGGGTTCCTGACCCGCTGCTAACCGCAGACTCCGCGAACAGCGCGGATCTGCGCGGCGACCGCGGCCAGCGTTGAGGAGTGCAGGGGCAGAAAGCCGTCCGGCTGCCCGGCCGGGGGCAGGCGCTTGGCGATCATGGCAATCAGGGGAGCGCTGCCGTAGGGCGCGCCGGGCGGACAGGCGCGAGCCGCGGCTACCGAAGCCTCCAGCTGGCGGCTGGTCATGGTGATCTCCCAAGCCGGGGCCGAAAAGGCGCGCAGGAAGGGAATCGGGTTGTGCGGTGAGGCAATCAGGGACACGCTCTGAGCCAAGGTGAACGCCGCGCCGGCCGCACACAGCCCGGCGAGCACGGGCCCGCGGGCCAGTCGCGTCGGGGTTGCCTCGCGCGCGGCGCGGAAGCTGAACACGGTGCCGATCGCCGCCAGCGGGACGAGCGAGGCCTCGACGGGGACGGTGACGTTGAGGCCGGTGCCGACCTTGAAGTTGGTTAGGAAAGTGACCACGTTGGCCGCCGCGAGGGCGAGACTGGCCTTGAGCAGGGGACGGTCACGGGCGCCGGCGCGGCCGATTGCAGCGATCACCGCGGCGACGAGCAGCCCGAGCACGTTCCAGCCCGCCTGGGCCCAGAAGCCCTTGAGCAGCCCGAGCGAGCGGACGCCCGTGTGCGTCTGGGCGGTAACCACGTCGCGCCAGAAGCCACCGCCGGCCACGGCAAACGTGACCCCGAGCCCGAGGACCAGCGTGGCCGCGGCCCAGGCCGCCATTCGCCGCCGGTCGGGGGCGACCCACACCAACGCGACGGCGGGAATCACCAGCGGCAGCTTGATCAGCACCAGCACGCCGCACAGCACCCCGGCTGGGCCGGCCCGGCGGCGATCGACGCTGAGCAGCGTGGCTCCCAGCATCACCGGCAGCGCTACCAGTTCGGGCGTCAGCGCGCCGTGCTCGTGCACCGCCCACGGCGTCAGGAGCATGGCCGCCGGCGCGAGGATCGCGGCCAGCCGGTTACCGGTCACCCGGTAGACGATCTGGGCGGCGATCAACCCGGCCCCGAGCTGGAATACGGCGACCGCAAAGCGAAGCCACTCGAGGCTGTCGTGGATGGCGAGCAGAACGGCACCGGTCACGAACACCCCCGGGGGCTGGGCGCCGACCATCTGGCCGTAGAGGTCAGCCCCGTGCAGGATCAGCCGCGCGCTGAGGGCGTACACGCCCTCGCTGTAGTCCCAGTAGGTGTGCAGCAGCAGCAGATGTACGGCCACGAGGGCCGCCAAGCCGCCCACGACCGCGGCAATGAGCACACGTCCACGCACCGGCCAAGCCTAGAAGCAGCGAGCCGCTGCCTGGGCCAACCCGCGTCGAGCTTCCCGGCGACCTGCAGAACGTGACAAACCCGAACCGATTCCTCAAGGTTTCCCGCTCGCGCAGGCTCAGCCCCAACAATGCGACAAACTCTCGAGCCACCGGCCAAGCTTGTCACCTCATGCATGCCGCGAAGACGACCCTGGCCTGACCGAATGTATGCCGCGAAGAGGACCCTGGCCTGACCGCCCGGGGTCCAGCCATACTCACAGCATGGAGCAGCTTTTCAACGACGCCGGCGTGAGCGGCGGCGAGGAGCCGATCGGGCCCGATGCCCCGCTGGCCACGCGGATGCGCCCCCGCAGCCTCGACGAGCTCGTCGGCCAGGAGGGTTTGCTCGCCGCCGGCTCGGCGCTGCGGCGGGCGATCGAGGAGGGCCACCCCCACTCGATGATCCTGCACGGCCCACCCGGCAGCGGCAAGACGACCCTGGCTCGCCTGGTCGCCCACGCGTCGGGGGCTGCCTTTGAGGAAGAGAGTGCCGTCCAGGCCGGCCGCGCCGAGGTGCGGGCAGTTGTGCAGCGGGCCCGGGAGCGGATCCGCAGCGGGGGCCGGCGGACCGTGTTCTTCCTGGACGAGATCCACCGCTTCAACAAAGCTCAGCAGGACGCCCTGCTCCCGGCCGTGGAGGACGGGCTGATCACCTTGATCGGTGCCACGACCGAGAATCCCTACTTCGAGGTCAACTCGGCCCTGATCTCGCGCACCCACCTCTACGAGCTCCAGCCCCTGGGGCCCGACGACGTCCGTCGGCTCCTGGACCGAGCGGTCGAGCGGGGACACTGTGGGCCGCCCGACCGGGTTGCCCCTGGCGCCCTGGACTTCCTGGCCGAGCGCTCCGGCGGTGACGCCCGCTCGGCGCTGAACGCGCTCGAGCTCGCCTGTGAAGCCGCCGGCGAGGGCCAGCCGGTCGAGCTCACCCACGCCGAGGATGCCTTGCAGCGCCGGGCCCTCCTCTATGACCGCCAGGCCGACCGCCATTACGACACCATCTCGGCCTGGATCAAGGCCACGCGGGGGTCGGATCCAGACGCATCGCTCTACTACCTGGCCGTCATGCTCGAGGGTGGCGAGGACCCGCGCTTCATCGTCCGGCGCATGGTCGTCCTCGCTTCCGAAGACATCGGCAACGCCGACCCCCAGGCCCTCGTGATCGCCACCGCGGCGGCCGCCGCGGTCGAGCACGTCGGCCTGCCCGAGTGTCAGTTCGCGCTCGCCCAGGCTGCCATCTATCTGTCTCTGGCCCCCAAGTCCGACGCCGCCAAGCAGGCGGTGTTCGCCGCCCGCGGGTACATCGCCGACCAGGGCGCCGACCCCCCGCCCGCCCAGCTGCGCTCCTCGACCCGCAGCGACGGCGGCTACGACAACCCGCATCGCCGCCCCAATCACCTGTCCCCACAGGAGCTGATGCCGTCCCGAGCCATCGGCGCGCGCTTCTATACGCCCGATGACGCGGAGGCAGCGCTGGGCGAGAAGCTGGCCGAGATCCGCCGGGCACGCGGTCTCGCCGACCCGAATTAGCGCGCTACGCAGGCAATTCGGCGCTGAGAGGGGCCCGCGGTGACAGCCTTTTCACAGGCCTGCAGGCGCGAAGCTACTAAACTGTAGGAAGTGACGTCGAGCTTTGACCCCGGAGCCCTCCTGGCCCGCTATTACCAGCTTCCGCGCGGCCCACGCGTGTGTCTGCGGCTGGCCCGCGTGCGCGACTTGGCTGGGATCGAGAGTCTGCTTCACCGTCAGGGGCTGACCGTTACCGGACTCGAGCTGGCCCGGCTGCTGCGTTCGCATCCGCGCGAACGGGTGGTCATCTGCGCCACGGCGCTGATCGGCGCCGCCGAGACGATCCTCGGGGTGGGAGTGATCGAGCTGGGCGATAACGCTCTCGCCCACGAGCCCACGTGGCTGGTCGCCGATCAGGAGGCGACCGAAGGCCTCGAGAAGCTCCTGCACGAAGCGCTCATCGGTCGCGCTCGGGCGCTGGCCCGGACCCGCGTCGCCTGACCCGGGCAGCCGGTAGCCTCCGCGCCGTGACCGCCACGTCCTCGGCTTCGCTGGAGTCACTGAGTCCGGCCACGGGCGCGACTCTGGGCTCGGTCGCCATCACGCCCCCCGAACACGTTCAGGCGGTCGTCGACGCCGTGGCCAAGGTGCAGCCGTTCTGGGCTCAGCTCACGTTGCGCGACCGCGCCCGCTATCTCCAGCGCGCCGCCCAGGTGCTGATCGATGAGTCAGACGAGATCCGGGACCTGATCGTCGCCGAGCAGGGCAAGCCCCGCAACGAGGCCTTCACGATGGAGTTGCTGCCCACCATCGACGCGCTGACCTGGATCGCCCGCGAGGGACAGACGATCCTCGCCGACGAGCCGCTGGCCATGCCGCAGCTCTTCCTCAAGACCAAGCGATCGGCCTTGACCTATGAGCCACTCGGCGTGATCGGCGTGATCGCGCCGTGGAACTACCCGTGGAGCATCCCGTTCGGCGAGGTGGCGATCGCGCTCATGGCCGGCAACGGGGTGGTCCTCAAACCCGCTTCGCTGACGCCGCTGATCGGCGAGCGGATTGGGCGCGTGTTCGAGCGCGCCGGGCTTCCCGAGGGGCTCGTGCGCGTGATCCACGGGCCGGGGACCGGCGCGGCACTTGTGCAGTCCAGCGTGTCCAAGGTGTTCTTCACCGGCTCGGTCGAGACCGGGCGGGGGGTTGGCGAGGCCTGCGCGCGCCAGCTCAAAGGCTCGGTGCTCGAGCTCGGAGGTAAGGATCCAATGGTCGTGCTGCCCGACGCCAACCTCGATCACGCGATCGGCGGGGCGCTGTGGGGTGGCTTTGCCAACGCCGGGCAGACCTGCTCGGGGATTGAGCGCGTGTACGTGCTGCGCGAGGTGTCCGAGCGCTTCATCGCCGGGGTCGTGCGGGGCGCCGGTGCCCTGCCGGTCGGCGACCCGATGGGGTGGGAGACGGCGATCGGGCCGATGGTCTCCCGTGAGCAGTTCGAGCTCGTCCGCGAGCTGGTTGACGACGCTGTCGCGGCCGGGGCGACGCTGCTCTGCGGCGGCCCGCTGGAGAAGGCTCCCGGCGGTCTGTCCGGCCACTTCTTCGCTCCTACAGTGCTGACCGGCGTGACCCACGAGATGCGGATCATGCGCGAGGAGATCTTCGGGCCCGTGCTGCCGATCATCGTCGTCGACTCCGAGGACGAGGCGGTGACGCTGGCCAACGACAGCGAGTTCGGTCTCGGGGCTTCGGTCTGGACCGCGGACCGCGATCGCGGTGAGCGCATCGCCCGCGAGCTCGAGGCGGGAATGGTCTGGATCAACGACCACATGTTCAGCCACGGCGCCTGTCAGTGCTCGTGGGGGGGAGTCAAGACATCCGGCCTCGGCCGTACCCATTCGAAATTCGGTCTCTATGAGTGCGTGAACATCAAGCTCCGGGTCTGGGAACCGTCGACCGTGCGCAATCCGTGGTGGCATCCCTACGACGAGACCCTCGGACTGGCGCTCAAGCAGACGGCCACGATCCTCTACGGGCGGCCGTCGATCCGCGCCGCTGCCCTGCGCGCCGGGGCCGCTCCGCTGCTCAAGCTCGGCTCGCGGCTGGCCCGCGAGGCCCTGCGCCGCTGAGCTGACGCCGGCGCCCCCAACCCGGGGTCGTTGGGGCAGGCTCAGAAAGGCGGCTGGGAAGCAGAGGATCAGCTAGGGGAAGCAGAGGATGAGGCCAGGAGAGCAAGCTAGGCCCGGATCGCGGGGGTGTGCGCTTTGCGCCTCACCCCCTGAGGCTGGGAGAGCAAGCCCCGGAAAAACTCGCGCCGGTTGCTCTGCGGTGTCCGTTTTTGAGCGTCTGCGGGGGCAGCTTTCGAGCGCAGAGGTCACCCTTCCCCAGCCCACGGTCCGCGAGCGCCTGAGCGCAGCGCCGAGGCTCCAGCGCCACGGGCTACGCTTAACCCATGCCCGCCCAGGCCTACGCCGGCAAGGAATGCGTCTGTCAGCTCCGCAAGGGGATCTGTGATCAGAGCTGCGTCCAGGGCATGCTCGAGACGCCCTTCTACATCGCCTGTCTGAAGCTCACCGGCCGTCGCTGCCTGGTCGTGGGAGGTGGCGAGGTCGGACTCGAGAAGGTCGAGGGCCTGCTCGCCTGCGACGCCACCGTGACGCTGGTCGCCCCGGACGCCCATCCGGCGTTGCGCGAGCTGGCCGGCGAGGGCTCGATCACCTGGGTGCGCCGGGAGTTCGTGCCCGACGACGTCGAAGGCTGCCTGATCGCGATCGCCGCCACCAACGACACCGAGGTCAACATCAGCGTGTTCGATGCCGCTGAGCGCCGGGCGATGCTCGTCAACGTCGTTGATGTCCCGCCGCTGTGCAACTTCATCCTTCCGGCGATCGTCCGCACGGGTCCGCTCGCCGTGGCGATCTCCACCGCGGGCGCCTCGCCGGCGCTGGCCAAGCGGATGAAGCGCGAGATCGGCGAGCTGTTCGGGGAGCCCTACGCTCAGCTCGCCGTGATGCTCAACGACGCGCGCGGCTGGGCCAAGGCGACGCTGCCCACCTACCAGGACCGCAAGGAGTTCTTCGAGTCGATCGTCGGTGGCGATCCCGATCCGATCGCGCTCCTGCGTGCGGGTGAATCGGACCGGGTCCGCGAGCTGATCGAGTCGGCGCAGGTTACGCACGCGCCGGCCGTCGCCGGATGAGCGAGCTCACCCACCTGGACTCCAGCGGGCGGGCCCGCATGGTCGACGTGGGGGCCAAGCCACACACCGAGCGGGTGGCCGTCGCCCGGGCCATCGTCCGCGTCACAACCGCGACCGCCCAGCGCGTGCAGGCGGGAGACGCGCCCAAGGGCGACGTCCTCGGTGTGGCCCGGATCGCCGGCATCCAGGCGGCCAAGCGGACCGCCGAGCTGATCCCGCTGTGTCACCCGCTGGCCCTCTCCTTCGTCGGCGTCCAGGGCCAGATCGACGTCGAGGCCGGCACCATCGAGCTAACTGCCGAGGCGCGCACCACCGGTCCCACCGGGGTCGAGATGGAGGCGCTGACGGCCGCCGCCGTGGCCGCACTGACCGTCTATGACATGGTCAAGGGCGTGGAGCGCGGCGCCGAGATCACCTCGGTGACGCTGCTGCGCAAGTCCGGTGGACGCTCGGGCGAGTGGCAGCGCGCTTGATGCGCATCGCGATCCTGACCGTCTCAACATCCGTGGCCGCGGGCCAGAGCGAGGATCGCTCCGGGATCGCGCTGGCCGAGCATGTCGCCGCGGCCGTGGATGCTGAAATCGTCTCCAGGGACGTGCTTGCAGACGACCGCCCGGCGATCGAGGACTGGCTGCGCCAGACCGTGGCCGCCGGCGCCGATCTGATCTTCACCACCGGCGGCACCGGCTTTACCGACGACGACGTCACCCCGGAGGCGACCCTGGCCGTGATCGACCGTCATGCCCCGGGCTTTGCGGAGGCGATGCGCGCCGAGGCGATCCGCCACACGCCGATGGGGATTCTCACCCGGGGGGTCTCGGGGATCGCCGCCCGCACGCTGATCGTCAACTTTCCCGGCAACCCCAAGGCGATCGGCGAGCTCTTCCCGGTGATCGCGCCGACGCTCGAGCACGCCGTCGCAACGCTGCAC
>JBAVWI010000052.1:0-4560 GCA_049697735.1 Solirubrobacteraceae bacterium
GCTCAGACCAGGCCGCCGCCGACGCCGTCGTTGCCGAGATCGAGTCGGCCGGTGGACGCGCGCTGGCCGTGGCCGGTGACATCGCCGACTTGGCGGTCGCCGACCGGCTCCTCGGGACCCTGGAGGAAAACTTCGGGACGCCGGTGCTGGTGCTGGTCAACAACGCCGGGATCACGGCCGATGATCTCACCCCCTCACTCAGCGATGACGCCTGGCAGCGGGTCATCGACACGGATCTCAGTGCTGCCTTCCGCCTCATCCGGCGGGCGCTGAAGCCGATGCTGCGCGCCCGCAGCGGGCGGATTGTCAACATCGCCTCGATCAGCGGGCTGCGGGCCAATCCCGGCCAGGCCAATTACGCCGCCGCCAAGGCCGGCCTGATTGCCCTGACCAAGACCACGGCGGTCGAGGTGGCGCGCCGTGGAATCACCGTCAACGCCGTGGCGCCGGGGCTGATCGAGACCGACATGACCTCGGAGATGACGTCTGACCTGCTCGCCCACGTGCCGGCGCGCCGAATGGGTACGCCGGACGACGTGGCAGCGTGCGTACGCTTTCTCATCTCCGATGCCGCGAGCTACGTGACCGGTGCCGTGCTTAGCGTCGACGGTGGCCTGGCGGCATGAACAACTCAATCAATAGGAGCAGCCAATGTCAGTGACAACCGAGCAGGTCGAAGCTCGAGTGGTCGAGACCCTCGCGAGCTTTGGCCCCGAGCAGGACCAGATCACGCGGACCGCGACATTCGAAGAACTCGACATCGACTCGCTTGACCTGGTCGAGCTGGCCCAGGTGGTCGAGGACGAGTACGGGGTGGTTCTCAAGGGTGACGACATGAAGCAGCTCAAGACGGTGGGCGACGCCGTCGATCTGATCGTCGAGCGGGCCGAGTAATGACCGCCCGGCCGGATAGACGCAAGGTCGTGATCACCGGGCTGGGCGCGGTGACCCCGCTCGGGATCGGCGCCGCCACCCTGCACGACCGCTGGGCGGAAGGGGTGTGCGGGATCGCTGATGGGGCCGGGGCGTGCCGCGATTACGAGGCCAAGGACTTCCTCTCGGTCAAGGAGGCGCGTCGCCTGGACCGCTTCGCCCAGTTTGCCGTCATCGCTTCGGCCGAGGCCGTTGCCCAGGCCGGATGGGACGGCGAGTCGCCCTATGACCCGCTGCGGCTCGGTTGCGTGATCGCCACCGGAATCGGCGGGATCGACACCGTCGAGACCCAGCACGACGTGATGCGCGACCGGGGGGCGAAGATGGTCTCCCCGCTGGGGATCCCGCAGTACATGCCCAACGCAGCCGCGGCCGCCGTCTCGATGAAGCATGCCCTGCGGGGCCAGAGCTACGGCGTCGTCTCGGCCTGCGCGAGCGGGGGGCATGCCCTCGGCTCAGGCATGCGCATGATCCAGTACGGCGACGCTGACGCGGTCGTCTGCGGCGGCGCCGAGGCGACGCTGACCGAGTTCGGGTTCGCCTGCTTCAACTCGATGCAGGCGCTCTCGCCCACCGGCATGTCGCGGCCCTTCGACCTGCGCCGGGATGGCTTCGTGATGGGCGAGGGGGCGGGCATGGTCGTGCTCGAGGACGCCGAGGCGGCTGCCGCCCGGGGCGCCACCGTGCTCGGCGAGCTGGCCGGCTACGGCTCGACCTCGGACGCCTTCCACCTGACAGCCCCTGAGCCCACCGGTGCAGCCGCAGCGCGGGCGATCGAGCTCGCCCTGAGCGATGCCGGGGTCACTGCGCCCGACGTCGACTACGTCAACGCCCACGGGACTTCGACTCAGCTCAACGATGCCGCCGAGACGCTTGCCCTCAAGCGCGCCCTGGGTGAGGACGCCCGACGGGTGCCGATCTCCTCCACCAAGTCGGCGATCGGGCATCTGCTCGGCGCCGCCGGGGCGGTCGAGGCGGTGGCCACACTGCGCACCCTGATCTCCGGCGTCATCGCTCCCACGCTTGGCTACGAGGTCCCGGATCCCGAGCTCGACCTCGACTACGTGCCGGGGGAGGCGCGGCCATTGATCACCGGCAACGGGCACCCGCCCCTGGCGATCTCCAACTCGTTCGCGTTCGGCGGTCACAACGTCGCCCTGGCTTTCCGGGGAGCGCCGGCGTGAGCGCGACGGCGCTGGCCAGCTCGGGGCATCGCCTGGATCCGCTCGAGCGCTTGGAGGCGCTGTGCGATCCCGGCAGCCTCCGAATCCTGCGCTCGCGGGTCCGCTCGGCCCGACTTGGTGACCGTGCGGCGGCCGGTGACGGCGTGGTGGGGGCGACCGGCACCGTGGCCGGACGCCCGATCGCCTGCTACGCCCAGGACGGCGCGTACTTCGGCGGCTCGCTGGGTGAGCGCCACGCCGACACCATCGTGCGCCTGCTCGGTATGGCCGATCGCGCCGGGATGCCGGTGGTGTCCTTCGTCGAGTCCGGTGGCGCCCGCATGCAGGAGGGGACGGCGGCCCTGGCTGGGTACGGGCGCATCTTCCGCCACACGGTGGCCTTGAGCGGACGGGTGCCGCAGATCTCGGTCGTGTCCGGAGCGTCGGCCGGTGGCGGGGCGTATTCGCCCGCGCTGACCGATCTGATCGTCATGACCGAGGATGCCGCCATGTTCCTCACCGGCCCGGGGGTCGTGCGGGAAGCCCTGGGCGAGGAGATCGACGCCTCGGGGCTCGGTGGCCCGGCGGTCCACGAGCGCAACGGCGTCTGCCATCTCGTCGAGCCCACCGAGGCCAGCGCCGCCGCCCGCGTGCGGGAGCTGCTCGGCTACCTGCCTTCGCTGGCCGGTTCCCCACCGCCCCGCGTGACGTCGCTGGAGCCCGAGCACCCCGACCCGGGCTCGTTCGTGCCCGCTGCCTCCCGCAGCGTCTACGACGTCCGCGACGCCCTGGGTGCGATCATCGACCGGGGCTCGCTCCAGGAGCTATGCCCCCGGTGGGCACGCAACCTGGTCACCGCCTTGGCCCGGATCGACGGCCGTCCGGTGGCCATCGTCGCCAACCAGCCGCGCTATCTCGGCGGTGTGCTCGACGCCGAGGGTTCGGAGAAGGCGGCCCGGTTTGTCAATTTCGCCAACTCGTTCGGACTGCCGCTGATCGCGGTCGTTGACACGCCCGGCTTCATGCCCGGCTCCCGCCAGGAGCAGGCCGGGGTAATCCGTTACGGCGCTGGGCTGGTTCGGGCCTTCGCGGCCGCGACCGTCCCCAAGCTGACCGTCGTCCTGAGGAAATCCTATGGCGGGGCCTACATCACGATGAATTCACGCGACCTGGGCGCCGACCTCGTCCTGGCCTGGCCCGGAGCCGAGCTCGGCATCATGAGCGCGCGCACCGCCGTGGGGATCGTCAACCGCCGCGAGCTGCAAATTGCCGGCGAACCCGAGCTGGAACGAGACCGCCTAGCTGATGCCTACGCCCGCGAGCACCTGCGGGCCGAGACTGCGGCGGCCGAAGGCTTCGTCGACGAGATCATCGAGCCGGCGCAAACCCGTGACCGGCTCGGCGCCGCATTGGACGCGTTCTGCGCTCCGGCGGGTGGCGAGCGGTGATCCTGGCCGGCAAACGCCTGCTGATCACCGGGGTCATCACCAGGGACTCGATCGCCTTCCACGCCGCCGAGCAGGCTCAGAAGGAGGGCGCCGAGGTGCTCCTGACCAGCTTTGGTCGTGTGCGCCGGATGACCGAGCGGGCTGCCCAACGGCTCCCGACGCCGGTCGATGTCCTCGAGCTCGACATCAATCGTGACGAAGACCTGGCCGCGCTGACCGATTCGTTGCGCGAGCGCTGGGGCACGGTTGACGGTGCCCTGCATGCGATCGCCTTCGCTCCCCAGGACGCCCTCGGGGGCGGGTTCATGACCGCGCCCGCCGAGAGCGCGATGGCGGCCTTTCAGACCAGCGCCTTCTCGCTCAAGGCGCTGGCCGGCGCGCTCGTGCCCCTGATGCCGCCGGGTTCGGGATTGGTCGGCCTGGACTTCGACGCCAGCGTGGCATGGCCCATCTACGACTGGATGGGGGTGGCCAAGGCGGCGCTCGAGTCGGTTTCGCGCTACCTGGCCCGCGACCTCGGCCCGGCCGGCATCCGGGTCAACCTGGTTTCCGCCGGCCCCCTGGGAACGGTGGCGGCCCGCGGCATCCCCGGGTTCGAGCAACTGGCCGAGCTATGGCGCGCTCAGGCGCCGCTCGGTTGGGACGTCGCGGATCCCACACCCGTGGCCAGGGCGATCTGCTGGCTGCTGTCGGAGTACGGGCAGGGGATCAGCGGCGAGATCGTCCACGTCGACGGGGGCTTTCACGCTGTCGGCGCTCCCTCGGGCGGGCTCTCGGCTGCGCAGCCCGGGTAGCCGGGCTGCTTCAGCGAAACAGGTCCTCGACGGGCGCGCGTAACAGGGCTTGGGCGCCGGGGCCATCGTGGGCTGTCACATGACGCCCGGCGCCGCTGACCAGCACGGCGGGCTGCATGGCGTCCTTGGTCCGCGCGAGATCGGCGGCGGCGGCGAGCTCGTCGGCGACGGCGATCCACGTGGCGCGCAGCTCGCGCCCGGCGGCGTCGCGGCGGCCTCGCC